>CAJWZP010000001.1 GCA_913050325.1 uncultured bacterium
GGCTTTCTTTTAGTAACTTTTTTCTTAGCCGCTGGCTTTCTTTTGGTAACTTTTTTCTTAGCTACTTTTTTCTTAGCCGCTGGCTTTCTTTTAGTAACTTTTTTCTTAGCTACTTTTTTCTTAGCCGCTGGCTTTTTCTTAACTACTTTTTTCTTAGTAGTTTTTTTAGCTGTCGGCTTTTTCTTAACTACTTTTTTCTTAGTAGTTTTTTTAGCCGCTGGCTTTTTCTTAACTACTTTTTTCTTAGTAGTTTTTTTAGCTGTCGGCTTTTTCTTAGTAACTTTTTTCTTAGCTGCAGGCTTTCTTTTAGCTACTGTCTTCTTTTTAGTAGTTTTTTTAGCTGCCGGCTTTCTTTTAGCTACAGTTTTTTTTGTTGTAGCTTTTTTTACTGCTGGCTTTCTTTTTGTTGTTTTTTTTGCTGCGGGCTTTTTTTTCTTTGCTACTGCCATATCAGAACAAACCTCCCTTTAGATTAAAAAATAGTAAACCACTATTTTTTTCTACTGTAATTTTTTTTGATTTGTAAGTCAAGGGTTTTATTAATAAAAAATTTATTCCATTTCAGCTAAATTTGATTCAATAAACCAATTTTCAACAGTCTTCTTATGCAGATTTAAAATAAAATCACTTTTAATAAATTCCAAGAGCTCCTCGGTAAAAGATCTGATCATTATAAGTTTAGCTTTTTCAAATTCAATTCCTCTTGCTCTTAAATAATAAAGTGCTTCAGGATCAAGTTGTCCTGTAGTTGCTCCGTGTGTACATTTAACATCATCAGCATAAATTTCTAATTGAGGTTTTGTATCTACTTGTGCTTTATCTGATAATAATAAATTTCTATTTGTTTGCTTTGCATCTGTTTTTTGTGCAGCATTATGGACTAGAATTCTTCCATGGAAAACGCCTTTAGACTCATCTTTTAATAAACCTTTATAAAGCTGTCTGCTTCCACAATTTGGTTGTTCATGCTCTACAAACATATAGTTATCCATATGCTGATTATTTGTAGACATATATAAACCTAAAATATTAGAATTTGCACCTTCTCCCTTTAAAGCTGGATGAACATTATTTCTATATATCCTTCCACCTATTAAAATTGAATCAGTTGTAAAGTTTGAATTTTTATTCTGATTAATCTTAATATTTGAAAAAATGTAAGAATTTTTACTCGATTCATCTACAGACAAGTGTTCTATATTTGATGAATCACTTAAGTAAAAAGAGGTAGCTTTATTTAAAAAAAAATTTATATCTGGTTTAGAAAATGAATACTCAATTATTTGGCCTTCTGATAATGCACCCACTTCAATAATATTTCTAGTGCTAATATGGGAAAGGTCAGATGAATAAAAATTTATTAGTATTATTGGTTTATCTAAAATAGTATTTTTTTTTATTTCTAGATGGATTCCATCTTTGATAAATGCAGAATTTAATTCATAAGTAAAATCCACATTTTTTTCGCTATGACTATTTAAAAAAAAATCTAGTTTATCTTCAGATAGTTCTTCTAAAAAAACACTTAAATCATTTATTTCAAATAGTTCAGATTCAGGGGATTCAATCAGCTTTCCATCTTGAACATATATAAAGTGAGCGTCTAATGATTTAATATGTTTAGGAACAATATTTTTATCAAACTCAATATCTGAAGAATCTAAATGTTTATATTCATTTCTATAAAAATTTGATAAATCTGTAAACCGCCAATCTTCATCTAATAAACTAGGCAAACCTTGCTTTCTAAAATTATCGAAGGATTTTTTTCTAAAAATATTTAAGTACTGAGACTTATTTTCAAAAGATAAAAAGCTTTCATGCTGGTTTGATAAATTAGATTCAAAATCTTTCAAATTAGTTCTCCAACCAAGAATAGCCCTTTGATTCAAGCTCTAATGCAAGAGATTTGTCACCTGACTTAACGATAACTCCTCCAACTAAAACATGGACAAAATCCGGAACTATATAATTCAATAATCTTTGATAATGTGTTATAACCAAAAAGGATCTATTCGCATCTTTATGAGCATTGACACCATTGGCAACTATTTGTAAAGCGTCAATATCTAATCCAGAATCAGTTTCATCTAATATTGACATGCAGGGGTTCAGAATAGACATCTGAAGTATCTCATTTCTTTTCTTTTCTCCACCTGAAAAGCCCTCATTTAAAGATCGATTTAAAAGAGATTCGTCCATCTTTAAGTGCTTAATCTTTTCTTTTGCTAACTTTATAAATTCAACGGGCTTTAGCGGATCTTCACCCTTAGACTTTCTTATAGAATTTAAAGCCTCTCTAAGAAAATAACTATTTGAAACACCTGGAATTTCAATTGGATACTGGAAAGCTAAAAAAATACCTTCTTGAGCCCTTTCTTCGGGTGACATCTCTAGAATACTTTCACCATTAAATAATATATCTCCATCTGTAATTTCATAATCTTCTTTACCAGCTAGGATAGATGCTAGTGTACTTTTTCCTGAGCCATTTGGTCCCATTATAGAATGAACTTCACCTTTTCCTATTGAAAGATTTAAGCCTTTAAGAATTTTTTTATCTTCTATGTTTGCATGTAAATTTTTAATTTCAAGCATATAACTACCCCTATTTAATATTGGACCTAACTTAACCTACGCTGCCTTCAAGGCTTACACTAAGTAACCTTTCAGCTTCAACTGCAAATTCAAAAGGAAGCTCTTTAAAGACCTCTTTACAAAAACCATTAACTATTAGAGATAAAGCATCCTCTTCTGACATACCTCTTTGTTGACAATAGAATATTTGATCTTCACCAACCTTGGAAGTAGTTGCCTCATGTTCTAATTGAGCAGATGGATTCTTTATTTCTATATAAGGGAAAGTATGAGCACCACATTTATCGCCTATTAATATTGAATCACACTGAGTGTAATTTCTTGCATCTTGAGCATTTTCAGAGACTTGAACAAGACCTCTATAAGTATTCTGTCCTTGTCCAGCAGAAATACCTTTAGATACTATAGTACTTTTAGTATTTTTTCCTAAATGAATCATCTTTGTCCCAGTATCAGCTTGCTGCCAATTGTTAGTTAAAGCAACTGAATAAAATTCACCCACAGAATTATCACCAGTTAAAATACAACTTGGATATTTCCATGTAACAGCAGAACCGGTTTCAACTTGAGTCCAAGAAATTCGTGAATTTTTTCCAACACAATTTCCTCTTTTTGTTACAAAATTATAAATTCCACCTTTACCGTTTTTATCACCTGGATACCAGTTTTGTATTGTAGAATATTTAATAGTTGCATCATCATGCGCTAAAAGTTCAACACAAGCGGCATGAAGCTGACTAGTGCTCCTTTTGGGAGCGGTACAACCTTCAAGATAACTTACATGACTACCTTCATCAGCAATGATTAATGTTCGTTCAAATTGTCCTGTGTTTTCAGCATTAATTCTAAAATATGTAGATAATTCCATGGGACATCTAACACCTTTCGGAACATAAACAAAAGAACCATCAGTAAAAACAGCTGCATTTAATGCGGCAAAATAATTGTCACTTGCTGGAATGACTCTACCTAAATATTTTTTTATTAAACTTTCATGATCTTTAACAGCTTCAGAGAATGAACAGAAAATAATTCCAAGCTCAGCCAGCTTATCTTTGAATGTAGTTACAAGTGATACACTATCAAAGACAGCATCAACAGCTACACCCTCTAACATTTTTTGCTCCTCAAGAGGAATTCCCAATTTATCGTATGTTTCCAAAATTTCTGGATCAATATCATCTAGTGATTCGGGCCTTTCTTTTGGTGTTGCAAAATAACTCATTGAGTTATAATCAATTTTTTCAACTTTTAATTTTGCCCAATTTGGCTCTTTCATTTTGAGCCACTTTTTGTAAGCGTTTAATCTAAACTTTAAAAGCCATTCAGGTTCTTCTTTTCTTTTAGAAATTTCACGAATTACATTTTCATTTAGACCAACAGGGAAGACATCTTGATCTACATCAGTTACAAATCCGTATTTATATTCTTCATTCTCAAGCATCTCTTTAGTTGCTTGATCGTTATCAATTTTTAATTCCTCTCTCATTTTACCCTCTTTTTCTAAGTGTTAAATTTTTTACTGGCTAAATCCTTAACTGTTATCTTACTTAAAAATTCTAGAGTGTTAAGCTGAAGATGATCCCAGATAGATCTTTGATTACAAGTCTTGAAAAGTTCACAAACTTGATCGCCATCCATACAATCTATTAATTGTAAATCTCCTTCGATAGCTTCGTACACCTCCTTTAAAGAAATATTCATCGGATCTTTCTTGAAATAATAGCCACCATCTGGTCCTGATGATGAAGAAAGAATACCCCTTTGAACCAATTTCCTCATAATTTTGGCAAGATAGCTGTGAGGTATATGCTGTTTTTCTGAAACTAGTTTAATAGTTATATTTTCATCTCTAGAAGAAGCCATATAACTAAGCGATCTCACAGCATAATCTAATGTTTTGCTCACTTGCATAGAATTTAACCTCACTTTAATATAACATAAAAAATAATTTTTACGCTTTTTCCCAATGCTTGACATGCATAAGCAATACAGTAATATATTAGCTTAATTTCTTTATTGAGATAATTTATGACAGATAAAAAATGGTTTTTAATTGATGCTAAAGATAAAGTAGTTGGTAGGTTAGCAACTAAAATAGCATCTATTCTAATAGGAAAAAGCAAATCAACATTTACTCCTGGAACCGATAACGGTGATTTTGTTGTAGTTATAAATTCAGATTCACTTGTTTTTACTGGTAAAAAACTGGATCACAAGTTTTATTATAGAAATACTGGTTTTCCTGGTGGTTTAAGAAGTAAAAAAGCTAGGGACCTAATGAAAGACGACTCACCAGAGATACTCAAAAAAGCTGTAAAGGGAATGTTACCAAAAAATAAATGGCAAGATAAGTTAATTTCTAGGTTAAGAGTTTATAGCTCGTCTGTCCATCCCCATGAAGCACAAAAATTAGAAAATTTAGAGGTAATATAAATTGTCAGAAAAATTTTATGCAACAGGTAGAAGAAAAAACTCAATAGCCAAAGTTTGGCTTAGTAAAGGGACTGGAAATATACTAATCAATAAAAGAGAAATAGACTCTTATTTCCCCAGAGATTTTTGGGTTAAGCATGCAATTGAAGCTCTTCAGGTAACTGATACTGATAAAGATTTTGATATAAATATTTCAGTTTTAGGTGGAGGATTAACTGGTCAAAGTGGAGCAATTCGCTTAGGTATTTCAAGAGCCTTGGTCGTATATAATGAAAATTTGAGAGAAAAATTAAAACCTAAGGGTTTATTATCAAGAGATTCCAGAATGGTAGAAAGTAAGAAATACGGAAAAAAGAAAGCTAGAAGAGGTCCTCAGTTCTCTAAAAGATAATTTTCTAATGAAAAAAAAGTTCAAAGTCAGCAAACCCAAAGGGAAATTAGGAGTATTAATTCCTGGTATTTCCGGAGCTGTTAGTACTACATTTATTGCAGGAATTCTTGCTAAGAAAAAAGGAGTTGGTGAACTTTTTGGTTCATTGTCTCAAATGGGCTCCATTAGAATAGGTAAAAGAACTGAGAATAAAACCCCTTTAATAAAAGACCTGCTCCCTCTTGCTGAGATAGAAGATATTGAATTTTTTGGATGGGATGTTTATAACGATAATTGTTATAATGCTTGTTTGAAATCCGGTGTATTAACTAAAGATCAAATAGAATTAATTAAAGATGAACTTGAAGAAATTCAACCACAAAAAGCTGTTTTTGATAAAAAATTTGCAGCTAATCTAAAAGGTAAAAATATTAAAAGAGAAAAAAATCTATTCAAATTAGCAAATGAGCTAATTGATGAAATAAATCTTTTTAAAGAAAAAAATAATATTAAAAGACTTGTTATGGTTTGGTGTGGAAGCACTGAAATTTTTCTAAAAATAAAGAAAGTACATAAAACTATATCATCATTTGAAAAAGGTTTGAAAAATAATGATCCTGATATCTCTCCTAGTATGATTTATGCGTATGCAGCATTAAAATGTGGATCTGCCTATGCCAATGGTGCACCCAACCTATCTGTTGATATTCCAGCATTAATTAATTTAAGCATTAAAAATAAAGTTCCAATTTGTGGTAAAGATTTTAAGACAGGACAAACTTTAATGAAGACTATATTAGCTCCAGGTATTAAAAGTAGATTGCTAGGATTAAATGGTTGGTTTTCTACTAATATTTTAGGAAATCGTGATGGAGAAGTTCTCGATAATCCTAAAAATTTTAAAACTAAAGAAGAAAGTAAATTAAGTGTTTTAGATCATATATTTCAACCTGATCTTTATCCAGATTTATACGGAGATTTCTATCATAAAGTACGAATAAACTACTATCCACCACGAGGTGATGAAAAAGAAGCTTGGGATAATATAGACATTTTTGGTTGGCTTGGATATCCAATGCAAATTAAAGTTAATTTTCTTTGTAGAGATAGTATATTGGCCGCACCTATAGTCCTTGATTTAGTAATTTTTATGGATTTAGCTCAAAGATCAGGGATGGTAGGCATCCAAGAATGGATGTCATTTTATTTTAAAAGTCCTATGTATGGAGATAATCTATATCCTGAACATGATTTATTCATCCAAAGCATGAAATTGAAAAATACTTTAAGAATTCTCGCAGGTGAAAAAACAATTGACCACTCAGGCTTGGACTATTACTATGATTAATTTATAACTTAACGCCTGTTTCTAATGCAACTGTAACATTATTGTTTTCTACACTAATTAATCCATCTCCAACTTCAAAAGATATAGTATTTCCATCATTGTTTATTACTTCTAAATCTCCACTTACAATATCAGATGCAAATAATGTATGTCCAGGAAGAATACCAAATTGACCTAAAGAATTTATAGCTGATATTCTTTTTGCTGAATCAGAGAAAAGGACTCCATCGGGAGTATAGATTTTTAACTCAAACGAATCACTCATTATCCTATTTTGGCTCCTTTTTCTTTTGCTTCTTCAATGCTTCCTACTAAATAAAAAGCTTGTTCAGGTAAATCATCAAGTTCGCCACTTAAAATTTCATCAAACGATTTAACTGTATCTTGAATTGGAACAAACTTACCATCAAGCCCGGTAAATTGTGCAGCTACAAAGAAAGGTTGAGATAAGAATCTTTGAATTTTCCTAGCTCTAGAAACATCTATTTTATCTTGCTCGGATAATTCATCCATACCTAAAATTGCAATAATCTCTTGTAATTGTTTGTATCTTTGTAATATTCTTTGAACTTCTCTGGCAACTCTGTAATGTTCGTCACCCACAATCCTTGGATCAAGCATTCTAGATGTGGAATCTAATGGATCAACCGCAGGATATATCCCTAATTCTGCTAATTGCCTTGAAAGAACTATTGTCCCATCAAGGTGTGCAAAAGTAGTTGCCGGTGCAGGATCTGTTAAATCATCTGCAGGAACATAAATTGCCTGAACTGATGTAATAGACCCTTTAACTGTAGAGGTTATTCTTTCTTGTAATGCCCCTAAATCAGTTGCTAATGTTGGCTGATATCCTACTGCTGAAGGAATTCTTCCTAATAAAGCGGAAACTTCTGATCCAGCTTGTGTAAATCTAAAAATATTATCAACAAAAAGTAATACATCTTGACCCTCTTTATCTCTAAAATATTCTGCTTGAGTTAAACCTGTAAGTGCCACCCTGGCTCTTGCTCCAGGAGGCTCATTCATTTGACCAAAAACAAGTCCTGTATTATTTAAAACACCTGACTCTTTCATTTCCATATAAAGATCATTACCCTCTCTTGTTCTTTCACCAACTCCAGCAAAAAAGGAATATCCACCAGATTCTTTAGCGACATTATTTATTAATTCCATTAGAAGAACTGTTTTTCCAACACCAGCTCCACCAAATAAACCAATTTTTCCACCTTTTAAAAAAGGCGCAAGAAGATCAATTACCTTTATTCCGGTTTCAAAAACTTCAGTTTTAGTACTTTGATCTTGAAATGTAGGTGCAGGTTTATGAATAGGGTTAAATTCCTCAGAATTTATATCACCTTTTCCATCAATAGGTTCGCCCACAACATTCATCATTCTTCCTAAAGCAGATTTACCAACTGGAACACTAATAGGATTACCTGTATCAAGTACCTTTGCCCCCCTCTTAATTCCATCAGTAGTATCCATGGCTATACACCTAACTCTTTTACTTCCTATTTGTTGAGCAACCTCAATTACTAAGTTCCAATCTTTTTCACTAATAAGATTATTTGAAAGTCTCAATGCTGTATTAATTGGAGGAAGCTCCCCACCGAATTCTACATCAACTACTGGACCTAAAACTTGTATGACATTTCCAAAATTTTCAGTACTCATAATATTCTCCTTATTTTACCGCCTCTGCACCATTAACAATATCCATTAATTCTGTGGTTATTGATGCTTGCCTTGTTTTATTAAATAATTTTGTAGTTTCTCTTATTATATCGTCGGCATTTCTAGTTGCATTATCCATCGCAGCTGTTCTAGCAGCATGTTCACTAGTTATAGAATCAAGCAAAATACTAGAAATAATTAAATTAAAAAATTGTGGAAATACAATATCTATAAATGATTCTACATCGGGTTCTATTAAAACATCTGCGCTAGATTCATCTGATAAATCATCAATTTGAAATGGTAGAGCCCTCATAACTGTTGGCTCTTGAGTAATAGCACTAATAAATTTGTTGTAACCAACATAAACATTATCAATTTCATTATTTAAATATTTTTCCAAGATCCTTGGAGATAAATTTTTGGATACCTCTTTAAAATTTTTCTCACTAAAAGAAAAATCTTCGTCTAACATACTCGAATGTTTAAAATAGTCCTTGCCTTTTTTACCAATAAAAATGTTTGCATTATAAATTTTTTCACTTTTTTCAACTTTTCTAAATAAATTCGAATTATAAGAACCGCACAAACCTCTGTCGGAGGATATTAGTATTAGTAAATCATTACTCCCTTCTTTTTGTTTTAAATATTTCTCACCATTTTTGGTAGACATTTTTGAAACAGTGGAAATAATTTTTCTATAAGCATCATAATATGGGCGGAAAGAACTAATCATAACTTGAGTTTTCGCATACTTTACAGTGGCAATCATTTTCATTGCTTGCATTATTCTCTTAGTGCTTTTAACACTAGATATTTTATTTCTAATTTCCTTTAAACTTGGCATTAAATTATTAACTAGCTCCCTTAAACTTATCTAAAGCTGATTTTATACTAGATATTAAATCGTCACTATATTCTGATTGAAGTGAATTTAAAAGATCTTTGTGGTTAGCTTCGAAATATTCATATAATTTTTCTTCAAATTCTAAAACTTTATCAGGCTCAATATCATCTGCATAACCGTTTGTTACAGCGAAAGCTAAAAGAACTTGTTTCTCCACAGGTAGTGGAACATATTGGCCTTGTTTTAAAGCTTCAACTAAACGAGATCCTCTTTCTAACTGTGCTTTAGTTGCATCATCCAAGTCAGATGCAAATTGAGAAAAAGCTTCAACTTCTCTATACTGCGCCAAATCAAGCCTTAATGTTCCGGCAACTTTTTTCATACTTTTTACTTGAGCAGATCCACCAACTCTTGAAACTGATAAACCGACATTAATTGCGGGTCTTACTCCTGAATAAAAAAGATCTGTTTCAAGGAAAATTTGACCATCTGTTATTGATATAACATTAGTAGGTATATAAGCTGAAACATCTCCTGCTTGCGTTTCAATTATTGGAAGCGCTGTTAAAGAGCCACCCCCCAATTCATCACTCATTTTAGCCGCTCTTTCCAATAATCTTGAGTGTAAGTAAAAAACATCCCCAGGATAGGCCTCTCTACCTGGAGGTCTTCTTAATAATAATGAAAGCTGTCTATAAGAATAAGCATGCTTTGTTAAATCATCATAAATTACTAATGCGTGTTTACCATTATCTCTAAAATACTCTCCAATAGCACACCCTGTAAATGGAGATAAAAACTGATAAGGAGCAGGGTCACTGGCATTTGCAGCTACAACGGTAGTATATTCAAAAGCTCCATTTTCTTTTAACTTTTCAACAACTTGAGCAACTGTTGATTGTTTTTGACCTATAGCGACATAAACACAATAAACTCCTTTGCCCTTTTGATTAATAATTGTATCAACTGCTATAGCTGTTTTACCTGTTTGTCTGTCACCTAATATTAATTCTCTTTGCCCCCTTCCAATAGGAATCATTGAATCAATAGCTTTAATTCCTGTTTGCAGTGGCTCACTTACAGATTTTCTCGAAATAACACCAGGTGCCTTTATCTCTACAGGTTTAAATTCCGATGATTCAATTTCGCCTTTTCCGTCTACCGGTATTCCTAATCCATCTACTACTCTACCTAGCATTGAATCACCTACCCCAACCTGAGCAATCTTTCCAGTTCTTTTAACTTTATCACCCTCTAGAACCAGGCTGTCCTCACCGAAAACCGCGATACCAACGCTATCCTCTTCAAGGTTTAAAACTAGACCAAGTATCCCATTATCAAATGAAACTAATTCTCCTGCCATAGCCTGATCTAGGCCATATACTTTTGCAATTCCATCACCGACTGATGTAACAGTACCTACTTCATCTGATTTAAAATCTAATTCTAATCCTTTTATTTTACTTTTTAATTGTTCACTTACTGTTTGGATTCCCGAATCTGACATTTTTAATCTCCTATATTTTAAATATTATTAAATTTTTCTATTTTACCTTTGATTGAACCATCATAAAATTTATCTTCGACTTGAAGTACAATTCCTCCAATAATATCAGGATCAACATTAAAATTAACTTCTAAATTAGAACCCCAAATATCTGACAACTCATTCATAATACTGTTTTTTTTATCATCATCAATACTAGAAACAAAGACTTCGATTTTTACTCTATCTAAAATTTTTCTTAGTTTTTTCAAAAAGAAATCATGTGATGAAATTAGATCATCTAATATTTCAAAATCTAAAACTGTTTTGAAAAAATTCATACTAGAATCTGAATCACCTACAATATCTTTGATTATTGATAATTTAGAATCTGAATCGTAAATATCATTTGTAAGGAAAACTTTAATTTCTTTATTTGATGATGTTATATTGAAAAAATCAACTAAAGATGAATATATATTTTTTAATTCATCTTTTGATGTATCCGAGGATGTTATAGCTTGAAGAAAATCATTAATTGTTGCTGATGACATCTTTTTTAACCTCTTCAAGATAGTTTTTAATAATTTTTACGTCTTCTTGTGGTGTCAAACTAACCTTTATATCATTTAATGCAAGTTCAACAGCTTTATTTAATATTTGATCTTCGATTTGATTATTAATTTTTTTTGTTTCCAACTTAATTATTTCTTTTGTATCTCGTTCAATTAAAGCAACCATAGAACTTGCATTATCATTTATCTCGGCAACCTTATTATCACAAATTTTATTAGATGAATCTCTTATTTGAGTTACTTCATTGTCAATTTGACTAACTTTTGAAGAACTATCATCATATAATTTTTGTGCAGATTCAATTATATCTTTTGCAGAATTTATAGAATTTTCAATGTTTAAACTTCTTGATTGAAAGAAAGATGTGACAGGCCTCTTGAGAAAGTAATAAAGAATCCCAACAAAAACAAACAAATTAAATAAATGTTGAGATGCAAATTTTAACTGTCCCACCAAATTAATTTCTTCAGCCAACTAATTAATCCTCTCTTTAATAATTTTTGACACCTCTTTTATTTTCAAAGATATCTCATCATTACCATCTTTAATATCTGAAACAGATAAAATTTTAATCTTTTCGAGTATTTGAGCATTTGATAAATCTTTTTTTGATTCTTCTATCTCATTAATTGATTTATTTTTTGCTGCTTTAACTAATTCATCTGCAGCTATTTTTGCATTATTTATTTTTTCGAATGAAGTTTTATCGATATCAACTTTAAACTCATTAATTTTATCTTTATATTGAGCCTCTAGATTTTTAGCTTGTTCAGACATTGAATCTGCTCTTTCGAGCCTAACTGAACTTTCAATATCTCTATCCTCTTTTAATTGAAGTAAGGGTTGAAAAAGAAATTTGTTTAAGATTAAAAGAGCTGATATGTACATTATTAACTCAAAAAAGAATGTTCTATCAACGCTTAATACATTTGATGAATCAGCTGCAATTAAATAATTTGGTAATATAATTAAAAATAAAAAAACTTTAATTTTCATTACTAATCTCTGTAAAATTTATACAAAAGTGGAGGTGCTATGAAAGTTGTCAACATAACCATAATTGTCACAGCTGAATACTCACTTTTTGTAAATACCCCTGTCATTAAACCCATAGAAGCAAATATCAGTCCTACTTCGCCTCTAGGTATCATTCCAATGCCAATTACCAATTTATTGACATTTAATTGAAAAGCACCTAAACCACTAATCAGCTTACCAATAACTGCGACTATAAATAAAACTACGGCTAAAATTATAACAGCAATATTTTCCTTTATAAAGGGGTTAAAAGAACTAATATCAACAGCAGATCCGACCATTATAAAAAATATTGGAATAAAGACATCGGCAACAGGCTTCAATCTATCCTCTATTAAATCTTTCTGATTAGTCTTGGCTAACAATAGGCCAGCAGCAAAAGCACCAATTATTGGAGCAAGACCAGATAATTTTGCTAAGTAAGCAAAAATAAAGGTATATGCTAGTGCTCCGAGTAACAAACTACCTCTAGCTTTCAAACTATGAACAAAAATAAAAAGTTTTTTTGTAAAGACATTTCCTACTACAATAGCTAAAAATAGAAATCCAAAAGCTTTTAGGGATATTAGTAGAATTGATGAAACATTTATCGATAAATTACCATCAATAGAGCCACCGGAAGTTGTAACAATTCCACTGACTACTGCTAGTATTATAAGTCCCAATACATCGTCTATGACAGCAGCTCCTAAAATTATTTTCGATTCTGTAGAATTTAATTTTTTCAACTCTGACAAAACTCTTGCAGTAATTCCAACACTTGTTGCTGTTAGAGTTGCTGCTACTGTCAAAGCTATTAGAAATAGTGCTCCCTCACTTTGAAAACTAATTAGATTATAATCAGCCAACAAATATATTGTGTAATAACCTAAGAAGAAGGGAACAATAACTCCTAAAATTGCAACTATTAATGATGGCAAACCAACTTTTATTAAATCATTTAAATCAGTTTCTAGACCAATTTCAAATAATAATATCGCAACTCCAACTTCGGCAAGGAGGTGAAAAAAATCATATCCTAATTCACCATATAAAGGTATTAATCCCAACATACCTAAAATTACTCCAGCTATCAATTCACCCAAGACTTCTGGCTGTTTGAATTTAACAAATATAGAACTTACAGCTTTACCAGCTATAAATATACTAGCTAAAGCAAGAAAAAAACTTCCTAGAGTATAAGTTTCAGGATCATTAATTGACATATTTATAACCGTTAGAACGTCTAAATTCTCTCATGAAAAAAACCCTGAGTCAATCATGGTACAATATATTTTCATAAAATAGAAAAAAACATAATTTTATAAGATTTAATTAAATGCCAAAAAGAAAGCTACTAGAATCAATTAATGAATTGTGGAATAATCAGTACACCTATTTCATATTAATCGGTTTTATTGTTGGTATTTGTACCGGATTTTCAAATGTAATTTTTCATTTTTTTTATAATTCAATAACAGATCTTTTTCTAAATCCTCTGGCAAAAAAAAATTTAGTAATTTTTGGGACTTTGATTGGTGGTCTGATTCTTTTTTTCATGACCTACATTACAAAAAATGATGATATTCTAGGATATAAATTTCATAACTTTATACATACCGTATCCCAAGGTAGCGGAGTAATAACAATTAAAGAAACAATTGTTAAAGCAGGTTCTCAAATTATATCATTGGGTTTTGGAGGATCAGTTGGACAAGAAGGTCCCATGGCACAATTAGGTGGATCAATTGGAAGTATTATTGGACAAAAAATAAGAATAAAAAAATCTGATTTAAAGATATTTATCGCATGTGGAATTGCGGGAGCAATCGCTGCAACATTTAATGCACCTATTACGGGTGTTTTGTTTGTAGAAGAAGTAACATTATTAAGAAACATAAAAATTAGAAGCTTCTTACCTGTAGTCATTTCGGCTGCTACGGCAACTGTTGTAGCAGGTTTTTATAGTGGTGAAAATAATATTTTTTATACAATAGATTTTTTGTTATTAAGTTACAATGAGCTATTAATTTATGCATTAATGGGTCTTGTAATAGGATTAATTTCCTCCTTTTTTACAAAACTTCATTTTAGAATAGAAAATAAATTTGAAACAGTTTTTCCTGAACAAAGAATAAGGCCAATTGTTGGTGGAATAATATTAGGTTTAATTGCATTCATACCTTTTGGTATTGGACTGGATATTTTAGGAAACGGATATACGGCAATTCAAAAAGCTTTGTCATCCGAATATACTCTTTGGATTGCATTAGGGATTCTTATTTTAAAACCCTTAGCTACTAGCATTACATTAAGTAGCGGGTGGCCTGGAGGAATATTCGCACCTTCAATATTCTTAGGTGCAATATGCGGATTTCTTTTTGGATTTGGGGTAGAAAATATTTTTTTCAAAGATTTAATTAATCCAGGTGATCTATCAACTTCATATTCAATTGTAGGCATGGGCACATTTTTGGCGGCTATGACTCAAGCACCACTTACGTCAATTTTCTTTACGTTTGAACTAACCCAAACTTATCAAGCAGTTTTACCAGTAATGATTAGTTCAGTTATTGGTACTTCAATTTATAGATTGATAATAGGAAGATCCTTTGAATCTTGTTATTTGAAAAAAGATAATATAGAAATTGTTCAAAATGAAGAATCTAATATACTTAGTAACATTAAAGTTAGTGAAATAATGCAAAAAGATGTTGTTACTATCCCAGAAAAGATGACCCTGGGTAAATTTATTGAATTTTTACCTACAACTCAACTTACAACATTCCCATTGATTGACGAAGATGATAATTTATCAGGAATTATAAGTGTTCAGGATTATAGAGGTTGGGTTTTAGAAGAAGAATTAAAGGATGTAATTATCATGAAGGATTTAGCATCAACTCAAGTCAACACAGTAACACCAGAGGAATCTATGCTTGAAGTTATTAAACATTGGGATAAGGGTGACATGTTACCCGTTGTTTCAAAGGCAGGTTCATTAAAAATTATAGGGATTTTATCTAGAAGAGATGCATTGATTGCCTACAACAAAGCTCTGAATGATGAAGTTTCTTAGAATCTTACACATCTTCAATAATATGTTGTATTTCTAAACCGGTTGCTAGAGAGCCTATTTTTGAAATTATTGTTAATATTGGTTGTAAGAATTTATCACAATTCAAACAATTTTTTTCCATACATATACAGCTAAAATACATACCTCTTGTGTTCAAATTGTCTGTATCACCCTTCGAATCATTAACCCTAAAAAATCCTCCGCATACCTTATTATCTATAAGATAATAAACGGGCTCTTTATTTTTGAACACTGTTGGAACAGATTCTTGAACAATTAAATCATTTAAAACTCTTCCTCCCTTAGATATCTTCATCTTTTTTCTTCCATCTCTGTTTAAGTTTATAAAGTCTTCACCATTTTTAATATTCATTACTGACATCCCATATGTGCCTACATTACTTTTTATAAACGCACCTGAATTTGATTTATTAGATATCCTATCAACTACTTTAGAAACACGCTCTCGATCTTTAATATTATCTATATCAATATTTGAAACTAATTCTGTATCTAAACTAAAAAAACTTTTATCTACTTTAATTATTTTTGAAAATTCTTCGACCAAGGAATTATAAAAATGGAAATGGATATCTTTTTTTCTTGTATGCCATCCTACCTCAATAGATGGGACTATAATTTGTGATGTTTTCGATAAAATTTCAGGATAAAAATTGGAAAAATCATTATTTATTATTATCAAGTCTGGTTCAAAATTATCTATATAAATTGTATCTTTATTTCTTTTTACAAGTGATGCTGTAACTTTCACATTTGAAGTTGAGTCAAAATCAAATTCAAAATCTACTTCATCTTCTAGAACTAACCCAACTTTTGACTCTACATTTAATAAACTCAACATATCTTGAATTGCTAATACGTTATCCCAATAAAAAGGATTTCTTGTGTGAATTTCAGGAATTATTAAAACTTTAGAAATTTTAAAATTAAAATTCTTATTTATAAAATTTTCAATATGTTCTGATCCTAATTTTTTAAAAATAGGAGACAGGTTATTAAAGCCTGCCGGAAAAATATTTGTATCAACTGCGGCTATTTTATTTTGAGATATTCTTAAATCTGTAGAGGTATAAAAAGGAGGATTTGAAATATTAGATTTCTTAAAAATCCATTCATTGATTTTTTCTTCGTTATCTATAACAAGCTTATTTAAATGATTTAAAATATCCATATTGTTAACTAGAAAACTAAAAAATTATTTTGAAAAAAACTCTATGGCATCAATAATTTTTGTTAAATCTGCACCTTTCACAATATATCCATTAATAACGAAAGTGGGAGTTGAATTAACACCTATTTTACTTCCCTCATCCTTGCTAGAAAATACGCTGCTAGCATAATCATCATTTTCAAGACTATTTAAACATAATAAAGATTCCTCATCTGACATAATACTCTTAATATCGTCTAAAAAATTATCTTTACTAAATTTTGATTGGTTATCAAAAATCAAATCATGAGCTTTCCAAAATTTATCATTACCATATTTATCCTTTATACAGGTTGTGAACACAGCGGCATCATCTGCCCACAAATGAAAGCTTAATGGAAAATGTTTAAAATATATTACAATATTATCTAAATATTTAGGATTCTTAAGAAAACCTAAAACATTTTCATAAGCATATTTACATGCGGGGCATTGAAAGTCTGAATACTCAACAATTACAATATCAGCATTTGGGTTTCCAATAAATGGTATATTCTCAAGGCTTATTTCTTCCATTAATTTAGCATTTCTTATAGGACCAGAAACATTTATGATTTCTGGATTAAAAATGAAATAATTTCCATCTGAAGACAATAAAAAATATAATGCTGCTTCTTTATCTTGATTTTTAATTAAAAAAGCACCCTCATATAAATCACCAATTGGAGATTTCTTAAAATTTGTCAAAGTTACTACTGAGTCAGAAAAGAATTCAGGAAAATTCTTTTCGAATTTATTAATTACATCTTGTCTTGAAATATTATCAGCTTGTGATGTATTAAGCTTATTTAAGATTTCACATGATGTAATTGAAATAAAAAATAAAAATAAAAATATTATTTTTTTCATTTTTTCAAAACTCTATTTAAAATTTGTTTTGCCTTAATAAATAAATTATCGAAATTAAAAGCACTATCAATTTCTACTTTTTTTAACAATTTTGTAACTCTGTCATCAATTAATAATAAATCTTTAAAATTCTTCCCTGAATCCCATGCGGCATGCGCATTATCCTGAACAATCTTATAAGAATTTTCACGGGTTAAACCTTTTTCAATTAATTTTATCAAAATATTTTGCGAAAAAATTATTCCATTCGTCTTATAAATATTTTTAATCATATTTTCTTTATAAACTTTTAAATTAGACATCATTGAATTCGCTCTTCGAATCATAAAATGAACAGCTATCGATGAATCAGGAGCAATAATTCTCTCTACAGATGAATGGCTAATATCACGTTCGTGCCATAGTGGAATGTTTTCAAAAGCAGGAGAAATATTTGATCTAACAAATCTAGCAATCCCGGATAAATTCTCGGATAATATTGGATTTCTTTTATGAGGCATAGCAGATGATCCCTTCTGACCTTTAGTAAAACCCTCTTCAACTTCCTGAACTTCGGTCCTTTGTAAATGTCTTATTTGTATTGATATTCTTTCAATGCATGTTGCTATAAACCCTAGTGAAATAAAAAAATCTGCATAATAATCTCTATTTATTATTTGGCTTGAAATATCAGCAGCTTTCAATTTTAAAATTTTACAAGCTTTTGTCTCAATTGACTTACTAATATTGGAATATGTACCAACAGCGCCTGACAATTTACCAACTGAGCACTGACTTATTGATCTTTCCAACCTTTGCTTGGCTCTTATCATTTCATCTAGCCAGTTTGCAACGACTAAACCAAAAGTTGTAACCTCAGCATGAATTCCATGAGATCTTCCCATTATTGGAGTTTCAATATATTTTTTTGATAATTTTTTAAGTGTATTAATTAGAATTAATAATTCTTTCTTTATTAGTAAACCAGATTCCTTTAATTGAAGTGAAAATGCGGTATCTAAAACATCCGATGAAGTGAGACCTAAATGTATATATCTAGAATCAGGGCCCACATATTCCGCTACATTTGTTGTAAATGCAATTACGTCATGTTTTGTAATTTTTTCAATTTTCTCAATTTTTTTTACATTAAAGCTTGCTCTTTTTTTAATATTTCTAAAAGATTTTTTTGGAATTACACCTTCAATTGCCCATGCTTCACATACAGCAAGTTCCACATCTAACCATTTTTGATATTTATTATGATCTGACCAAACATCAGTCATTTCGGGAGTTGAATATCTTTTTATCATTTAGTATTTGAAGTATATTCAAAATTTGTAACTTAATAAAGTCCAAACTATTTATAAGCAATTAATAGTTGTTAAACTTGTTTAAAATTAATGTGTTATTTATACTCTTATAATGAGTCCTTTAAGAGTTATTTTCTCTATCATTAGTTCAATTGCAGGTTTTTATATTACGTTAACAAATCTTAAATCTGTTGGAAACTTAATACTTCCTTATTCAGTAGGTATAGGATTATTTTGTGGATTGATAACTTTTTTCTTTGTTTATTACTCTGAAAAATTATTTAATGATCTAAGTGCAAAAGCTCTAGTTGGTGCAACTATAGGTACTGGTGCATCATTGTTATTTTTTCTTACCTTTGCATATTTTTCGGAAATAATTGGTTTGAGTATTAAATACCCACCATACACATATCCAATAGTTTTTTTATCAATTCTGTGCCTAGGAATTGCAGTTGGGCTAAAAAAAGGGTCAAATCCTGATCCTGACAAGAAACTTGAAGATGAATTTTTTCTAGCAAAAATTTTAGATACAAGTGCCATCATAGATGGAAGAATTTCAGATGTTTCTGAAGTAGGTTTTTTAGAAGGTACAATCATACTTCCACAATTTGTAATTAGAGAACTTCAATGGATTGCTGATTCTAACGATAATTTAAAAAAAGTTAGAGGTAGAAGAGGAATGGAAACTTTAAAGAAAATGCAGGATCAGAAAAACTTAAAAGTAAAAATTGTTGACAGAGATTTTACAAACATCAAAGAAGTCGATTTAAAATTAGTCAGACTAGCAAAAGAATTAAAAGGTCAATTAGTTACTAATGATTTTAATCTTACAAAAGTTGCAAATTTACAAGGTGTGAAAGTTCTTAATGTCAATCAATTAGCAAACTCTTTGAAACCTGTCATTTTACCAGGTGAACATATGAGCATAAAAGTTATAAAAGAAGGAAAAGATGAAAATCAAGGTGTAGGTTATCTTGATGATGGAACTATGGTAGTAATTGATAACGGAAAAAAACATATTGATAAGGAAGTCAATCTTATAATAACAAGTGTTATACAAACCCCAACTGGAAGAATGATTTTTTCTAAAGTTGCAGAGCTAAAAGATAAAGATAATACAATTTCTGGTGTAAAATAATGAAAAGTAAAAGTGCTAATTTCATATTAGCAGCTGCAGGAAATGGAAAAAGATTTGGCCAAAAAATTCCAAAACAATACCTTAAAATAAATAATATTCCCATTTTCATGTATTCAATTATCAAAGCTTCAAAAATAAGCCTTATTGAAAATATTATTATAGTAAAAAACAGTCAAATTAAAGATTCGTACATAAATAAAATATTAAAAAATTTTAATATCAAAAAAAAAATCACATTAGTTAATGGCTCATCCTCAAGATTCAATAGTGTAAAGAAAGCATTTTTATCATCAGCAAAAATTAACAATGAATATACGATAGTACATGATGCGGTAAGACCTAATTTTAACATCTCAAAAATAAGAAAAATGATTAATGAAATTAAAGGTTCAGATGGAATTATACCAATTGAAAAAATTCAAGATACTATAAAAAAAATTAAAAATAAAAATATATTTAAAACTATTCCTAGGGATTCACTATATTTGTCTCAGACACCACAAATATTCATTACGAAGTCATTAGAAAGTTGCTATGCTAAAATAAAACATAAATCTTATTTTTCAGATGAATGTCAAATGTTTGAAGAAAATAAATTCAAAATAAAATTTTATATAAATGATGAAAACAATATTAAAATAACAACAAAAAAGGATCTAGAATTTTTAAAGAAAAATATAAATCATGTATAGGATAGGAATAGGATATGACATACATAAAAAGTCATCAAAAAGGAAACTTATTCTTGGTGGTATTTTAATTTCAAACAAAAATGGACTTGTAGGACATTCAGATGCTGATATCGTAATACATACAATTTGTGATTCAATTCTGGGAGCATTAAACAAGGGAGACATTGGAGAACATTTTAGTAATAAAAATCCTAAATATAGGAATGCAAAAAGTTCAATTTTTTTAAAAAAAATCAAGAAAATTATGGAGAAAAATAATTTTTCAATTGTTAATATTGATATGACTATAATTTGTGAAAAACCCAAATTAACAAAATTTAAAAGCAAAATCAAAAAAAATATATCTAAAATATTAGATATTAAACAAAATAATGTTTCTGTTAAAGCTACCACCTCCGAAGGATTAGGAGAAATAGGTAATGATAATGCAATCGCTTGTAAAACAGTTGTACTTTTAAGAAATGAAGAAAATTAATTTTTTAAATAGTAATAAAAATTATTTAGGTTTAAAACAACCTAACTTTAATAATTCAAAAGTAATTATAGTACCTTTTGGACTTGAGAAAACTGTTACCTATGGGAAAGGTACAAAGAATGGTCCGGATATGATTTTAGATGCCTCACACCAATTAGAACTCTATGACGATGAATTTAAAAAAGAAACTTACATGGACTTTAATCCTTTAACTCTAAAAATAAATAAGATTCCTCTCAAATTAACAGATTCGTTAAATTATTTATCCAATACAGTTGAAAAAATATTATCTGTTAATAAATTCCCGCTAATTCTAGGAGGAGAACATACTATTACATCTGCTTGTATAAAGCCCTTTGTAGCAAAAAATAAAGAATTATTAATAATTCATTTTGATGCTCATACAGATTTAAGAAATACATATGAGAAAAATATTAATTCACATGCATGTGTAATGAGAAGATGCTTAGATCATAAAAATGTGAAAATTATTTCATTAGGTATTAGAAGTACCTCAGCTAAAGAAATTGATTTTATCAATAAAAATAAATCCAGAATAAAAATTTTTTGGGCAAAAAACTATGGGTCATGGGATATAAATGAGCTTATTAAATTAATTAAAAATAAAAAAATTTATATAACATTTGATGTAGATGTTTTTGATCCTTCTATTATGGCATCAACAGGAACTCCTGAGCCAGGTGGTTTAGAGTGGAATTTTATACTAAAATTACTGCGTAAAATTATTAAAAATTCTCAACTATTAGGAGTTGATATTAATGAATTGGCCCCTATAAAAAATCTAAATTCATGTAATTTTTTAGTATCTAAACTAGTATATAAAATACTATCTTATAAATTTAGTAAATAATAATTAAAGATATTTATTATGTCTGAGGTATATTTATTAAATAAATTTTTAAATTTTGGAGTATATTATGTCACATTCTTTACCAAGCCTAAATTTTGATTATAGTGCCTTAGAGCCATACATTGATGCACAAACAATGGAAATTCATCATACGAAGCATCATCAAACATACATTAATAATTTAAATCTTGCTTTAGAAAATCATCCTGAATTATTTGATAAATCCTTAGAAGAACTTCTAGTTAATTTAAATGATATTCCGGAAAATATTAGAGGAGCTGTAAGAAATCATGGTGGTGGACACCACAATCATTCTCTTTTCTGGAAAGTTTTAAGTCCAAATTCTACTCAACAACCCGAGGGTTTATTATTAGATAAAATTAATAATGATTTTGGAAATTTTGAAAATTTTAAAACAGAATTCAGTGAGAAGGCTACTAAACAATTTGGTAGTGGGTGGGGATGGCTGTGTGAAGATTCCTCTGGAAAACTTTTAACAATTTCTACTCCTAATCAAGATAGTCCATTATCTCAAGGATTAAATCCAATACTGGGTATAGATGTTTGGGAACATGCTTACTACTTAAATTATCAAAATAAAAGACCAGATTATATATCAGCATTTTGGAACATTGTTAATTGGGTTGAAGTTGAAAAAAATTTAAAATAATGTCGAGAAAAAAATATTCTTCTTTTATCACTGATGGAGCCGACAAGGCTCCGAACAGGTCTATGTTGAGAGCTGTAGGCTTTACAACTAAAGATTTTAATAAACCAATTATTGGAGTTGCATCAACATGGGCAATGGTTACACCCTGTAATATGCATATTGACCAATTAGCTAAGGATGTAACCAAAGGAATTGATTCCAATGGTGGAAAATCAATAATTTTTAACACTATTACAGTTTCTGATGGAATATCAATGGGTACGCCTGGAATGAAATATTCATTAATTTCAAGAGAGGTTATTGCTGACTCAATAGAGACTGTAAGTGGTGCTGAAGGATTTGATGGAATCATTACAATTGGTGGTTGTGATAAAAATATGCCAGGGTGTTTAATTGCAATGGCAAGACTTAATAGACCTTCCATTTTTATTTATGGTGGTTCAATAATGCCTGGTTATTATAAAAAAAAACCAATAGATGTTGTATCGGTTTTTGAAGCTGTAGGTGCGTATTCAAATAATGAAATTACTAAATCTGAACTTTATGAAATTGAGGATGCTGCAATCCCAGGGCCTGGATCTTGTGGAGGTATGTATACAGCAAATACAATGGCATCTGCTATCGAAGCATTAGGTATGAGTTTGCCTGGAAGCTCTACACAAATTGCAGTCTCAAAAAATAAAAAAACTGATTGTATAAATTCTGGAAAAAAATTATTGGACTTAATTAAAAACGATATTAAGCCTAGAGACATTATGACAAAACAAGCTTTTGAAAATGCGATTACAACTGTTATAGCCTTGGGTGGTTCAACCAATGCGGTTCTTCATCTTTTAGCAATGGCGAGTGCTGCTGGCGTGAAAGTTAAAATAGAGGATTTCAATAAACTTGGAAAGAAAATTCCTGTTCTTGCCGATTTAAAACCTAGCGGAACCCATGTAATGGCAAAATTTTGTGAAATAGGTGGACTTCCGCCTTTACTAAAGAGGTTATTAGATGCTAAGTTACTCCATGGAGACTGCTTAACGGTTACTGGGAAAACTTTAAAAGAAAATCTAAAAAATGTAAAAGATAACTTAGGTACTGATATTATAAAAGATTTAAAGAATCCTATTAAAAAGGATAGTCATATTTGTATTTTAAAAGGAAATTTGTCCCCTGAAGGATCAGTTGCAAAAATTTCTGGCAAAGAGGGTTTATCTTTTGAAGGAAAAGCAGCAGTCTTTGATTCAGAAGAAAAGTGCATGAATGCGATTCTTAATAGAAAAATTAAGAAGGGTACAGTTATCGTAATAAGATATGAAGGTCCTAAAGGAGGGCCCGGCATGAGGGAAATGCTGGCTCCAACATCTGCAATTATGGGTCAAGGACTTGGCTCAGATGTCGCTTTAATAACCGATGGAAGATTTTCAGGTGGAACGCATGGTTTTGTTGTTGGCCACATAACCCCAGAGGCTTTTGATGGAGGTCCTATAGCTTTGATAAAAAACGGTGATTTGATTAGAATTGATTCAAAAAAGAAAACTCTAGAATTATTTATAAGTAAGTCAGAAATTAAAAAAAGATTAAAACAATGGAAGCAACCCAGCAGATCTCATTTAAGTGGTGCATTATACAAATATTCAATTCTAGTGAGTTCAGCCTCAAAAGGAGCAATAACAGATAAAGGAATTTAAGATGAAAAATTCTATTAAAGATAAAAATATATTACTAGGTGTAACCGGGGGCATAGCAGCTTATAAATCTTGTGATTTGAGTAGAAAGCTTATGAAAGAAGGTGCAAAAATAAATGTTGTAATGACTGAAAATGCCGAAAAATTTGTTACAGCTCTAACATTCCAATATCTAACAGGTAATAAAGTTCATACAAATATGTACGATGAATCAGAATCTAAAATTTCACATATTGAATTGGCTGATACATCAGATTTGATAATCATATGTCCTGCAACAGCAAGCTTTATTTCTAAATACGCTAATGGAGTCGCAGACAATTTATTACTGAATATATTATTAGCTTCAAAGGCAGATGTAATTGTTTGCCCTGCTATGAACGTAAACATGTATGAAAACAAAATTGTTCAAGAAAATATTAAGAAACTAATTAAAGTTGGGGTTCAAATAATAGAACCTGAAAAAGGTGAGTTAGCCTGTGGATGGGTTGGAAAAGGTAAATTGGCAGATATTGATCTTATTATTGAAATAGTAAAAAAAAAATATCAAAAAAAAACTTTAAAAAATGAATCTGTATTAATTACAGCTGGTGCAACAAGAGAATATTTAGATCCTGTTAGATTTATTTCTAACCCCTCTAGTGGAATTATGGGACAGGCTTTAGGAAGTGAATTTAAAAAAAGAGGAGCTAAAGTTGATATTGTGGCGGGACATACAGATGTAAATCTTAATTTGTTTGATCATTATACAAAAGTAGATAGCGCTGATGAAATGAAAAAAATTATATCAAAAAAATTAAAATCCTATTCAATAGTTATTAAAGCCGCTGCTGTAGGAGATTTTAAATTTAAGAATAAAAATAAAAATAAGATAAAGAAAGACATTTCACCAATTGTAATTGAAATGGAAAAAAACATTGATGTGCTTAAATTTATAGGAAGTAGAAAAACTAAAAATCAAATCTTAATCGGCTTTTCTGCTGAAACAGAAAAAATATTGGTCAATTCAAAAAAGAAAATTGAAAATAAAAATTTGGATTTTATAGTTGCTAATGATATTTCTAAGAATGGTAGTGGATTTGGTAGTGATTCAAACTTTACATATTTAATTAATTCAAAAAATGAGATAAAAAAACTTGGTCTAAAATCTAAAAAATATATTGCAGAAAAGATAGCTGATGAAGTTGAAAAAATAAGGCAGGATTAGCCATATAACCCTGCCTTAAAAAATTATCCTAAGACAGAATCTTTGCAAGCTTTTGAAACTCTGAATTTTACAACCTTTTTGGCAGGTATTTGAATAACCTCACCTGTCTGTGGATTTCTACCTTGTCTTGCTTTTCTGTCAACTAAAACTAATTTGCCCAATCCTGGTAATGTAAAAGATCCATTGCTCTTAGCTTCTGAACAAGCTAGATCGGCAAATGATTCAAGATATCTGTTCGCATCAGCTTTGGATATTCCTAATCTCTCAGCAATTGAACTCGCTATTTGTGATTTTGTTAATGCAGCCATGAAAGCCTCCTGTAGAAACAGCTATATTATGTTCACTGTTTATTTCTAATATAGTTTTTTAATTAATAAAATGCAAGATTTTTATATATTAAAATCATGTATATTAATTAAATCATGCGCTTCAAAGAAATTAATTTCTTTATAATATTATTAATTGCAGCCAGCATCCTCTTAGGTTTATACTTTTTACAATTTAGCCAAAGGATAGAAAATACCAACGAAAATGTGGAAAATATACCAAAAATATCAACTTTTACATCATATCCAGAGAATTTTACTAAAAAAATAACTGTTTTAGCAAAATTATATAGTGAAAAAGAAATCACAATTAACGCCGAAGTTGATGGAACAATAAAAGAAAAAAAATTTTCAATTGGTTCAATGGTCAAAAAAGGCGATGTAATAATAGCGATGACAGATACGAGAAAACTTCTACAATTAAAAGAAGTAAAAGATGGTTTGTCAGCATTTAAAGCAATTTTGGATGAGGAATCAAAAAACTATAAAGATGCAATATCTCTTTATGATAAAGATATTATTTCAAGAAGTGAATTGAAATCAAAAGAAAACCTATATAAAAAAGCAAAGTCTGAATATGATAATAAAGAAGCAATTTACAAAAGAATTCTATGGGAATTTGATAATCTTAATGTTAAAGCTCCATTCGATGGTTATATAAATAAATTTTATTTTGATGTTGGGCAGAAAATTAATTCAGGTCAAAGCTTATTACAATTTTCAAATTATGATAAATTAATCGGAAGAGTAAGCCTGAATTCAGAGGATTTAAAAAAAATAGATTCATCAGATAAAAAAATAAATGTAATTGATTCTAGTGGGCCAACAGAAGTAAAGTTTTTGGGTTTAAGTAAAGAAATCAATAAGGAAATATTCTCATATTTATTAGAATTTCAAATTGATAATAGTGAAGAAAAGTTTCTTCCTGGAGAGGTCGTTGAGGTTGAATTAAATTTAGAAGAATATAATAATTACTTTATTTTCCCTGCAAAAGCTGTTCTTAACCAAGGAAATGATTTTTATATTTTTTATTATGATAATGGAATTGCATTTAAAGAATACATAACTCCTATTTGGATTGATGATCAAAATTGTGCAATAGAAAATTTAATGGAATTATCAGAAATTAATATAATATTAAATGGGCAATTTAATCTAGAAGATGGTCAACCTGTTGAGATATTAAATGAAAATTATTGAGTATTCTGTAAAAAATCCAGTTTTTGCTAATCTTTTAATGGCAACTATTATAATATTTGGTCTTTATGTAGGATTAAATTTACCCAAGGAACTATTTCCATCTATAGGTTTTGAAAAAGTAACAGTTTATACAATATATGATAATTCAACTGCTGAAGATATAGAAAAATTAATTACAATTCCAATAGAAGATCAGATTGCTTCAATATCAGGAATTAAAAATATCAAATCTGAATCAAGGGAGTCTAGATCTTTCATAGTTGCCGAACTTTTTCCTAACGAAGATACAAAAGATATTGCACAAGAAATTCGTTCTAAAATATCCCAAATAAAAAATGAATTACCAGATGATATAGAGGATCCTATTGTCAGTGAAGTTAAAGGAAGTGCTCCACTAATTAATGTATCGATTGCGAGTAAAGCTGATAAAGAAGAGTTGAGATTTTATGCAAGAGAATTAAGAAATAAACTTGAAAAACTAGATAGCGTTGAGAGTTTAATTGTTTCTGGCTATGGGGATTTAGTTTTTTGGATAAATATTGACCCAAAAAAATTAATGCAATATGAGATTAAACTTGATGATGTTATAACTCAAATTAAAAACAAAAATGTTGACCTACCAGCTGGTGCAGTAAATTTTGGTGAACAAGAATTTACTATTAGAACTAAAGGTAAAATAGAAAGTATTGAAGAGCTAGAGTCTATTCCAATAAAATTTCTATCCAGTGATATAACTCTAAAGCTTAAAGATGTATCAAATATATATCTTGGTCAAGAACAAGAATTAAGTCTTTCAAGAATTAATGGATTAAACTCCGTATCATTTTGGATTGAAAAACAGAAAAGTAAAGATGCTATTAAATCAGTAGAAGAAATAAAATTAATAACTAAAAAGTTTTTGGAAACATCTCCTGAAAGTATTAAAGTTTTTATTTCAAATGATTCCTCATATTGGGTCAAAGGTAGATTTGATTCAATGATAAAAACGGGCTTTTACGGAATATGTGCTGTGCTTATTGTTTTAGCACTATTCCTTGATTTTAGATCAGCTTTTTTAGCAGCGCTTGGGTTACCAGTTGCTTTCTTTGGAGCCTTTATATTAATGCAATATTCTGGAAATACTTTAAATGTAATAACAATGTTTGGATTAATAATGGTGTTGGGAATAGTTGTAGATGACGCTATAATTGTTGTTGAAAATATTAAAAGATACATACAAAAAGGTATTGAACCAGTTAAAGCAGCAGTGATTGGTGCAAAAGAGGTTGCTTGGCCTGTTATTGCTACAGTTTTAACTAACATTGCATCTTTATTTCCAATTTTATTAGCAGAGGGAACTTTGGGAATTTTTCTATCTATAATTCCAACTGTGGCAATATTTGCATTAGTTTTTTCTTTAATAGAAGCTTTAACAATTCTACCTTCTCATTGTGCTGAATTTGTTAAAGCGTCTAAAGAGTCTGGAATTTTTTCAAAATACTTCGATAAATTTAGAAGAAAATATTTAAGAGTTCTTATCAATGTATTAAGAGCAAAGTACCAGGTAATTGGTATTTTCTTTGTTGTACTATTAATTAGCCTGGGAATTTTATTTAAGATACCATTCGTATTATTGTATTCTTCCGATATAAATCAGTATCTTGTTAAAGTTGAAAATCCTACAAATTATAGTTTAAATGCAACATTGGATAAAACTATAGAAATAGAAAATATAATTGAATCAAATACAAATAAAAATCTTAAAAATAATTCCTTATCAACTATTGGAGTTGATTTTTCCAAAAAACCTCCAGGTTTTGGAGATCATGTATCAAATATATTAATTCAACTTAAGGATTTTGAAGAACGTGAAGAAAATGGCTTAAAATCAATGAAAAAAATACAGAAAATTATAGATGAAAAAGTTGTTGGTCCTTCATCAATAGAATTTATTGAGACAACTGGACCACCTAAAGGTAAAGATATAGATATTAGAATTATCGGGGATGATACTTCAAAATTATCTGAAATAAGTTTGAAAATTAAAAATTTTTTAAAAAAACAAAATGGTGTATTTGGTATAAACGATAACCTCTCATATGGTAAACCCAGAGCAAGTCTTAAAGTCAATGAAGAAAAAGCATCTCAATATGGATTTAATACCGCATCCGTGGGGAGGGAAGTTAGGGCATTAATTGATGGATTGGAAATTGATGAAACCAGAGTGAACGATGAAAAAGCAACAATCAAAATTAGATATGAATTTAATAATATAAATTCAATAATGGGGCTTAAAAACCATTTGATGTTAAATAAAAATTCAGAATTTGTTCCTATAGGTAATTTTTCTGAGATAAATATAAATTCTGATTTATTAAATATCTCAAGATTTAACAGACAAAGAGCTGCAAGTATTACTGCTGAAGTTGATGGTGATATAACGACACCAAGGGAAGTCATAGGTAAAGCTGTTTCTTTTTATGAATCAATAAAAGATAATTATCCAGGTTATAAACTTGCTCTTGATGGAGAAGAACAAGAAACTCGAGAATCTTTAAATAGTGTTAAACGTGCATCCGTTATAGCAATACTGTTGATATATCTAATTCTTGCAACTATTTTAAGATCTTACATTCAGCCGCTATTAATAATGTCAATTGTTCCATTTTGTATGATTGGTGTTATTTTTGGAATTTTATTAAGAGGTGATCCTATCTCAATTACAGGAATAATAGGTGCGGTTGCGCTTATAGGAGTAGTGATAAATGATAGCTTACTTTTAATGAACTTTATAAATAAAGGTGTTAAAAATAATCTCTATGGCTGTGCCGTATTCATATCGGCAAAAAATAGATTTAGAGCTGTAATTTTAACTACACTTACAACTTTTGGAGGACTTTTAACACTAATGTTTGAAACTAGAGGTGAAGCAGCTTATTTAGCACCGATGGCGATATCTCTTGGAGTAGGACTAGTAATTGCCACAATGATAACTTTATTCCTTATTCCCTGTCTTTATTTAGCATTAATAGACTTTAAAAGAAGATATTTTAATCAGAGGAGCTCGGAAACTTTAAATATTGGATAATAATTAATATTTAAATCTTTAAATTTTTTCTCTGCGTTCATTTCACGATCAACTATTGATAATATTGCATTTACATTACATTTTAAATTTTTTAATTCTTCAATTACCTTTATCAGTGAACCTCCAGTTGAAACAACATCTTCAACAAGAATTACATCTTTTGATTCTATATCTGGTCCTTCAATTAATTTTTTAGTACCATGTTTTTTATCTGTTGATCTTGCAAGAAAACCACTTAAATTGTATTTTTCATCAGATGCTTTTTGGAGTAATGCACCAACAATTGGATCTGCACCAATAGTTGGCCCACCTACATAGTTAATATTAAATTGGGTTATTTTTTGATAGAAAATGCTGGTAATAATTGATAAAGGCTTTGAACTTAAGGTGCACAGCCTTGCATCAATATAATAGTTACTCTTTTCTCCTGATGATAATATAAAATCACCTTTTATAATTGATAATTGCGTAAGATACTTTTTTAATTCATTTTTCATAATGTTATATAAGCTTTAGTTATTTTGAGTTAAAATATCTATATGTCAAAACTTCCACCAGGCTCAAAGACTGCGACAGAATATACTTTTTTAAATGCTCTATACGAAAGAAGGTCCCGCAGGTTTGCTATGGGTGGTGAAATTGATGAAGGACCTTTAAAATTTAAATCTAAACATAAACCTATTCCTCTTAGTGAAATAGAAGAAGCTATTTTAGTTTGGAACGGTTTAGGGATTAAAAATATAAATCTTTCAGATTTTCCTCCACATAAAGGTCTAGATTTGGAGGTTAAATTTATGAGTAAAACTATCGCATCATTAGGAGATATTCATAGAACCGAGCTATTTTATACAAATGATGATGGATTATATTTGGTAAAATTACATGACCAACTTCCATCTGATTTAAAAGGTATTGAAGGCTTGTCAAAAGAAAAGAAAATTGAAAAAATTGTTGAACTTTTTAAAGCCTCTAGAATTAAAATTCATGATAAGAGAGCAGATTTGCCTACTGTTCCTCCTGGTTTGGCAATACATAATACTTGGAGTGTTAATAAGCCTGGAACAACCCTAATGATGCCTGTCACTGATTTAAGTGCTGGGCTAATTAATATTCTATTTTTTTATATGAGGGATGGACATAGATTTCACTTTGTTGATGAATTAAAAAAAATGAAGCCTGCAGGAACTCAAAAATGGATAGATGATGGTTATATAGACACATCTAAACCTATTCCGCTAATTGAAGCTGAGCTAAGATTTGCAAATGGATACATTGCAGAACAGCCAATGTTTTGTCAAAATGTAGCTTTAACACAACAAATTTTAGGAATTGGTGGATGGATGTTTAGTGGATTTCAAAGCAGATATATGCTTGGGGCTGATAAAGATTTCAAAGGGCTAGGATTTACATGTGTAGAATCAAAAGAAGACTGGGGAGAAGCAGTATCAAAAGCACCTGTAGGACTTGATGGACTTTTTGAAGCTTACTCACCTCCCTATTATTCTAATATGGGTGAAGCAGTAGAAGCCTTTAATGATATGAAATGGTCAAATTGGGAAGAAAAATTTATGCCTTATAAAGATCCAACAGGAGTATTAAATGATACTCCCAGACCTTCAAAAAAAGAAATTGAAATTGTTAAAGATGTATGTACTTACCTATATGAAACTTATGGAAGATTCCCAGCTTTTTCTGATGCAATGTATTGTCGTATGATGGTTCAAAATCATCACATCGATTTGGATTTTTACGATCATTTTTATCCCGAAGGCTCATACACTGAAAATCATAGAAATCATTTTTCTCTTTGGCATCCAGATATTGAAGATCCTTTTAAAAAATAAAATTATTTAATTCTTATTTTGTTTTCATATTTTAATAAAATGGGACGACCGTCAGGTGTACAAAGTGGGATTACTTCATTCTTAGTTTTAACACACAATGTAGGATTGTTATGTTTTTCATTTCCCAAATTTACTTCAATATCAGCTATAACAATCTCTATGTCCTTTAAAATTTCTAATATTTTCATTAAATATCTCCTTTTATAAGCTTATATTTAAATTAACTAGAAAATAATTCTGTGTTGGTTAAATTATTTCAATGAGTGAATTTGATTCATTTATGAAAAAATATACCAATAAACTTTGGAGTTTTATTGGCATCGATATTAAAAATGAAATGCTAAGAAATCTTTTGGACGGATTCTCACTTCTATTATTAGTAGTAGTTGTTTTAATGTTAATTTTATTCATACCTAATTTAATTTATAAGTTTCTATTTTAATTATATGGATATCTTTATTTTATATGTTGGTAGACAAATATGTGAGTTCTTAGATTTTCTTGGTAATGATCAATATTGTGGTCCTTCATATCATTGGATGGCGTGTGATAATCTTACTCTTGCCGATAATATAGTCTGTAATGTTGTTTACAACTTAGGTGTATTCTCACTTATTATAGTTCTACTGTTGATTTCATTTAAATTACGTAAAATAAGAGTTATGTAAATTGTCGATAATTAGAAACCAAATAGATTAGATACATAAATATCTCCTTCAGTAGTTTCTTCAACTTGATAAGTAATATTTTTTAACATCTTTAAATTTTTAACTAGACCATCATTCCATTTGTATTCAAGCTCTGCTGCACAAGAATATGAATTTGTTCTTTTATTATAATTTTTTACTCTGATATTCTTTATTTTGTATTTTGGGTCAGGAATTTCCCTAGTACCATCAATATATGCTGTATATCGCTCATCTGTAAAAAGAGAAAGACCTATGGCTTCACCAAACCTGAAACCTCTTTCATAGTCATCATTTAAAACATAATATTCAATTGAATCTTCTAGAATATCTAATGTATCAGACGAATCACATGAAATATTAGGTCCACAGCTAGCAAAAAATAAAAAAGATAAAATAATAAAAAAATGCTTCATAAAGTATGATTATAGATTATTAAACTCCTCCTATAAAGCCTAAAATTATCATTTCTACTAAAACTATTAATAACAATGTTAAATATGTCCACCAATACTCTGAACGTCTACTGCGGCTTTTAAAGTCTAGCCATTCAACGAAATACTTCTTACTAGCCTCTAAAAATTCATAAGATTTTTCAGGCGACCTCCCCCATTTGTTTTCTTCTGGGTCGGATTTGTAGAACATTAATATAAAAACAATAACAAAACCTAACAGCGAAATTACTAAAAATAGAATAGCCACACCACTAAGGTTTTTAAATCTATTAATATCTTCTAAATCATATACATCAGTATTAAAATAAACTATCAATGAAAAAATAATTATTGCAATAAGTGGTGTTAAATACCACCAACCCGATCTACCAGAATCATGTAGTCTTCTAAATATCAATGATGTACTAGCTATAGTGAGATAAATTTGAAATATTGAATAAACTATTGTAAACACTCTAAAATTTTACACTAAATTAATTAATGATTACAGGGTCTTTCGGACCCTGTAACCTTACTTTCTTTAGTCCCAATCAAGGGAGCCAGCTGTTTGATACTCTGTAACTCTAGTTTCAAAGAAATTCTTTTCTTTTGACAAATCTACTGATTGAGACATCCATGGAAAAGGGTTCTCTGTTCCATATAATTTTTCTAAACCAATTCTTTCGAGTCTACGATCAGCAATATATTCAACATACTCAGAGAATTGCTGTGGGTTAATACCAAGTAAACCATTCGGACATGCATCAAATGCATATTTTTTTTCTTGATCAACAGCAGTAATTATTAAGTCGGTAATCTTCTTTTGAAGATCTGGAGTCCAAACTCCATCATTTTCTTCTTTAATTGTATTTATTAAATCACAACCAAAGGCTAGATGAATGCTCTCATCTCTCATAATATATTCAAATTGCTCACCTATCCCAACCATTTTGTTTTGTCTTTTTAGCGCTAGCATCATGGCAAACCCTGCATAGAAGAAAATACCTTCCATTATTACATAGTAACCAACTAAATCATGCAAAAAGACTTCAATGTCTTTTTTTGATTTTATTTCAAAATTTGGATCCATTATAGATTTTGTTAAGCTAACAACATAATCATCTTTTTCTTTAATTGATGGAATGGTTTCATACATTGAATATATATAATCCGGATCTAGTCCAAGAGTGTCACAACAGTAAATAAAGGTATCAGTATGAACAGCTTCTTCATAAGCCTGCCTTAGTAGATATTGACGTGATTCTGGATTTGTTACATGTTTATATACAGTTAAAACAATATTGTTTGCAGTTAAAGATTCTGCTGTTGAAAAAAATCCTAAATTCCAAAGTATCATTCTTCTTTCAGTTTCTGAGATTGCCTTATCAGACTTCCACTGCTCAACATCTTTTTGCATAGAAATCTCTTCAGGTGTCCAGTTATTAGCAACACCATCCTTATAATGTTGTCTTGCCCACTTATATGACATGGGTAGAATTTTGTTAGGGTCAGTTTTTTTATCTAATCCTATAATTGACATAATATAATCCTTCCTTTTTTTTATTGACAAGCTTCACAATCGGGGTCCATAATACTGCAAGCACTACCAACTTCACTTGCAGGCTTATTTTCATTACTTACTACTTCTTCTGTTTCTGCTTGTCTTTCCTCCTCAATTTTTTGATACTCCCTTTTTTGAGTGTAACCAAATTTATTGGCATCTAAAGTAGATTTCTCAATCTGACTTGCAGCCAATGTTCTAAGATAGTAAGTTGTTTTTAATCCCAGCTTCCATGCAGCTGTATAGATTTCACTTAATTTTTTCCCAGACACGCCTTGCATAAACACATTGTGTGACTGGCTTTGATCGATCCATTTTCCTCTTACAGATGTGTGTTTTAACAATGTTAATGGATCTATAGCAAATGCCTCTTTATATTTTAATTTTAAATTATCTGGAATTTCTTCAATGTGATCAAGGTTACCATCATAATACTTAATTTTATCCAACATATCTTTAGACCACAGGCCTAATGATTTTAAATCATTAACTAGATAATTATTTACAACTGTAAATTCTCCACTCATGTTTGATTTAACATATATATTTTTATATATAGGCTCAATACATGGATAACATCCTGCTATATTTGAAATGGTTGCAGTTGGTGCAACGGCCATAGTATTTGAGTTTCTCAAACCATGATCTTTGACTCTACTTTTTAGTTCCTCCCAATCTAAAGATGTAATTTTATTGACATCTATATTCTGACCTCTTTCTTCTTCGAGTAACGTTAATGTATCCAAAGGAAATATTCCTCTCTCCCATTTTGAGCCTTTAAACGATTCATATGAGCCTCTTTCTTTAGCTAATTCACAGGATGCACTTATTGCACTATATGAAATCTGTTCCATTAAGTTGTCAGAAAAATTTAGCGCTTTTGGTGATTCAAAAGGTAAATCTAATTTAAAAAGTGCATCTTGAAGACCCATAATCCCAAGTCCAATAGGCCTATGTTTCATATTAGAATTTTTAGCTTCTTCAGTAGGATAAAAATTTAAATCTACAACATTATCCAGCATTCTCATGGCTGTTGATATTGTCTTTTCTAATAACTTCCTATCTAATTTTCCTTCATTTGTAACATGTTTTGATAAATTTATAGACCCAAGATTACAAACAGCTGTTTCCTCTGAAGATGTATTTAAAGTAATTTCAGTACATAAATTTGAACTATGAACTACACCTACATGGTCTTGAGGAGACCTTAAATTACAAGGATCTTTAAATGTAATCCAGGGATGTCCTGTCTCAAACAACCTTGTTAACATTTTTTTCCATAATTCTTTTGCGGGTATTTGTTTGAATTTTTTAATCTCTCCAGTTTTAGTCATTTTTTCATATTCTTGATAAGCTAATTCAAATTTTTTACCAAATATGTCATGGAGATCTGGTACCTCTTCAGGTGAGAAAAGGGTCCATAAATCGTCAGACTCGACACGTTTCATGAATAAATCAGGAATCCAATTTGAGGTATTCATGTCGTGTGTTCTTCTTCTGTCATCGCCTGTATTTCTTCTTAAATCGAGAAAATCCTCTATATCAAGGTGCCAGGTTTCTAGATAAGCACATGTAGCTCCTCTTCTCTTACCACTCCTATTAATAGCTACTGTTACATCGTTTGCAATTTTAAGAAATGGAATAACTCCTTGACTCTCAACGTTTGTACTTTTAATATGTGAACCTGTTCCTCTAATATTAGTCCAATCATTACCAAGTCCACCAGACCACTTAGACAACTGTGCATTATCACCAATACATTTAAAAATATGAGATAAATCATCTCCAACTGTAGTCAAATAACAAGAACTTAACTGTGGGTGAGGTGTTCCTGAATGAAAAAGTGTTGGGGTTGAAGATACAAAATGTAGTTTAGATAAAACATTGTAGAATTCTATGGCTCTGGAATCTTTATTTTTTTCATTAAATGAGAGTCCCATTGCAACTCTCATCCAAAATGCTTGGGGCAATTCGAATCTTTTTTCATCATGTTTTTGAAGATATCTTTCATATAATGTTTGAATCCCTAGGTATTCAAATAGTTCATCTCTTTCTGGATCGATTGAATTACTTAATTTGTCCAAATCAAAATCTAATAATTTTTCATCTAGGTATTTATTAGCAACGCCTAATTTAATACCATCTATGAATGTTTTTCTGTATTCATCGATAAGATTATTCTCATTTATTGAAATTCCTATAGCTTCTTTATAAAGTCTCTGCATAAAAAATCCGGCAGAAACTTTACTGTAATCTGGATCTCTTTCAATAAAAGCTGTTGAAGCCAGAAGTAGGGCTTTTTCAATGTCACTTGTGGTTGCACCATCAAATATATTTCTATTTAGTTCTCTTGATATAGAATCAATTGAAGTAGTATTTGGATATTTTTGACAAATTCTATAAATTGTTTCTCTGACTTTCTGAGGATTAAATAGAACTGTAGTTCCATCTCTTTTAACAATTTTTAATTTACCAAGTTCTGCTTTTCTGGAAATATTTTCTTTTAATTTCTCTCTTTCACTGGTTCTTTCAGCCCTATAAATAATATATCTTCTTGCTACAGTGAACATATCGGACTTAATGAGGTTTTTCTCTACAATATCCTGGATATTCTCAACATTTGGATAAAATTCCGTAAATCTGTCATTAATTTCTTTTTGAATCGAATCAACTACTAACGACACTGATTTTGGATCAAAATTCTCATCTCCAGCACTAATAGCGGCATTAATAGCATTTTGGATTCTATCTAGGTCAAATTTAACTACTTCTCCCGATCTTTTAACAACCATTAGCTCATCAATAAGATTCATAAATACTCCTTCTGTAGACTCTTTAGAGGCAAGGAAAAGCTTATTAACGGGGTGCAAAAAGGGTTTTATAAACTATTTCCTTGCCCCAGGGATAATCACGCTCTCCAAAAATCTAAAGATTAAAACAAACAATATATTGTGATTATTATGTGATTAAACCACTATATATTGTATCAGTCAAGAAAAAATATCTTTTTTTTAAAAATAATTTTTAATACTTCATTTATTGCATATTTTCTATTAGTTCTGACTCGTTTTTGAGGGCAATCATTAGGTCTTTGAAGATTATTTTGTGTAATGGAAGTATTGAATACCAATACAAATAACCCCAGATACCTTTAGGCTCAAAGATTGCAGTCATAACAATATAAGAATTAGAAACGTCTTCAATTGCCTCAAATTTTAACCAAGCTTCGCCAGGTGATTTTAATTTCATTTTTAATAACAATTTCTTATTTTCCTCAAATTTTTCGATTCTGAAACAATCGAAATCGGATCCAATACGAAGATTATCCCTGTCTGGTTCCTGGATTAAAGGACCGCCAAGTAAAATATCAATATATTTTCTAATCCTCCATAAAATATCCCATGCCTTCCAGCCGTTCTTCCCGCCTAAAGTTTTAAAAATTGAAAAAATACTTGAACAAGAAGCTGTTGTTTTTGCAATTCTTATTTCCTCAAAACGTCCACGAAGCTGAGATAATTTATAATTAAATTGAATTTTCTCTTTGTTCCATGATGTTTCAATAAATTCTTTTTTTGTTTTATCCAATGCAGATTTAATTGAATCATAGTAATTTAAGGTTTTAATTTCAGGGTAAAAGTCATTAGCTTTAGTAACATCGCCTTTTATATTATTTATAACACTTGACACAATAGGAGACGCCAAAGAATTTGTTATTGGAGTCACTAAACTTATCCACCATGCCGCTATGCTAGGAGCTAAAACAGGTATTGGAAAAATTTTTCTTTTTAATCCTCTGTATCTACAATATTCAAGCATTAAATCTTTAAAAGTCATTGGATCTGTTCCAATATCTAAGGTTTCACAGGGTTTTTTATCTAATGATAAAACCAAATATTTTAAAACATCTCTAACGCTTATTGGTCTAACAGTGTTATTTATCCATTTTGGAGCAACCATTATTGGTAATTTTTCACTAAGGTGTCTTAACATTTCAAACGAGGCAGACCCTGAACCAATAATTGGGCCTGCCCTCAATTCAGTTGTTGGTAAAGAACCTCTGAGAATTTTACCTACCTCGATTCTACTAGATAAATGTTCGGATATGCTCGACTCATTTGGTGATATTCCTCCTAGATAAATTACGTGAGATAAATCGCCCGAGGATTTTACAAAATTTCTAGCAGCTAGCCTATCAAGCTCAATGTATTCCTGAGAAGTTCCCATCGAATGGACTAAATAATAAGCTTGATCAACTTTATGACAAAGACCATTAAGAGTTTCAATTTTTGTCAAATCTCCTTCAAATATTTCAACTTTATTAAACCAAGACTTATTTTTAATTTTATTAACATCTCTAACTAAAACTCTTATCTTAATATTATTAGATAATAATCTGGAGATTAGTCGACCACCTATATAGCCAGTCGCACCAGTAATCAATACAGTTATATTTTGAGTTTTGAGAGTTATTGGGTTATAAAATTCATTCATATCTTAAACTATCAGTATAAAAAACTAATATTTTCTCTTATAATATTTTTAATGTTCAACTGGTTCACAAACTTAATTAAAACTGATTTTTTCAATAATGTATTAATTGATTGGGGATTGCTACTGCTTTTAACTATCATATTGTTTTTATTTCTCAAATTATTTAAAAATATTATCTCAAATAAAATTATAGATTTTACAGAAAAAACATCAAACAAGATTGATGACTATATCGGTTCTGTAATTAAATCTCTATCAAATGTTTTTGTATTATTTTTTGCACTTTTTATATCTTCAAAATTTATTTTTATTGATCAACAAATAACTGATAGAATAGAACAATTATTTGTAATAGTTTTTTTATGGCAATTAACTAAATGGGCTATTAATATTTCAAGCCTGATTTTTGATAAATATAAAAGTGCAAGAGAAAAAGAAAAAGATATGCATAGCGTTACTGCAATATCAGGTTTCAACAAATTAGTTAGGTTTTTAATCTGGACGATTTTCCTTTTATTAGCACTTGATAATTTAGGTGTTAACATAACCGCTTTAGTTGCTGGCCTTGGTATAGGCGGACTTGCAATTGCTTTAGCAGCTCAAAGTATATTGGGAGATTTATTCGCGTCATTAACTATTATGATCGATAAGCCAATAGCAATTGGAGATTACATTGTTTTAGATAATTATATGGGAACAGTAAAAAATATAGGAATAAAAAGCACAAAAATTGAGAGTATATCAGGAGAGGAAATAATTATATCAAATTCTGATTTGTTAAATAGTCGCTTAAGAAATTATCATCAATCTAGAATGCAGAAAAGAAGAACAACTATAATGATTGGAGTAGTCTACAGTACCCCTTATGAAAAATTAAAAGATATTCAGAAAATCCTTACAGAAATTGTAAACAGTATAAATTCGACCGATTTTGTAAGAGCTAGCATGGTAGAGTTTGCTGATTTTTCTCTGAACTTTGAACTTGTATATAATGTAAAAAGTGCCGATCATACTGAATACATAGAAATAAATCACAAATTAAGACTTAAAATATTTGAAAGATTTGCAATCGAAAAAATTGAGTTTGCTTTTCCAACAAGAACTATTCATATTGAAAATCCCACTAAATAATAATTTATTTGTAATAATTATTTGTTTTAAAAGTTTATATATTTTATATTCCTTAGTATGAGTAAAAAATTATGGGGCGGAAGGTTTAAATATTCTACAGATAAAGAAGTTGAGTTATTCACATCATCAATTGAAATTGACAAAGAACTCTATAAATATGATATAAAAGGCTCTATAGCTCATGTAAAAATGCTTAAAAAACAAAAAATTATTTCGCCATCAGATGAATCAAAAATATTAAAAGGTTTAAAAAAAATAGAAAAAGAAATTGATGATGGAAAATTCATTTTTGATTCGTCATTGGAAGATATTCATATGAATATTGAACATGCATTAACAAAAAAAATAGGAAATGTAGGGAAAAAAGTTCATACTGCCAGAAGTAGAAATGATCAAGTTGTGACTGACATGAGATTGTATACTAAAGATTCTTTAAAGAATTTACATTATCATGTTAAAAAATTAATAGAAGCATTAATTAAAAAATCAGAAAAAAGTATAAAAATTATAATTCCCTTCTATACACATCTTCAAAAAGCGCAACCAATATTAGCTTCCCATTATTTAAATTCTTTTATAGAGATGTTTCTAAGAGATTTATCAAAAATTGAGAAAGCATATGAAGTAGCTGATAGCAATCCGCTTGGTTCATGTGCGGGCTCTGGAACGTCTTTTAATATTGATAGAGAATATACATCGAAATTATTAGGATTTAAAAGAACCTCTAGAAACAGCCTAGACTCAGTCAGTGATAGAGATTTTATAACCGATTCAATATTTACATGTTCGCAAATAATGATGCATTTATCGAGATTTTCTGAGGATTTAATTTTATGGAACAGTTATGAATTTAATTACATTAAAATTAATGATAAATTTACGACTGGTTCGAGCATAATGCCACAGAAGAAAAATCCAGATGTTTTAGAATTAATAAGAGGCAAGTGTAGCCAAATCTATGGAAATCTTATAAATATCATGGTTAATTTAAAAGGGCTACCATCAACATACAATAGAGATTTACAAGAAGATAAAATCCCTCTTTTTTCATCTATTAAAACTTGTACAGAATGTATTTCAATTTTCAGTAATTTAATTAATTCAATTACTTTTAATGAAAATGTTATAAAAAATTCAATAGAAAATGGTTTCATGACCGCAACAGATTTAGCAGATTATCTTGTAAAAAAAGGGTTAACATTCAGAGATGCTCATTCTATAACAGGTAAATTAGTGCTATATTGTGAGGATAAGAATGTAAAACTTTCAGATTTAAAAATTAAAGAATATAAAAAATTTTCCAATAAGATTGATATTGATATTTATGACTATATAAAATTAGATAATTCCGTAAATTCCAAAAAATCACTTGGTGGAACATCTTTAACAATGGTTAAGAAAGAAATTAAAAATTATAAAAATATAATTAATAAAAAATATTTATAATTAAATTTAATGCTAGACTTATAGATATGAATAAAATCGAAACATTTCCAAACCCAAATAAAAAAAGAAATTACAAAATTGAAATTTCATGTCCAGAATTTACATCACTTTGTCCAAAAACAGGTCAACCTGATTTTGGTACTATTAATATTTCATATATTCCTGATAAAAAATGTATAGAACTGAAATCTTTAAAACTTTACATATATTCATATAGAGATAAGGGATCATTTCATGAAGCTGTAACTAACAAAATTTTAGAAGATTTTGTTAAATCATGTGACCCACAATATGTATCCATTACTGGTGATTATAATGTTAGAGGTGGTATTAAAACTATTGTCACAGTTGAACATAAAAAAACAAAAAGAAAAAAGTAAAATAAAGCTATACCTCTCTGTTTTTTTTATCCTTTTTTTATTAATATCAATATTTTTTCCTTATCTTTTAACTTCGATGTCTCCATTGAAATCTAATTATGAAAAAATTTTATTATCTCCAAATATTGAAAATTTGTTCGGAACTGATCAGCTAGGTAGAGATTTATTCTCAAGAGTAATTTATGGTTCTAAAATATCTTTACAGGTTGCGTTATTCACATCATTGATATCATTAATATTTGGAACTATTTATGGTTTGATTGCTGGCTTTAGTAATAGAATTATAGATGAAATAATGATGAAAATCGTAGATATTTTTTATTCAATTCCTGATTTACTTTTAATATCAATTTTTATTTTATTTCTTGGAAAAGGCATACTGGGTATTACAATAGCTCTTTCCTTATTAAGCTGGATGAGAATTGCAAGAATATCAAGGGCGAGTACTTTAGAAATCAAAAACTTACCATTTATTTTAAACGCAAAAATTTATGGTTTTAGTAAGTTTCATATCATGGCTAAAGAACTGTTACCAAATATTCTGGGTCCTCTGGTTGTCACTTTTACATTTACTATTCCAAGCTCTATTCTTGCAGAATCAACTCTAAGCTTTTTAGGAATTGGAATTTCGCCACCAAATATAAGTTGGGGATTAATGGCAAGTACTGGCTGGGAAGGATTAAGAAGTTTTCCGCATTTAATAATCTTTCCTTCACTAGCAATTTTCTTATCAACATTAACGTTTTATAATATTGGTAACTATTTAAAGAGCAAGGTTTCATGATTTGAAAAAAATACTGATATTAATTTTATTACTTTTATTTACGTCAAATAATGGACATTCTAAAAGTGAAAATTGTGATAATTTAGGCTCAAATCTAAAAAAGGCTATATGTTATCAAAATAAAAATAAAAAAGGTAAAGCTAATTATTTTATTAAAAAAGCTAGAGAAGATTATAATCAATTTCAAGATTTTTTTGATTTTTATAACTTTTTTTTATATAAAGATAAAAAAAATATTGAGGATATAGAAAAATTTAAATCATCATTTAATAAAAAGTATAAAAATTCTATCTTTTTAAAAAATATAGAGTTTATGTACATGAAAAAATTATTTAATTCTAAAAATTATTTGAAACTCAAAAAAACTTTATCTAATTTGAAAAAAAATTATAAACTTAATAATTTTGATTTAGTTTATGTTAATTTTTACAGTGCAATAATTGATGATTACAAAAATAAAAAAAAAGAATCTGAAAAAAAATTCTTAAATATTTGGAGTAATTATCCAAACTTTGAATTTATTAATATAGTAGAAAATAAAATTTCTTCTAAATTAATCAAAACTGAATATAAAATAAATAGACTTAAAACTCTTTTCAAAAAAAACTTAATTAAAAAATTTAAATCAGAATACAAACCTTACAATGAATCGATAGAAATACTGAGGGGAATAATATATCTCAGAGAAGGTGATGAAAAATCGGGTTTAAAAATATTAGAGAGAATAGCAAGTGGAAAAAGAGAGAATAGCTTAAACAGTCAATTGGATATAATTGCAGAAGCTAATTATCAACTAGCAATATATAATTTAAAAAAAATTGATAATAACTCTAAAAGTGCAGAAGATTTAAAAAAAATATTATTGAAGTTTCCAAATTTTAAAAGGAATGATCAAATATCATATTTATCAGCTAGATTATTTTCATTAGATAAAAATTATAATGAAGCTAAAAAAATCTATGATCGACTAATTAAAACAAAATCTAAAAAATACCTATATGACTCATACTGGGGATTAGGATGGTCCGAATATATGATGGGGAACTATAAAGATTCCTTAAATATTTTTGCTTATCTCGAACAATCTAAAAAAAATTACTATAAGACAAAAGGAATGTATTGGAAAGCGAGATCTTTAGAAAAATTACAGGATTCAAAAGAGGCAAATGAAATATATGATGAAATTTTAAAAAATTTTAAATATGGATATTATGTCTACTTATCTAGTGTAAAAAGAAATATTCAACCTAAAAAAGAAATTTTAAAAGTTAAAATAAATTCTCAAATTAATAGCAGAGCAAAATTTTTCACTGAAATTGATAGAGCAATGCCTGAATTAAAAATCTATCAAAGATTTATAATTAATAAATTAAACGATGAGGATATGGAAGCTTTTTTAGATAATTTAATAAAATTAAATGAGTTTAATAGTGTAGTTAAATTATCTTATCAAATAAAATCTAAAATAGATCATAAGTACCCATTTGCTCACAGTAAAATAGTTGAAAATTATTCAAGTTTATATAATGTTGATAAAAACCTAATTTATTCTTTAATGAGAGAAGAAAGCTTATTTGATGAAAATGCTGTATCAAGAGTTAAAGCAAAAGGATTAATGCAATTAATGGATAAAACAAAAAAATCACTCGAGAATGAAATAGAAATCGAATCCCGAAGCTCATTTGAACCAAATCATAATATAAAACTTGGAACATATTATCTTTCTAAATTAAATAAAAAATTTGATAATAATTTTTTTAAAGTCATTGCTTCTTACAATGCGGGTCCACATAATGTATTAAAATGGAATGAAAGATTTAAAGGTTTAGATGATGATGAATTCGTTGAAAATATACCGTTCAAAGAAACATACGGATATGTTAAAAGAGTATTGAGGTCTTATTATATATATCAGTCTATTAATTAGAGAGCTTAGAAAAGTTATCCAAAACTTTTAATCCTATAGAACTACTTTTTTCAGGATGGAATTGTGTAGCAAAAATATTTTCTTTATTTATTGAAGATGAAAACTCCTGCCCATATTCAGATTTTGTAAGAGTTAAAGTTTGATCAATCTTAAATTTAAATGAGTGAACAAAATACATCCAAGATTCATTATTAATACCTTGTAAAAATTCTGATTTTTTTTCAATAAAAATCTTATTCCATCCCATGTGGGGAATTTTTAACTTTTTATCAAAATTTATTTTATCAATAGAGCCATCAAAAATTCCAAGGCCAGGGACTTCTGGAGATTCTTCACTTTTTGAAAATAAAATTTGAAGACCTAAACATATACCCAAAAAAAACTTACCAGATTTAATCGAATCAGTAATCGGCTTAATTAATTTTCTTCTATCAAGTTCTTTCATACAATCCCCAAATGAGCCAACTCCTGGAAAGACAATTGAATTAGCATCCATTATTTTATCAGGATTGTTAGTTATGACGGAATCAATATTCAACAATTTAAATGCTTTATGAACTGATTTAAGATTACCTAAACCATAATCTACAACGGCTATCATAAATTTCCTTTAGTGGATGGAATAGAATCAGAACGAGAGTCAATTTGGGTAGCTATATCTAAGGATCTTGCTACTGATTTAAATATTGATTCTATTATATGATGATTATTGGATCCATATTTAGTATTTATATGTATATTTGCTTTAATATTATTTGTAAAACTTTGAAAAAATTCTTTAGTTAATTCAATATCAAACTCACCAACTTTTCCATTATTTAAGTCAACATCAAAAATAAAGAAAGGTCTACCACTCAGATCAATATCTGATGAAGATAGTGTTTCATCAAATGGGACCGAGAAAGAGCCATATCTTTTTATAGATTTCTTATCGCCCAATGCTTCATTAAATGCTTCTCCTAATGCAATGCCAACATCCTCAACAGTATGATGGAAATCAATTTCTGTATCACCTGATGCTTTTATATTAAGATCAAAAAGTCCATGCTTTGATAGCTGCTCTAGCATATGATCAAAAAAGGGTATGCCAGTATCTATATTATATAAACCCTTGCCATCAATATTTAATTCTACTGAAACATCAACTTCACTAGTTTTTCTTTTTACAATTGACTTACGAGACATATTTTGATGTTAAACGAAATATAATTAAAATTCAATTTAAGTTCTAATCATGCTCATCTTCTATTTCACCTACTATCTCCTCCAAAATATCCTCAAGGGTTACAATACCAGAGGCAGATGTTTTTTCTCCTACTATTACTAAATTAAACTTTGATTTTCTTATCTCATTTAATAATTTTGAAGCTAAGCTTTTTTCATTTGTATACAATCCCTCTTCGATTATTTCTTCTATCTTCATATCATCTGATTTACCAATTAAATATGAAGAATGAATAACCCCAACAATATTTTTGATTTTATTTTGATAAACTGGGAGTCTCGAAAAACCTGTTTTCTCAATGATTTTTTTGGCTTGACCTATTGTTGAATCTATTGGAAGTAATTCAACTCTATTAATTGGAATCATAATATCTCTTACTCTAACCTTATCAAATAAAAATATTTTATTTAGTATTTTATCTCTAAAACTTTCTGTTGAATCTTCAACAGAGGATTCAACCTCCAATGCATGAATAAGTTCTTCACGTGTTATCAATTTACTTTTTGTTCCAATTAATTTTACAATCGAATCAGTAATCAATCTTATAAATACTAATAATGGTTTAAATATTATGCTAAAAAAAATAGAGAAATAAATCGTCTTTAAAACCAAAATTGTACTTTGTTTTTGAAAAATTGATTTGGGAACTACTTGTCCAAAAATGACAATTAAAGGGGTAAGAATTAATACGGAGATTAAATGAGGATCATATTGTGGATAATTTCTTTGAATAAAAAAAGAAACCAATACTGTATTAATAACAATACATAAATTTTCACCAACCAGACTTGTTGAGACATATTGTTCTATTTTATTAATTGATTTCATTACGAGTTTTGCTGCAGAACTTCCAGAATCTGCTCTTGATCTTATTTTAGCCTTATCACATGACAATAATGCAATTTCAGAACCAGCAAATAGAGCTTGTAGCACTAATAAAAATAATGTTATCAATGGTAAAGTAAAAAAGTTAATCACTTATTTTGATTCGCTCCTAATTAAAATTTTAGTAATTCTATTGTTAACTACTTCGCTAACTGTCATCTCAATTTTCCCATTTTTTACTTTATCTCCTTGTTTTGGAAGTCTACCAAGTTGATTAAAAATAAATCCGCCAACAGTTTCGATTCCAAGATCTTCCGAAATATAAGATGTTTCAATATTATCAGAAAGATTTTTTAATCCCGAATTCCTCATAACAGTAAATAAACAAGTTTCATTAAAATCTTTTATTTTTGTTCCACCATAAAGATATAAATCTTTACCAATATAAAAAATGCTTTCATCATTCACTAATTTTTCATCCTCAATTTCTCCAAAAATTTCTTCTAAAATATCATCCAGGGTTACTATTCCTTTAAGTCGTCCATATTCATCAATTACAATTGCCATATGAGTTCTCAACAATTGCATTTCTCTTAGGAGTGGCAAAGCTTTCTTCTGGACTGGTACATAAAAAGGATCTCTTATGAGTGAGGAAATTTCTTCTGCCTTGTGATTTAATAAATCTTTTGAATATACGATGCCAACTATATTGTCAGTATCTCCTTCATAAACTGGGATTCTTGAAAAACCATTTTTCAGAGTTAGTTTAATTGCCTCATTAGTCTTAACTGTTGATTTAATCATAAATAAGTCTGGTTCAGGTGTCAGTATTTTTGATAATGGTATCTGGTCAAGTCTTAAAAAATTATCAACAAGTTCTGTTTCACTTCTCTTTACAAAACCTTCATCTTCACCGATATCAATTAGACTTGTTATGTTTCTTTTCGAAGAAAGTAAAGTAATATCTTCTCCTTTGAAATCAAAAAACTCAACTAGTTTTCTAGATATAAAATCAAAAAATAGGGTTAAGGGAAATAAAAACTTGTTAAGTAATTCAATTGGCTTAGCGCAAATTACACTTAAGGGTCTGGAGAACTTTACACCAATGGTTTTGGGAATAATCTCACAAAAAATTAATATTACTATTGATGTGATTAAAATTGCAACAATAGATATCAACTCTTCAGATAATGTATTTCTTAAAACTTGATCTAACTTTGCAGAAATTAAACTCGTAATAGTAACATTTAAAATCTCATCCATTAATAAGATAGTTGCTATTATGGACGAAGGTTTTTTTATAAAGCCCTCTAATAACTTACCTGCTCTTGATTTCTTTTTTATAAGGTCTATTTGATATCTTTGTAATGAGAAAATAGAACTCTCAGTAATTGAGAAAAATCCAGATAATAAAATTAAAAAGAATATAACAACTACAAAAATATAAGCACTATCCATTAGAATCTGTGTAAAAATCCTCCCGAATCAATTTTTTTAACCATTCCGGATTTAATTAATTTAATAACTCCAGTATTATCAGTATTTCCTATATTATGTACTTTGATTTTTTTAGATTTTATTTTACTTTCAAATACTTTCTTATCTTTTTCATCAACAGTAAATAAAAACTTATAATCATCCCCGCCATTCATAACTAAATTTTCAATAGTTTTTTGATTGAAAAATTTGTACAAACTCCTTTCAATTGGGATTTTTTCCCAAATTATGCTTGCACCTAAACTCTTATCTTTATATTTAATTAATCTTTTAAGATCAATTGTTAATCCATCTGTAACATCAATCATTGACTTAATTAAATTTGTAGAAATAAGTTTGTTTAATTTATGAATATTTAATTCAGGCTTAATATATGCTTGAATTATTTTTTTTACATTCAAACCTTCATACTTTTTTTTATTTTTTAAAATTTTTAAACCTGCAGAAGCGGTTCCAAGATTATCTGTTATATATATATTTTGCCCAACCGAAGAACCTCTTGAAATATATTTTTTTTTCACAACTCCAATGACTGTTAGGTCAAGGGAAAATTGTTTTGAAGATGAAACATTACCACCTATTAGTTCTAAATTAAAATCCCTTGCAGCTTTCTTAAAACCATAAAAAATTTTATCTATAATTTTTGAGCTTGTTCCTTTTTTAATATTTAATGAATTAAGAAAGAATTCTGGTCTTGCACCCATCGCTAGTAGATCACTAATTGCAACAATAACCGCCCTATATGATATTTCTTCTGGTTTTGAGTATTTAAAACTAAAGTGAACATTTTCAATCTGTATATCACATGATACCGCATACTTTTTATTGCCTAATTTTAATATAGAAGCATCATCACCAATATTATTGAGAAAATTCTTATTATTTTTCTTAAAATTTTTCTTCAAAATTTTATATATATAGTTTTCATCAAAATTGTTAATTCTATTACTCATATATATTTTTCCAAAGTATTAAAAAAGATATCAACATTTTCATTCGTTGCATTACAACCCATAAGTCCTACTCTCCATACTTTTCCTTTTGTATCACCCAATCCTCCACCAATTTCTAAACTTTCATCTTTAAGCAAAAGTGTTCTTTTATTATCAGATATATGATTTGGTAATTTAATTGTTTTCAACATAGGTAAAATATTTTTTTTATTTTTAACAAAATATTCAAATGGTGAATTCGCTAATTTTGATGAAAAATAAACTGAAACTTCCTGATGTCTATTGATTCTAGTTTCTAGTCCCTCTTCAAGACAAATTTTGAGTCCTTCATTTAGTGCAAATAACATATTAACGGGAGCAGTGTGGTGATAAATTCTATTTTTGCTGTGGTAATTTTGTAATAGATTTAAATCTAAATACCAAGACTTTACTTTATCTTTTCTATTTTTAATTTTGGCCATTGCTTTATCGCTAAAAGTTATTGGAGAAAGACCTGGGGGTACATTTAAACATTTTTGTGAGCCTGAGTAGCAAACATCAATTCCCCATGAATCAACGTCTAAATCTAAACCAGTAAAAGAAGTAACGGAATCAACAACAAATATAATATTACTTAATTTAAGAAACTCACCAAGTTGTTTAATATCTTGTTTAGCACCTGTGGATGTTTCAGCATGAACTATTGATACAATTTTAATGTTTTCCTCATTATCAATAACTTCTTTCATTTCTTCAAAGGTAAATGATTCTCCCCAATCTTTTTTAACTACTACAACCTCTGCATTATAACGACCAGCAACATCAGCCATCCGTTCTCCAAATAGTCCAGAAACAAAAATAATAACTCTATCTTTATTTTCAATTAAATTTGCAAATGATGCCTCCATTCCCGCACTACCTGTCCCGGAGATGGCAAATGTGTTTTCATTGTTAGTTTTAAATAATATCTTTAAATTTTCCCTTATTTCATCTAAAGTTTTAAAAAAATCAGGGTCTAAATGACTCATACAGCTCTGAGATAGTGCATTAAGAATTCTGCAGGGAACATTTGATGGACCAGGTCCGAGTAATATTTTTTGATTTAGTTTCGATTCGGCTTCTTCAGAGTCCATATTAAAAGTATAATTAATTTTTACAATCTTGGTATAATTAATTTATGAAAACACTTTATGTAGATTTTGATGAAGATAAAATAATATCTAATATGGAAGATGTTGTGCCTCTATTTCCACTCGGTAATATGGTTTTTTTTCCAAATACTGTCATACCTTTGCATATATTTGAAGAAAGATATAAGCAAATGGTTGATGATTCTGCTTCAAGTCATAACTTAATCTGTATGACACTTATGAATGAGAACGAAAAGAGTAATGATGACAATGAAACAATTTCAAAAATAGGATGCGTGGGCAGAATAATTAGTAATGAAGAAATTGAAGAAGGTAAGAAAAACATAATTTTGTATGGTATTGGCAGAATTAAAATTGATGAAATAATATATTCAAAACCCTATAGACAAGCTAAAATTAATCTCATAAAGTCAATTGAAGCTAAAGATAATAGCGCCTTATATAAAAGAATTGTTGATTTAGTTGGTGAATGGAACCTGCTTATTCAAGATTATAATGATAGTTATAAAATAAAAATAGATCCTAATGCAAACTTTTGTAAACTCATAGATTCTTTGTCATCTATAGTAGTATCAAGTTCTCTTGAGAGACAATATCTTTTAGAAGAATTAGATGAAGGTAAAAGAGGTGTTAGGCTCATTGAAGTTCTTGAATCAAGAATTGATTATTTAATGGGCAAACTGGAACTCCCTGATGATAAATCAAATTTAATTAATTAAAAAATCTAGAACTTCATTATCGACTAAATGACTATTTTCTTTCCAGAAACCATGGCCGCCTGGGAAACCTATTACCTGTGAATGGTATATCTTTTTAGCTAGTTCAATTGATTTAGATGGATCAACTATTAAATCATTTTTTCCATAGACGATTAAAGTTTTGGCTTTTATGTTCGATAAATATTTTATGTTACTTAACTTTTCAATAGCTGAGCACTGCTTTAGATATCCCTCAACATCATCTTCATTATTACTAACCTTTGTCTTTTTATAATCTTTAAAATTTCTTATTACATATTTTCTTGAATACCCTAGTAACAATGCATTGAACCATAGTTCTTTTAAACCTACTTTTTTTGCTGTTTTTTTTGCAATATTAATTATTTCATTTCCTATTTCATCTCGAGAAGCTGATGTACAAGCTAGAATTAGTTTATCTGTCATTCTTTGATATTTAGCCGCAAAAACCTGGGCTATCATTCCTCCCATAGACTTCCCTATTATGTGAGTTCTTTTTATTTTAAGTGTTTTAAGAATTTCGAAAGTATTTGAAGAAAAAAGCTCCATTGAAATTTTTTGTTTTGGAAAATCGCTTTTACCAGATCCAAGATTATCAAACGCTAAAATAGAAAAATTCTTCTTATATTTTTCAATTTGTTTATCCCAACTCGATATTGTACTACCAAGTCCTCCAATTAAAGTAATAAATTTTTTATTTTTATTTTTAATTAATTTATAAAAAATTTTTCCATGTTTAGTATCTAAATATTTTATTTTATACTCCTTAAATAACTATCAATTATTTTACAAGCAGATAACATATCTTTTACTTTTTTTCTTTTTTTTCTTGAAATGTCTTGTGAAATTAAAAAAGATTCAGCTTCATCTGTCGTAAAATTTTCATCCCAAAACTTTATATCTATTTTAATTACTTTTTTTAATTTTTTTGCGAAATCTTCTATATAATCTTGAATTTTCAATCTTCCATCAGATTTAAAAGGAATACCAACCAAAATTAAATCTATCTTCCTGGTTTCTAAAATATTTAATATTTCCTTAATACTATGATCATCGGAAATATTTTCTATCTGTTTAATGGGATGACTAAACATTTTAAGCTCGTCAGTAGATGCAATCCCAATCCTTTTTATACCATAATCAATTGCTAATATACTCATCTTAATTTTTATATATTATATATTATTAAAATGTTTTATGATTATGTTGATTCCATTTTTAATTTATTACATGTTTTTGTTATCTTATTAAATACACTAGGTTGGGTATCAGAGAAAACAAGACGTGTTAGTTTGTTATTTCTAATATTGACCATTTTTTGCTGGAGCATAATGGGCTTATTCTTTGGTATTGGTTTTTGCCCTCTGACATATTTACATTCTGAATATCTTAATTTTAAATACAGTTACATTCTTCCATTTTCATATATGGATCATTTTATTATTAACATTATTGATTTTAATATATCTAGTAAAATAATTTCTATAGTGAGTATCACTTTTGTCTTTTTGTCTTTGTATATAAATTTAAAAAAATCTTTTTTATTAAATAAATATATAATTTTATTTATCTTATTAAATGGAATATCTTCTTTATTCGTTGTAAGTTTTTATGATTTGGGATATTTGGGATCATTTAAAGATTTTCCAATAATTATTTCTTTTATTTTATCAACTATTATGATTATATTAATTTTTACAAAAGTGAAACTATTTAATCAAAAATATTCAAGGATTAAAGTATAATTATATTCTTATGAATACAAGAGTAAGATTTGCTCCAAGCCCAACTGGTTCTTTACATCTGGGAAGTGTCAGAACGGCAATTTTTAATTATCTCTTTTCAAAACAAACCAATGGTTCACTCATATTAAGAATTGAAGATACTGATAAGGGAAGATCTACAAGTCATTCTCAAGAGGAAATTTTGTCCTCTCTAAAGTGGTTAGGAATTCAATGGAATGAGGGTCCATATTTGCAATCAGAAAGAATAGAGATTTATCAAAATTATGCAAATATTCTTTTATCTGAAGGTAAGGCTTATAAATGCTTTTCATCCCAAGAAGAAATAAATAGAATTAAAGAACAAGCAAAAAAAGAAAAAAAAATTTATAAATATCCAAGGATTTGGAGAGATAGAAAAGATCATCCACAAAATAAAGATTTTGTAATTAGATTTAAAACCCCAGATAATAAAATCATTGATTTTAAAGATACTTTGAGAGGAAAAATAGAAATTGAAAGTAATAATTTAGACGATTTTATAATAATAAAAAGCGACGGATTTCCAACATATAACTTTGCCTCAGCAATTGATGATATAGAAATGAAAATTACGAATGTTATTAGAGGTGAAGATCATTTATCAAATACGCCCAAACAGATATTAATTTATAATTCCTTGAATGCAAAAATTCCTGATTTTACTCATGTTTCAATGATATTAGGCAAAGACAAAACTAAGTTAAGCAAGCGACATGGTGCTGAATCAATTGATAACTTTAAGTCTATGGGATTTTTGCCAGTTTCAATAATTAATTATCTAGCAAGACTAGGCTGGTCGTTTGGCGATCAAGAAATTTTCTCTTTAAATGAAATGGAAGCAAACTTTAGTTTAGATAATTTAAATAAATCACCCGCTATTTTTGACCTAGAAAAATTTACATGGGTAAATTCAAATCAAATTAAAAAAGCAGATACTAATTATTTAAAAGAATTGATAAATTTTAAATTTATTGAAGGAATTGATATAGACTTAGCCATTTTGTCAGCCAAAGAAAAATCAAAAGATTTAATACAACTTAAAGAAGTTCTAAGTTTTTGTGAAACCAAAGAATTAAACATAGATGATAAATCAATTGAATCAATAAATGATTGTGATAAAAAAATATTAGAAAAGTTTTTAAATAGCTTTATGGATTATAATTTTAAAAACATGGATGAAATTGAAGATTTTTTTAAAAATTTTTTATTAAATAATAATTTAAAAATGAAAAACTTAGCATTTCCACTTAGATTAATATTAACTGGTTCTAAAAATTCCCCGGGAATTTATCAAATATTAAAAATTCTTAGTAAAGAATTAATTTCTTATAGGGTTAAAAGGTTTTTATAGAATTGAAAAATAAAATATTAAAAATTGGTATATCTGGAATAATTGGAAGTGGTAAAAGTGAAGCAATTAAATTCTTCAAGTGGAAAAGGTTTCCATCATATGATTTGGATGAAATTTCAAAAAAGATTATGCAACCTGGGGAAAGTTGCTATAAAAAAATAATTAAAACTTTTGGGGATGAAATATTAGATAAAAATAAAAAAATAAACAGAGAAGAATTCAGAAAAATAATATTTAACGATGATAATAAAAGACTAAAGCTTAACTCAATAGTTCATCCTGAATTATTAAAAAAAGTTAAAGAATTTTCAAAAATAATGAATTCTAAGAAAAAAAGGTTAATTTTCTTTGAAGGAGCTCTAATTAACAAAAAAACAAAAATAGGAGACTTTTTAGATTATATAATACTAATAAAATGTACAAAAAAAAATATAATTAAACGTGTAAAAGATAGGGATCATGTGCATTTTAATGAGATTAATACAATATTTAATATACAAAACGAAATCCACAAAAAAAAGGATATGTATGATTTTGTAGTTACTAATAATGAAAAAATAGATGTTTTTAGAACTAAATTGAATTCAATACTAGAAAAAATATCTCATTAGATTATATTTTTATAATTATTTTTTAACGAATTATTAATAATTAGCACGCGAATTAATTTAAATATATAGAGGTTTCATATGAGTGAAGAAATTACAATGGAACAAAAGATTAAATTTCTAGAGGAAAAACTAGCCAAAGCAGAAGAAGCTGGTGGTGATGCCAGAGTAGATAAGCAACATAATCAAGGAAAGCTAACAGCACGAGAAAGAATCAACCTGCTTTTGGATAATGGAAGTTTTGTTGAACTGGATAAATTTGTTGAACACCAAAACTATAATTTTGGAATGGAGAAAACTAAATTCCTTGGTGATGGAGTTGTTACAGGATATGGAAAAATTGATGGTAGACAAGTATTTGTATATGCGCAAGATTTTACTATTTTTGGAGGGGCTTTAGGTTTAGCTCATGCAAGAAAAATAACAAAAATTATGGATATGGCAATGCAAGTAGGATGTCCTGTAATAGGTTTAAGTGATTCTGGAGGAGCAAGAATTCAAGAAGGAGTTAGAGGTCTTGCGGGTTATGCAGAGATATTTTTGAGAAATGTTCAATCCTCAGGTGTTATTCCTCAAATTTCAGCAATAATGGGTCCTAGTGCTGGAGGTGCAGTTTATTCACCAGCAATGACAGATTTTATTGCTATGGTGAAAAATACCAGCTACATGTTTATCACTGGTCCAGATGTTGTTAAAACCGTTACCAATGAAGAAGTTACTTCTGAAGAATTAGGTGGTGCGGTTGTACACACCTCCGAAAGTGGAGTCGCTCAATTTGCCGCAGAAAATGATGAAGATTGTCTTGCTTTATTAAGAGAATTATTTACTTTTTTACCACTAAATAATATGGAAGATCCTCCATCTATTGCATGTGATGATCCAATTGATAGAAAAGTAGATAAGCTTCGTGATATTGTTCCAACCAACCCTAACAAGCCATATGATATGAAAGAGGTTATTTCATCAATTGTGGATAATGAATATTTTTTTGAAGTAGCTGAAAATTATGCTCAGAATATTGTTGTAGGATTTGCTCGGATAAATGGTAAAACAATTGGAGTTGTAGGTAACCAACCAAATGTATTAGCTGGAGTTCTAGATATTAAATCATCAATTAAAGGTGCAAGATTTGTAAGATTTTGTGATTGCTTCAATATACCTCTTCTTACTTTAGTAGATGTTCCTGGCTTTTTACCAGGGGTAGATCAAGAACTTAATGGAATAATATTGCATGGTGCTAAATTATTATATGCATATTGTGAAGCTACAGTTCCGAGAGTTACAGTTATTACTAGGAAAGCATATGGTGGTGCATACGATGTTATGTCATCAAAACATTTAAGAGGTGATATCAACCTTGCCTTCCCTACTGCTGAGATTGCTGTAATGGGTCCTGATGGAGCGGTAAATATTGTTAATAGAAGAGAAATTCAAAATGCTGAAGATCCGGTTGCCGAAAAAGCAAAATTGGTTGAAGAATATAAAGAGCTTTTTGCTAACCCTTACAGAGCTGCAAACTTAGGATATATTGATGAGGTTATTAAGCCTGAGGATACCAGAATAAGAGTTGCAAATTCCTTTGAAATGTTAGAAGGTAAAAGACAAAATAATCCACCTAAAAAACATGGGCTTATTCCCCTATAAAATTTAAGAGGTATTTATGTATAAAAAAATATTAATTGCAAATAGGGGCGAAATAGCGATAAGAATCATAAGGGCTTGTAAGGAGCTTAATATTAAAACTGTAGCTGTTTATTCAGATGCAGATAAAGGATCTTTGCATGTTAATATGGCTGACGAAGCCTATAATATTGGAGGGCCATTACCTAGCCAAAGTTATCTAATAGGAAAAAATATTATTAAAGTTGCTAAGAAAGCAAAGTGTGATGGGATTCATCCTGGATATGGTTTTTTGTCAGAAAATGCCGAATTTGCCGAAGATTGTATAAAAAATAAAATTGATTTTATTGGACCAAGTGCTGAAGCTATAAGACTAATGGGTGATAAAATTACCTCCAGAGATATAGCTAAATCTGCTAAAGTTCCATTAGTTCCCGGAACTGAGGGTGAAGTTAGTAATGAAGAAGCGGTTCAGGCAGCTAAAGACATCGGCTTTCCACTCATGATTAAAGCTTCTGCAGGTGGTGGTGGTAAAGGTATGAGGCTTGTTCATAAAATGTCTGACTTTGAAAATTCTTTAAATATGGCAAAAAGTGAAGCTAAATCTGCATTCAATAATGACGCGGTCTTTATTGAAAGATTTGTTCAAGAGCCTAGGCACATTGAAATACAAATTCTTGGTGATAAACATGGAAACGTTGTGCATCTTTTTGAAAGAGAATGCTCCATTCAAAGAAGACATCAAAAAGTTGTAGAGGAAGCTCCCTCACCAGGTGTTAGTAAAAAAACTAGAGAATTGATGGGAAATATTGCTGTAAAACTTGCAAAAAAAGTTTCATATCATGGAGCAGGTACAGTTGAATTTATTATGGACCAAAAAGAAAATTTTTATTTTCTTGAAATGAATACTCGTGTACAAGTAGAACATCCAATAACAGAAATGATAACAGGAATAGATATTGTTAAAGAAATGATTAAAGTCTCATATGGTGAAAAATTAAGTATTAAACAGAAAGATATAACAATAACAGGTCATGCGATTGAATGTAGAATTTGTGCTGAAGACCCAGGTAATAATTTTATTCCAACACCAGGTATAGCTAGCTATACTAAATCTCCCCAAGGGCCTGGTGTGAGAGATGACTCTTCTTTATTTAATGGCTATGAAGTTACAACTTTTTATGATCCTATGCTATCTAAACTTATTGTTTGGGGTAAAGATCGTAATGATGCCATAAAAAGAATGGCAAGAGCATTAGATGAATATATTGTCCTTGGCTTAAAAACCAATCTTGGTTTTTTGAATAGACTAATGGATGAAAAAGACTTTATTGATGCCAAACTTGATACTGGTTTTATCGATAAGCATAAAAAATTACTAAACACACCAAAAGAAAATTTAAGTATATCCGCAATAGCTGGTGTTATTACATTACATTCTGGTATAGATGTTGAAAATATTTCTAGAGATCCTAGGTTCACACCTTGGAAATATATAGCTAGAAGAGTAAGTATATCAAGAAATTCAATGTTTTAATTTATAGGAAAAAAAATGAAATATAGTTTAAAAATAGGTAAAGAAATTTTGAATTTTAATCTCGCAGAAAGTGGAGAGATTTTTAATATTGAATTTAATGAAAAAAAATATAATGCCGAATTAATAAAAATCGATTCAAATCTTTATTCAATGATTTTAGATGGTCAAACATGTACAGTTGCAATCAAAAAAGAAGGGAAGTCAATTGAGATTTTTTACAAAGGGGACCTCTTTAGTTTTGAAATTCCTTCAGCTAGAGATAAAAGCTCATTAGAGAATGCTTCAGGTGTTGATAAAATTTCTGCTCCTATGCCTGGAAGAGTAGTAAAAGTTTTAAAAAAGGTTGGAGATATTATTAAAGAAGGTGAGGGATTAATTGTTGTTGAGGCTATGAAAATGGAAAGTGAACTTAAATCTTCAATAGATGGGAAAGTCAGTGAGATAAGTGTTAAAGATGGAGATACAGTTGACTTAGGAGCACACTTAATAACAGTTGAAAACGATGAAAAAGAAGATTCCTAACTTTCTCATAATTACCTTTTTTTTTCTTATATCATTATTATTTACAAAATTATCGATAGCAGACAATGAAGTTACTATTAATATGTCCAGTGAGCCTGGTACGCTTGATTGGAACTTGGCCACAGATAGCTCTTCTTTTTTAATTATAAATAATATAATGAAAGGGCTAACCAAACTAAATAAAGATTTAAAAGTTGAAAATAATTTAGCTGATGAATGGTATTTTACTGATGAATCAAAAATTATTTTTAAACTAAAGAAAGGTATTTTATGGTCTGACAATAAAGAGCTAAAAGCTCATCATTTCAAAGACTCATGGGAAAGACTTTTAAATCCTAAAACTGCGGCAGACTATGCATACTTCTTGTTCGATATAAAAAATGCAAAAGAATATAATTCTGGAAAAATAAAAAATTTTGAAGAAGTAGGAATTAAGATAATCAATGATTATATAATAGAAATTGATCTCATTGAAAAAAAAACATACTTTCCCAGTTTGATGAGTTTTATGTCAACTTTCCCAATTAGAAAAGACTTAATTTCTATATATAAAGAATCATGGGTCAGAAAAGAAAACTTAGTAACATTAGGTGAATTCAGATTAATTGATAGAAAAAATAACAGCTATTTACTTTTTAAAAATAAAAAAAATAAGATTGTAAAAATAATTATAAATGAAAATAGTTCATCTTCTTTAGCAATGTTTGAAAGCGGACAGATTGATATACTAGATGGAGGAGGGATACCATTACTTGAGATACCATATTTAAAAGAAAAAAAAATATTAAAAACAGTTAGTCAATTTAGAAATAATTATATTGGTTTTAATGTTAATAAATTCCCATTTAATGACCCTGATATAAGGAGAGCTTTTTTATATTCGATTGATAAAAGCGTGATAGAGAAAATTTTACAAAAAACCGTTAAAAAAACTAGCTCCTGGATACCTGAAGGTATGTTAGGAAATAGAGTTTATATAAATGAATTTAATTCAGAAAAAGCAAAAAAAATATTAAAAGATAAAAAATTTTATCAAAAAATAAAAGATAAAAAAATCAAGTTTTTATTCCCTGAATCAGCAAATAATAGATTAATTGCTGAAGTACTTCAGGACATGTGGAAAACTAATATTGGTGTTGATATCGAGGTTGAAGGACTTGAGTGGAAAGTTTATCTAAGCAAGTTAGATACTGATAGACCTCATATGTTTAGAGCTGGATGGTCAGCAGATTATGCAGATCCTCATAATTTTATGAACCTTTTTACATGTAATAGTGGTAATAATGAGACAGGATGGTGTAATGAAAATTTTGATAATATTGTAAGAAAAGCGTCAAGCGAATTAGATTTAAAAATTAGAGATAGACTTTATAAACAAGCACAAAAAATATTATTAGATAAAGATATTGTTATTATTCCATTATATGAATCTGATCAAATTTACCTTCAAAGTGATAAAATAAAATCAGTTAACTATTCTAAGTTAGGAGTCCTAAATTTTTCACAAATTAAATTTAAGAATTGAAATAAGGAATAATTTCTTTTGAATATACTTCCATTGCATAGTTTGGATCAGGACTAAAGTAATGAAATAAGACAAAATGTTTAACACCATTATCAATATATTTTTCTATCTTTTTAATACAATCATTCTTAGAACCTGTGATTGTAAAATCAATTACAGCTTCTCTTGGAAAAAAATTTCCAAGCTCTCTAAATTTTTGTTTTTTAACTTCATCAGTCGGGGTAATGTTGAAATAGTTTATTCCTTTGTATTCATCTGGAATATCAATATCATATCCAGCTTTTTTCAACTGTTCTTGCATTATGCAGACATATCTATAGGGTTCAAGTGATTTATAGGCTTCGTCTTCATCTTTACCTAGAGATGTAAAAATCCATACAGTTGGATCGATCGATTGAATATCTCTTCCAGCATTTAAAGCTGAATTCTTTATTTTTTCCAAATATATTGAATATAATTTTGGAGTTAAATCTAAGGGCATCCAACCATCTCCGAGTCTACCAATTAAATCTAATCCTTTATCAGTGTGGGTAGCGAAATAAAAGGGAATACTATTTTTATCCTCATAGAGATTTAGTAATAATGAAGCATCTTTCAATTCGAAGAAGTCACCTTTATAACTTACTGTTTCTTTTGTTGACCACAGAAGCTTCATTATATCCATAGATTCGGTCATTCTTTTAAACGGGTTATTCCATGGAATACCATAAGCATCTGTATTCATTGATTCTCCTACGCCTAAACCCAGAGAAACTCTACCTTTTGATATATGATCTACTGTAGCAAGTCTTTGAGCAAATACAGCTGGATGATTCCTATGTGGATCAGAAGTAGTCCCGATTGTGATATTTTTTGTTAATTTCGCAACAACAGCTGCAATAGTCCAAGCTTCAAATGCTGGACTTGGAGCAATAAATGCAAGATGATCAGGAAACCATAGAGAGTCAAATCCCATCTCATCAGCCTTAATAGAAAAATTAATTAATTCATCACAATTTGCTCCGGGCATTGGTGGGACTAAGCCAAATTTTATATTGCTCATTGAATTACTCTAAAAAACTCTTTAAAACTTCTCCAACATCGGATTTTGCTAATTTTTCTAATGCTTTTTTCTCAATTTGACGAATTCTCTCTCTAGTTAGATCAAATTTTTTACCAATTTCATCTAAAGTATATGTACTTTCCATATCAATACCAAATCTCATTTTTATGATTTCTTCTTCTCTTGGAGTTAAGGCCTTCAAAGCTCCTTTAATTCTCTCAGTCAATGAGCTTTCAGCAACAATTCTATCAGGCACTGGTGAACCTTCATCAGGAATAAAATCTAAGAGAGTTGCTTTTTCTCCATCAAAAACAGGAGTATCAAGCTGAACAACTTCATTAGTTGATTCTAGTATCCTTTTAACACCATCAACAGATATTCCAACTTTTTCAGAAATTTCAGTTGGTGTTGGTTTTCTTCCTAAATCTTTTTGTAATGCTGTACTAGCTTTAAAAACTTTACTAGCTTGCTCAAGGACATATACAGGCACTCTAATCGTCCTTGTTTGGTCTAAAAGTGCTCTTGAAATGGCTTGGTGTATCCACCATGAGGCATATGTGGAAAATTTAAAACCTTTTGTATGATCAAATCTTTCGACAGCTCTCATTAGACCAACATTTCCCTCTTGAATTAAGTCCTGAAGAGCTAATCCTCTTCCAATATATCGCTTGGCTATACTTACAACAAGCCTCAAGTTTGCCTTTACAAATCTTTCTTTAAGATTATTAGCAAGATTGGTATATGCTTTTATATAGCCTTCAACCTCGGCAATTCTTCTTTTTTTTCCGCCTTTTAAAGAAACTAGTTTTTTCTTCTGAATAGAGCTGATTGACGAATCTTCAACATCTTCAAGAAGTTTTTTAAAATTGCTGGCTATTAATTCAGATTTTTTTATTTTAGCTGAAACTTCAACTTCCTGCTTAGACTTTAATAAAGGCTCCAAAGACATATCTTTGAAATAAACATACAATAACCTATATTGCTCATCAGGTACCCAATCTTTCTTCTTTGATTTTGATCCAACATTTCTTAGAGTTGTTTTTTGATATTCTTCTAATAATGCCTTATCATCCAGATCACCATCATTTGATGATTGTTGATCTGAATTATTATATTCTTGATACTCATCGGCTCCCATTTCATACCCCTAAATAAATTATTAAAATAAACGTGCCTAATTATACTATTTTCACCATAGAAAGTGAAGTACTATACTGGCCCGGAAGGATTCGAACCTCCATTGCTTGGACCAAAACCAAGAGTCCTGCCATTAGACGACGGGCCAAATAAAATATATAAGTCATCATGATACAGGTATTTTTTTCAAATTCAATCTATTTGAAATCGCCACCCTTCAATTGATGAACAAATGAATGTTTTATAATGACTTGATGATTCAAAATATGACATTAATTCTTTCCCGGATTCATTTTGATTTATTATTGCAAAAATTGAAGAGCCTGAACCTGAAACTGAATATGAGTTCATACCCATTGAATCTAAAATTTGAAAAATTTCAACAAAACTATTATTTTCCCCAATCAAAATAGGTAAAAAGTCGTTTCTCAATTCTATGTTAGAATCTGCGAATGAAATTGTTTTAGGTTTTTTTTGTTCAAAATATTTATTAATCATTGTTTCATTTTCTATCCATTTAGAATACATATCTGTTGAATAGCTACTAAAGTTTGGGACAATTAAAAAAAAATTTAAACTGGGTGGAGACTTAATAAGATTTATAGTTTCCCCTCTACCAGTTAAAATTGCTGATCTAGAAAAAAGAAATAATGGAACATCTGAACCAATTTCGCATGCAATTTTGTATAAATCTTCAAATCTATCTAAATTAAATATTTTTGATAGCCCAATTAAAATCGATGCAGCATTACTACTACCGCCTCCTAATCCGGAACCTAGAGGTATTTTTTTATCTATAAATATTTTTATGTTACTTTTGATATTAAAAAATTCGAGGAATTTATTAGCAGCTATATAAGCAAGATTGTCACTTTCTTTGATTTTTTTATTGGTACATTCGACCTCAACACCATCTACAGTATCATCGAGTCTAATTTTTATAACATCAAATAGATCAATTATCTGAATATTAGATTCAATTTCATGAAAATTATCAATACGTTTGCTCTTAATTCTTAAAGATAAATTTAATTTTGCTGGAGATAAAATACTAATATTTTTCATACACTGATATAATATAATTCATAATTTAAATTATTTATGAAAAATATTAAAAATTCTAAAGCAGTATTCGAACAAGCCATGAGGTATATGCCTGGTGGTGTTAATAGTCCTGTTAGATCATTTAGTGCAGTAAAAGAAGCACCAAGGTTTATTAAAAGATCATTTGGTGCATATTTGGAAGATATAGATGGAAATATATATATTGATTATATTTCATCTTTTGGACCATTAATTTTTGGACACGCAAGGAATGAAATATTAACTGCTGCCAAAGAAGCTTTAGACTTTGGTACTACATATGGAGCTTGCCATATGAAAGAAGTGAAATTAGCAAAGATAATTTCCAAATTGATGCCTTCAATGGAAATGCTTAGACTTACAAGTTCAGGGACAGAAGCAACTATGAGTGCAATAAGAGCAGCGAGAGGTTTCACAGAAAAAGATAAAATTATCAAACTCGAAGGGTGCTATCATGGACATATAGATCATTTATTAGTTTCTGCGGGTTCAGGTGCTTCAACCTTTGGTGAACCATTTTCGAAAGGGGTGCCAAAAGATTTCATTAAAAATACATTAATAACTAATTACAACGACTTGGATGGTTTGAAAAAAATAATAATGGAAAATAAAAATCAAATTGCCGCTTTAATTATGGAACCTATTCCAGCAAATATGGGGCTAATACTTCCTAAAAAAAATTATCTTAATAAAGTTAGAGAAATTTGTTCAGAAAATAAAATTATTTTAATCTTTGATGAAGTAATTACTGGTTTCAGAGCATCTATAGGTGGGGCGGAAGAGCTAACGGGTATAAAACCTGACATGTCATGCATAGGAAAAATAATTGGTGGCGGATTCCCTATTGGTGCATTTGGTGGTCGTGAGGAAATAATGAATCAAGTTTCCCCCCTAGGAGGAGTTTATCATGCTGGTACACTCTCAGGAAACCCAATAGCCGTTTCTGCTGGGCTCGAAACAATGAGATTGCTAATACATGAAAAAGAAAATTTATATAAAAAAATTAAGAATAAAGCTGTTAAGTTAAAAGAAAATATTGAATCTGAGATAAATAATATTTCAATTAATCAGCTTGGTTCAATGCTTACAATTTTTTTTAATGAGAAAAAACCTGAAAACTTTGAAGATGTTAAGAAATGTAATTTTAAAAAATTTACAAAATTTTTTCAAAATATAGTTAATAAAGGTATTATGTTTCCACCATCACAATTTGAGACTGTTTTTATATCATCAGCTCATTCGGATGAGGATATAAAAAAAACATCTGATATTTGTGTGGAAGCGATTATGTCTCTGGAGAATAAAAATAAATAATAGTTGGTTTAAATTTTTTATTATAGGAACTGAGTTAGCAGGTACAATCTTAGCTGGTTTATTTATTGGGGATTTAATAGATAAAAAACTTGATACTAATCAAACTTTTACTATTGTAGGGATTGTTTTAGGAACTTTGGCTGGTTTCGTTATTATGATAAAAATATTAAAGAAGTTTGGTAAATAAATAATATGAGAAAATTTATTTTAACTAGTTCAATTTTTTTATTTGTCCTTTTTTCCTTGTCTTACCTTATTAAAATTAATATTTTAAGTTCAATTTTTTATGGATCTGTAGTTTCATTCTTAAATTGTATAGGGATTAATTTAGTAACAAAAATGTTTTTAAATAGGAAAAAAGGGAAAATACTTGTTTTTTTAAGCTCTTTATTAAAAATAGCTCTGATAGCTTCTGTCACTATAATATTGGTTGAGTATTTATCTTTGGACTTGATTGGATTTTTAAGCGGTTTTAGTGTAATTTTAATTGTGTTTATTCTACTAATACAAGGTAAATAGGTTATGGGTGCAGCTTTAGAACATGCTCAATGGACTGAGCTAATTGGTGTAAATGAATATGATCACGTAATAGGATCTTTAATTGTAATTATGTTCCTATTACTTGTTTCTCTAAAAGTTAGATCTAAGTCGACAGGAGAAAAATCTTTAGTGCCTAGTCAGAAATTTGGTTTGACGAACCTATTTGAATTTTTAACTTTAGATTTCCTATTAAAATTATTAACTGATATTTTTGGAAGTGAAGAAAAAGCAAAAAAACTTCTTCCTCTTTTAGGCGGTTCTTTCTTTTTTATCTTTTTTTCTAATTTACTGGGAGTTTTTCCTGGTTTTTATCCTGCAACACAAAATCTAAACTCAACTCTTGCTTGTGCATCAGTAATATTTATTACATATAATTATATGGGCTTTAAAGAGCATGGTGTTGGATATTTAAAACATTTTATGGGTCCAATAATATATTTAGCACCTTTAATGATTATAATTGAAGTTGTTAGTCATTTGGTCCGACCTGCTTCTCTGTCTTTAAGGCTATTTTGGAATATGTTTGGTGACCACCTAGTTTTACAAATTTTTTCCAATCTCACACCTTATATTGTCCCTGCTATATTTATTGGATTAGGTGTTTTTGTTTCTTTTTTACAAGCTTTTATATTTACAATATTATCAAGTATATACATTTCGCTCTCGACGAGCCACGATCATTAATGTTTTTTAAAGGAGGATTATAATGAGAAAGATTTCACTTTTTACTTTTTCAACACTAGCAATCATGCTTCTATTATCTCCAGAAGTCTATGCTGCAGCAAGTGGTGAAGCTGTATCAGGTTTAGCACTAGGCGCTGGACTTGGTATTGGATTGGCAGCAGCTGGTGGCGCCATAGGACAAGGTAAAACTATGGATGCAGCTTTGAATGCTATTGGTAGAAATCCTGGAGCCGCTGGACAGATTCAAACCCCTATGATTATTGGTTTGGCTTTGATTGAGTCTCTAGTTATTTATGCATTAGCTATAACCTTTTTACTGCAAAGTAAAATCTAAAATTAAAGGGGGGTAATTAATTTTTACCTCCCTTATTTTGAATATTTAGACGTATATAATGATACTTTTCCTATTGATTCTCTTTTTTTAATAGAATCAAATGCATTCATAAAATTTTCTATATCATATAATTTAGGTTGTGAGATTTTTATTAATTTTTTATCGTAAAAATCATTAATCATAGATATAGAATTAAGATTAAAACTTTTGTTCCCTTTTGCAAAAGGTCCCCAAAAAACACCAACAATTGAAATATTTTTTAGTAATACTAAATTTGCGGGAATTTCAGCTATTTTCCCTGAAGCAAAACCCATAGGAACAATTGATCCCTCCCATTTTAAAAAACTTAATGAATCTAAAGTATCTTTGCCTCCAATATTATCAATAACTGCATCAACATTTTCTTTTAAAGAAGATTTAAGTTCAACTTTCAAATTTGAATTTTTTTTTCTTAATATTAATTCATCCGCACCATATTTCGAGCACTCATCTAATTTATCCTTAGAGGATGCGACAGCTATAACTTTGCACCCAATAGCTTTAAGAAGTTCAATTGATGCAATACCTATTCCTCCAGATGCTCCCAATATCATGACTCTGTCATTTTTCTTACATTTAAGTCTTTCAAATATTGTATATAAGGCTGTTCCGTAATTTATAATCATCGATGAACCTATATCATGAGGAATATTTTTTGATTTTTTTAATACAAATTTTTCATTTACATTTACATATTCCGAAAAACCACCCCAAAGTGTCAGTGCAATTACTTCATCACCGTTTTTAAATTTTTTAACATTATCTCCAACATCTTTTACTACACCAGAAACTTCAAGCCCAGCTGTAAAAGGTACCTTAGGTGTATCTTGATAATTACCTTCATATGCTAAAATATCCGCAAAACTAACACCACAACAATGAACCTCTATCAAAACTTCATTGCTTTGGGTTGTATCCATATCAATAGTTTTTATCTTTAAATCTTTTATATTACCTAGTTGTTCTTGAATAATTCTCTTTGTTTTTATCATTTTTAATTATTTTTTCAACCTCCTTTAAAGCCTGTTCTCTGTTTTTTATATTTCCTTCTAATTGTTCATCAAATATATACGAAAGAATTTTTTTAAAAACTGGACCAGGGCTTAATCCTATTTTTATTAGATCATCACCATTAATTAATGGGTTTGGTATTCTTGGTTCATTCTCCAAAGACTTTATTTTATCATTTGTAAAATTCAATAAACTCAAATCACCATGACTACCTTTACAATCAGCTTCATGAAGTTTTAAATGATCACTAAAATTATTTAATGAAATAAATTTTTTAAATGTACTTAGTTTCATTTCTTTCACATTTCCAAATTTCATATGCTCTTTAACTAAAGACTTAATTGAATCTATTTGTTTTTTTGAAAATTTTAATCTTTTACAAAGCACATCCGATATTTCTGCACCGACATATTCATGTCTATTGAATCTTATTCTGTCGGTATTTGTAAAAGTTTTTGGTTTTCCAATATCATGTAACAATGCACCATACACAACTTCAATGTTATTAGGTCTTAACTCTGACAACTTATCTAGTACTAAACATGTGTGTACAAAAACATCACCTTCAGGATGAAAATCAGGAGGCTGTTTAACATCTTTCATCTCTGAAACCTCAGGTAAAAGTAAATCCAGCACACCAAATTTATCTAAAGATTTCAAACCTTTTCCAGGATTATTACCAAGTAAGATTTTTGATATTTCATCTCTTACTCTTTCAATGCTAATTTTATTTAGGAATGAAACATTATTATTCATGGCGTTAATTGTTTCATCATCAATTGAGAAATCATATTCATTTGCAAATCTTATAGCTCTTATAATCCTCAAATAATCTTCACTTAATCTATCGTTGGGATCACCTATGGTTTTGATTTGTTTATTTTTCAAGTCTTTTAATCCATTACATAAATCTATAATCTCATCACTTATTGGATTTATTAAGAGACCATTGACTGTAAAATCCCTTCTATTAATATCTTTTTTAACATCTTTTGTATATTGAACATTATCTGGGTGTCTACCGTCTAAATAATCAGACTCTTCTCTAAATGTTGCTATTTCAAAAGTTTCACCATCTTCAACTACAATAGTTACTCCAAAACTTTGACCAACCAATTTAGTTATATTAAATAAATCATTAATTTCATCAGGAGTTGCAGATGTTGAGATATCATACTCATTTGGTGTTAAATTAAGTAAAATATTTCTAACTGCACCACCTACTATGTAGCTTTCATAGCCTGCGGAAACTAAAACAGATATAATTTTCTTAGTAATTTGATACTTTTTTGAATTTTTAATATTTCTTGGAATTTTAATCATTTAGCTTAATTGTTAATAAATACCATTAATGTATATTATAGACAAAATTCTTTTTTAATAAATCTATGAATAATTTATTTGATATTAGATCTCAATTGACTCAAAATGGACAAAAACTGGCCTATCAACATTTAGATGGATTAAACTGGAAACAATATACATACTTAGATATTTTAAATTTCATTGATTATACAGTTTTTTATTTCATTAATTCCAAAATTCTAAATAAAAAAGTTCTTAATTTGGCCACAACATCATTGGAAAATACTATTATTAGTTTTTGTTTTGCTGCTACGAAATGTGAGCAGGAATTTAGAGACTTTCAAGAAGAAATAAGAATTAATGATATTGAAACATATGATGTCATCATAATAGACAAAATTGATGAAGATATTGCAAATGAACTTGAAGGTAAAATAGTAATATCTATAGAAAGTCTAAAAACTAATTTTATTAAAATAAAGAATTTTGTTGATTTTAAGAGTATTAATAAATTTGGACTTTTAGGTAGAAATAAAATCAATGATGAAATAAAGAATAAATATTTTTCACAAAATTTTTCTGATGAAAAATTTATTTTTGATAATATGGAAAATAAAAATTTCTTAGATCAATTTCAAAAACTCATAAATAATATATCTGAAGTTGAGTTTTCAATAGTTTTTTATCAAAAAAAAGATCTTATGTCCTTTAAAATTTGCCCTTTCTTAATAAAATATAAAAGAAAATTTATTAATTTTTTAGATTGGGAAATATTTCAAAATAATATAAATGAAACGCTGCCTTCAAACCTCTTTATAGATAGTGATAATTTACAGAAGGCTATAGATCTTTCAAATAATAATAAAATTAAATTTTTTAATAAAAATTTAAAAAGGATTATCACTAGTGGAATAATAGATAGCGATTATAAGAAAAGATTAAATAATTTAAAAATAGATTTAATTAATTTTTGAAATTATTTTAAAAAATCATTCATCATTGGAAAGATTTTTGCAATTTCATATGCAATTGATTTTGCAATCTCCATATGTTCTTTTTGAGTTCCATTCGCACTTCTTAACTCAATATAATGTACCCAACTTCGTAAGGTTCCATTCATATACATCCTACTAACAGTATTTCCCTCTGGTAAAACTGATCTTGCTTGTTCTTTTGCTATACCATTCTCAATTGCCCATTTATATGTTGACAATGATAATTCAATTAATTCATTTTGTTTCTTGTTCCATTCATTTTTTAAAACAGAATCTGAGGTTTCTACTGAATTTTGCCTATTTTTAACATCCTGGAGTCTAGCTTCTCTGACAACAAATGAAAGATCTTTTGTTGGATCTGCGTATCTTTGACTAAACTCTTGGAAACTAAATGATCTATGTCTCAATATTTGTCTAGCTATATCCCTAGTAGTTTCTATTTCAACACAAGCAGTAACCATCTCTAAAGGTGACCAATGTTTATTATTTATTAAATATTTTATTAGTTTTTTTGAAGTATCTTTATTGTTTTGATTAGATGGGTTTGAAACTCTTGCACAAAATGCAACAAGCTCTTGGACATCAGAGATTCCATCTTTTTCAAATTCAGTTGTTGGCTTTGAATAACTAACTAATCTTACTTTCATCTAACTATACCTATTGTTTATAAGTTCTAAAATTATATCTAAAAAATCATCTATTGAGGAAATAAAATGTGAATCTGAGAAAAAAGCTGGCGTATTTCCCTGTCTGAAATCTATCAAATTCCCACTAAAAATAACTTTATTATGCTTCTTAGTTACCATATCAATAAACGAGAAGGTAATAGGTGATATGAAATCCGCAGTTAAAATTATCAGACAATCACATGAGTTCATTAACATCCATGAGTCTTTAAAATCCCATTGGGAAGGCTCTTGACCGTTAAAAGGAATGTTCACTTTTAATGAATTATCATTACAATTCTTACAAATTATCTCATCTTGATTTAACACAAAAGATTCCATCGATGATTCAGAACCACAATTTGAACAATATAACCAATTAATATTTCCTTCTAAATCAATGACATTCTTTGCATTATTTTTTTTTAATATACCATCAATATTAAGATTAATTATTCCTTGAACTAAAGGATTTTCGTCTAGTTTTAATATTTTCTTATAAATGCTATTTATCTCAAAAGGGTATTCACTTAAAAGATTTTCTTTCATAAATTTTTGATAACTTTCTCTAATTTCTTTGGATTTTCTATATTCATTAATATGTGGCCTATTATTTGGAAGAAATAATCTTTCAATCTTACCATCTAAAAATAAATTTTTTTCTACAATTATTGCAATTTTTTTTGAATCTAGGATATATTGTTCTAATAAGACTTTATCCATTATAGATTGTATCATGGTCAATAAAATTATAAATTTTGAAATTTTGAATGAAAGTATTCTAAGCGTAACTTGGTCAGATAATCATTCATGTTATTTAATTCTAGAAGATATTCGAAATGCCTGTCCATGTGCAACATGTAAAGCTGCACACAAAGGATTTAAAAAAAAGATAAAGCTTCAAAATAATCTTTCATATCAATTGGTATCAGTTGAAGAAGTGGGTAATTATGCTTTAAAATTTAAATGGGAAGATGGTCATGAAACAGGAATCTATTCCTATGAAAGCTTATTAAAACTTTGTAATTGTGAAAAATAAGAATTATCTCCCTTTTTCATTTCCCCATAAATCTTTATGAAGTTGAGGTAAGACTCTAACATTCAGTTTATCATTTAAGATTTTTTCAGTTAATTTAAGCAAACTTGATTTTGCTTCAGGTTGAAAAATTATTTGGGCTTTAAAATTTGACCTTCTAATAGTTTCTATAGCAAATTTATAATCATCCTCGTTTGCGATAACAAACTTAATCTGGTCCTTTTTTTTCAATGCTCTAAGAATACTAATGTTAGATTTATGATTCATTCCAGATGAAGGACATTTACAATCCATGCTTACAACAGTATTTTTATTATCAAAAATTTTAGGTGGTTCCAAGTGACCTGCTGTTTCCAAAATAATATTTTTTTTCTCCTGAATTAGATATTCGGTTATTTTTGTTACAGCTTTTTCCTGAGTCAAAGGTTCACCGCCAGTAATACATATATTTTTACAATTATATGATAAAGATTTTCTTATTAATTCACTAAAAGATAATTCTGAATAATCGTCGCCTTCAACAGCATACATAGTATCACACCATTGACATCTTAGATTACAACCAAAAAGTCTGACAAATACTGTAGGTATTCCTATTTGAGACCCTTCACCTTGTATTGAATAAAAAATTTCACTAACTTTTATTTTCATAATTTGCCGTATTTGGAAGAACTATTAGCCCTTCTCTATAAGCTCTCAAAATTAATGGATCTGGTAAACCAGCGTCTTTAAAACCTTTTTCTCTCAATAATGATGCATGATCATTTCCAATTGGTGGATAACAACCACAGTAGGAAGTATGAGTATAGGCTAAAGCTTTCCAACATTCATTTTTTAAATTATAAGCCAACTGGACAATTTCAGATTTTTTTAATTTTATTAATGGAGTTAAAATATTAATTTTCATATCTAGTCCCAATGATACAGTTTGTTCAAGTGATAAAATAAAATCTTTTCTACAATCGGGGTATCCAGCATAGTCAGTTTCGCATACCCCCGTTATTATTGTATCAATCCCTTTAACGTATGCAATATTACAAGCTAATGATAGAAAAACGATATTCCTGGATGGGATAAATGTATTTTGAACTCCATCATCGAAAGAATCTAAATTTTTTTTTGTTTCTAATTCCTTTTTTGGATTAGTTAAAGGAGAGTCACCACTAAAAATTGGGCCTATGTCCATAATTATATGTTCTTTAATTTTAGCAATTTCCGAAATTTTCTTAGCACAATTTATTTCTATTGAGTGTAATTGATTATAGTTAAAAGTAACTGCCGAACATTCATATCCTTTATCTAAAGCCCAAAATAAACATGTTGTTGAATCCTGGCCACCACTTAGAACAATTAAAGCTTTTTTCATAATAGAGTTATTATAATATAAATTATGAATAAAATTTTGCATTTAAAAAAAGAACACCAAAAACTAGTAACCAATGTTGAAAAAGAAGTATTTCCAAATAATTGGACCAGTGAACAAATAACTCTTCATCTTGAAAATAAATTTAGTTGGAATATTGGACTATTAATAAATAATAAAATAGTTTCATATTCTCTATGCTTATTTAATTCGGATTATATTGAGATTCTAAGAATTGGTACATTAGAAAGTTATAGATCAAGAGGTTTTGCATCGGTTCTAATTTCAAACGTGGAAGAGTTTGCTATAAAAAAATCAATTGGAAAAATTCAATTAGAACTCAAAGAAAACAATAAAAACGCTTATAAATTATATACTTCAAAAAATTTTAAAATAGATTCTATTAGAAAAAAGTATTATTTAAAAGAAAAAAAAGATGCCATTTTGATGAGTAAAATTCTATAATTGATTATGTACCTTTATACCTTCCATAGATTTTTTCAAGAGCTGAGGTCATTTCCCCTATTGTACAATACGCTCTAACAGAATTTACTATAAACGGCATAACATTTTCATTATTTTCTGCAGCTTTTGTAAGTTCATTTAAACATTTTTCAACTAAATCATTATCTCTTTTACTTTTTAAATTTTTTAACTTTTCTATTTGATTCTTTTCAAGGAGGGGGTCAATTTCTTGAATAGGTGTTTCTTTTTCTGTTGATGCTTTAAAATCATTAATTCCAACAACAACTCGTTCTTTATTCTCAACTTCAATTTGAAAATCAAAAGCTGAATTTTCAATTTCTCCTTGAATAAAATTATCCTCGATACATTTTATCATTCCACCTTTTTCTTTAATTAGATCTAGATAGTCATAGACTTTCTTTTCAATTTCATCAGTTAAATATTCTATAAAATATGATCCTGCTAGAGGGTCGATTGTATCACCAACTTCAGATTCAAATGCTATTATTTGTTGTGTTCTTAAAGCAATAGTTGCTGAGTCTTCAGTAGGTAAACCTAGAGCTTCATCAAAAGAATTTGTATGGAGGGATTGTGTACCGCCTAAAACAGCCGCTAGCGCCTGCATTGATACTCTAACAACATTATTCATTGGCTGTTGAGCAGTTAAAGTCACACCACCTGTTTGAGAGTGAACTCTAAATTTACAAGATGCGGGATTAGTAACTCCAAACTCATCTTTTAAAATATTGGACCAAATTCTTCTTGCAGCTCTATATTTTGCTATTTCTTCAAAAAAATTATTATGTACAGCAAAGAAAAAAGAAACTCTTTTACATATTTGCTCAATATCTATTCCTCTTCCTTTAGCAATTTGAAGATACTCAATTGCATCCGCCAACATAAAAGAAAGCTCCTGGACCGCTGTAGATCCTGCTTCACGTATATGATATCCACTAACACTAATAGGATTCCATTTAGGAATATTATCTTTACAATATTCCATCATATCTACAGTTATTTTCACAGATGGTTCAGGCGGAAAAGCATAAGTTCCTCTAGCAATAAATTCTTTTAATAAATCATTTTGTACAGTTCCCATAATTTTTTCGGCAGAAACACCTTGTTTCTCAGCCGCAATCATATACATCGCTAAGAGCATTGATGCGGTTGCATTAATAGTCATAGACGTTGAAACTTTATCTAAAGGAATACCTTCGAGTAATATTTCCATGTCTTCTAGTGAATCAATAGCAACTCCTACTTTACCAACTTCACCTTTACTTATTGGGCTATCAGAGTCGTATCCCATCTGGGTTGGTAAATCAAAAGCTACACTCAATCCCGTTTGACCCTTATCTAATAAATATTTAAACCTATTATTTGTTTCACTTGCCGAGCCAAAACCCGCATATTGCCTCATAGTCCAGAATCGACCACGATACATAGTCGGTTGAACTCCTCTAACATAAGGAAATTCACCGGGGAAAGAGTTTTTATTTTGAGTATTTTTGTCTACGTCATCAGGGGTAAAGAAAGGTTCTATATTAATACCTGAGGATGTCTTAAAAGTACTTTTTCTTTCTTTGATTTTTTCTTTAAACTTTTCCTTCCATTCTTTTTTATTCATAATTAAGTGATCCTTGTTAAATTACCTTTGAGTAAAAATTCTAATGCTGTCTTATAAATTGAGCTATCCAAAGCCTTTATATTTGTTAGTGCTTTTTTAGCAAACCTCTCAGCTTCTTTTTTTGTTTTATTTAATGAATCTTCATTAATTATAAGATTATACAGAAAATCTAAGCTCTTTCTATCGAATTTTCTTTGTTTAATAATTGATTCAGTTTTTTTAAAATTATTTTTTGATGTTGAATTAACAGCCATTATTAAAGGCAGCGTTACTTTACCATCCTTAAGATCCTGCAAAGTTCTTTTTCCTAAAATTTTCGTATCCCCAGTAAAATCTAACATGTCATCAACTATTTGAAACGAAATACCTAAATTAAGACCAAAATTTTTCATTGATTTAACTTTTTGAGGATTTGCTCCAGCTAAAATCGCTCCTACCTCAGAGCAAGATGAAAGCAGGGAAGCTGTTTTTAAGCTAATCATTTTAAAATAAGATTTAATAGAAAAGTCATTAAATTTCTTCGAGAAAGCCAAATCCATAATTTGACCATCGGCTAATTCAGAAGCAGCATTAGTCACTGAATTCATAACATGATTATTTTTAGTTTGATTTATTAACCATAGTGATTTGGACAATAGAAAATCACCAGCTAAAACACTTGCATGATCACCCCAAATAACATTTGAGGTTTTCTGACCTCTCCTCATAGTTGATTCATCTACTATATCATCATGAATTAAAGAAGCTGAGTGTAAAAGCTCTACCGCTGCGGCAGCTTTTAAAATATTTGAATTTGATTTCTTTTTAAAAGATAAGAATGTTAATAATAGTAAAATTGGTCTAAATCTCTTTCCTGGTTTTAAAATAATATGTTTTGAGATATCAGTACAAATGGTTTCATTTGCTATTGTAGAATCTTTTAAAATTTTTTCCACTTTTACTAAATCATTTTTAAGTAAGTTAAAAATACCTTTGGAATCCATTTTTTTAAATTAGCAGAAATAGCTATTAAGTCAAAGACATATGAATTATAATATTAGAAATGCTAGTTTATGATTACATTTTTATTGTAATAATATTGATTTTTTCATCAATAGGCCTTTATTCTGGTTTTATTAGTATATTAAAAAAAATTTTACAGCTAGTAATTCCAATCTTTATAACTTATACGTTTAATAATAACTTTTACGACTACTTAATAAAAGATTTAAATTTTTATGGGGGATACTTTTCAAGACCTCTTTCTATATTAATTTTATTTATTTTAATTTATTTTACTATTTTTATTATTTTTTTTACTTTAGAAAAAATTATAACCATAATTGGAATGGGAATAATTGATAAAATTTTGGGTTTGTTCTTTGGTTCAATTTGTGGAATTATTTTAGGGTATATTTTTTTAAAAATAGTGTATCACTCCTTCAATATAAAAACACTTTTTTTAAATGAAATTAATAGTTTAATTAACATTGTAAATACATTATGAGAAAAAAAGAAAAACTTACCGCATATCAATATTTACTGAGGGACAAACTTAGTGGAGATAAAAATCGAGAGTTGATTGCTCTGTTAAAAGATATTAAGTTAGCTTCCAGACAAGTATCTAAAGAACTTAATAGTGCAAGTTTAAATAATACTCTAGGCGAATTGTCAGGTAAAAAAAATACTCATGGAGAAGCAGTTAAGAAGTTTGATATTATTTCAAACAATTTATTCATAAAATCACTGGAAAATGGAGGAAATTGTGCAGGAATAGTTTCTGAGGAAAAAGAAAAAGTATTAGTATTTAACAATGAGGTATCAAGAAATTCAAAATACATAGTTTGCATCGATCCTCTTGACGGATCAACTAACATTGATGTAAATGTTCCAGTTGGAACAATTTTTTCTGTATTAAAAAGACCAAATGTTTCAGATAAAACTTTTTCAAAAGATTTTTTACAAGTTGGCAGCAAGCAAGTTGCGGCAGGTTATGTGCTTTATGGCTCTTCGACAATTTATGTTTTAACAGTTGGTAAAGGTGTTGATGCTTTTACTTTGGATCCAGTTGTACAAGAATTTTATCTATCTCATAAAAACATAAAGATTCCAAAAAAGGGAAGGATGTATTCCGTTAATCAGGGAAACTTTTATGAGTTTCCATTATCACTTCAAGAATATATTAGATGGTGCGAGCAAGAAGATTCGAAATCTGGCAGACCCTACTCTTTAAGATATGTTGGATCAATGGTTGCAGATATTCATAGAAGTCTTTTAAAAGGAGGATTGTTTATTTATTCAAAATCTAAAAGTGCTAGTAGTGGAAAATTACGATTATTATATGAATGTAACCCAATGGCTTTCATAATTGAACAAGCTGGAGGGATGGCGATTGATGGGAAAAAAAGAATATTGGATATACAGCCTAAAAGTATTCATCAAAAATCACCAATATTTATTGGCTCTTCAGAAATGGTGAAACAGATTAACAAATTTTTAAAGAGTAGATTATTTAATTAAGCAATAGTTACTTTTTTATTTAAATAAACATCTTGAACTGTATTTAAAATTTCAACCCCTTCTTTAAAAGGTTTTTGAAAAGCTTTTCTCCCTGTTATTAATCCCATACCACCAGACCTTTTATTTATAACTGCAGTCTTAACTGCTTGAGAAATATCATTATCTCCTGAGGGTCCACCTGAATTAATTAAACCGGATCTTCCAGCATGACAATTTAAAAGCTGATATCTATTTAAATCAATTGGATTATTAGATGTTAATTCTTCATAAACCTTAGAATGAGTTCTACCAAATTGTAAATCAACAAATCCATTATTACATTCAGCAATTTTTTGTTTTACTATATCTGCTTGAATTGTACTTGCAAGATGATTAGCTTGACCTGTTAAGTCAGCAGCTAGATGATAGTCTTTATTTTTAGTTTTAAAATTTTCATTCCTCAAATAAGCCCATAAAATTGTAATTAGTCCTAATGAATGTGCATATTCAAACATTTGGGAAACCTCTTGTATTTGTCTAGAACTTTCTTCTGAGCCAAAATAAATTGTTGCACCTACTCCTATCGCACCAAGATTAAACGCTTGGTCAACTGAAGCAAATGGTATTTGGTCGTATTCATTTGGATAAGATAAAAATTGATTATGATTTAATTTTACTATAAAAGGAATTTTATGAGCATATTTCCTAGATACAGAACCCAATACTCCAAGAGTTGAAGTAACGGCACTACATCCTCCCTCTATAGCTAACTTTATTAAATTTTCTGGATCAAAGTAAATTGGATTTGGAGCAAATGAAGCTCCTGCGGAATGCTCAACACCCTGATCAACTGGCAAAATTGACAGATAACCTGTTTTTTGAAGTCTTCCAAAATTAAATAAATTCTGAAAATTTCTTAAAACAGTATTCGAACGATCGGAATTAGAAAGCACTCTATCAATAAAATCTTTACCCGGAAAATTAATTAAGGACCTATCAATTGATTTACATTCATGCAACAACAATTCTTCAGATTCATTTCCCAATATTGATTCAATCCAAGAAATATCATTAGAAGGTCGGGACTTAGCCATGATTGAATTATAAAATATTAATCAAGAATTTCTATACCTGGTAAATTCGAACCACCAATATATTCAAGCAAAGCACCACCACCTGTGGACATATGTGATATTTCAGACTCTAGTACTTCCGCTTTTCTTAAAGCAGCTATAGTCTCACCACCACCTACAACAGAGTTAGCTCCTCTCCAGGTTGCTAAAGCTAAGGCTCTTGCAATATGAAGAGTACCCGAAAAATATTTTTCGACTTCAAAAACTCCCATAGGTCCATTCCAAAAAATACAACCCGGGCCTTTAATTACAGAGTTGAATAAATCAATTGTTTTAGGTCCTATATCAAATGCTTGATATCCGTCTGGTATTTGTTCATCAACAACTAAACATGAATTTGTTTTTTCAATTCCTTCTGATACTAAATGGTCAACAGGTAGTAAAATTTTATCTGAATTTTTAAAATAAACATCTTTTGCCCAATCAAGCATTTCGGGCTCATAAATAGAATTACCAATTTGGCCACCGATTGCTTTTATAAATGTATACGCAGCGCCGCCAGCTATGATAATTTTATCCGCCTTATCTAATAATTTAGCCATGGCAGAAATCTTATCTTTAATTTTGGAACCACCTATAATTACAACGAAGGGTTTATCTGCCTTTGTTAGCATTTCAGAAATAAATTTCAATTCTTTATTAACTAAGAAACCAGCCAATTTATGTTTAAAGTTTAAGGCCATCCCATATGTTGACGCATGCGCTCTATGAGAGGTTCCAAATGCTTCATTTACATAAATATCGGCAAATGATGATAAAAGTTTACAAAATTTTTCATCATTGTCGGTTTCTTCATTATAAAATCTTAGATTTTCTAGTAATACAATAGATCCTTCATTTAATTTATTAACTTTTTTTATCCAACCTTCTGTTGAAAAATCATCACAAAAAAAAACTTTCTTATCAATAAGTTCTGATAATCTTTTGGATACAATTTCTAAAGAAAGATCTTTATTTACATTACCTTTAGGCCTCCCTAAATGAGAACCTAAAATAACTTTTGCTCCCGCATCTATTAAAAAATCAATTGTAGGGATTGCTCGTCTTATTCTATAATCTTCTCTAATAGTTCTAAGTTCATTATTTATTGGAACATTAAAATCAACTCTTACAAAAACTTTTTTGCCCCTATAAAAATCTGAGGGATAATCGGATATGACTTTTTTAATCATTAGAGAGAACTTCCAACTTTAAGAGCTAAATCAATAACCCTAGATGAATATCCATATTCATTATCGTACCATGCTACAACTTTAATAAATTTATCAGAAATTACACTTGTTCCAAAAGGATCTAATATAGCTGAATTAGGATTTCCTAATAAATCAATTGAAACAGCACCATCATGGGCTATACCAAGATATCCTTTCAAGTTTTCATTTGAAGCTTTTATAAAAGATTGATTTAATTCATCAACTGATACAGATTGTTCAATATTGGCAACAAAATCAACTAATGAAACATTTGGAGTAGGAACTCTAACAGATATTGCAGACAAATTACCTTTTAATTCAGGAAAAATTTCTTCAATCGCTTTTGTAGCACCAGTACTAGTTGGAATCATGGATAAAGCACCTGCACGAGCCCTCCTAATGTCTTTATGGGGTGAGTCAACAATTCGTTGATCATTTGTATAGGAATGAATAGTTGTCATATGGCCATTCTTAAGTCCATAATTGTCTCTTAAAACTTTAACAATCATTGCAAGACAATTTGTCGTACACGATGCATTCGAAATTATATTATGTTGAGAAGAATCATATAGTTCATCATTGGCACCCATAACTGTTGTCAAATCAACCGGTCCGTTTGACGGAGCAGATATTAATACTTTTTGAACAGACCCACCTAAATGAAGTGAAGCTTTTTCATGTGAAGTAAAAATACCTGTTGATTCAATAATTAAATCACAATTTTCTGATGACCAATCAATTTTATCAGGTGACATTTCGGAAAAAAAACGAACTTTTTTAGAATCGATTGAAATGCCATCATCTAGAATCTCAACATTATTATTAAGAACACCAAATATTGAATCATATTTTAATAATTGAGCACATGTTTTAAGATTAGCAATATCATTAATAGCAACGATATCAATATCGTTTCTATTTAATGCAATCCTTAAAACTTGTCTTCCTATTCTTCCAAAACCGTTAATACCAATTTTAATAGACATATTCAACTCCAGATTATAAGGATTTTTTAATATTACCTTTAAAACCTTGGATTTCAACGATTGAAGATTTTTAAATACGTGATATTGTGAATTTATGAAAAAACTTAATGTCGGTGTGCTGGGATGTTCTGGTTACACAGGAATTGAATTACTGAAAATATTAGATATTCATCCTAATGTAAAATTAATTTTTTTAGGTTCAAATAGTAAAATTGGAATAAAAGCAGAAGTTTTACATTCTGGATTTAAAAATATTAATAAGAAAATTGTTAGAAATAATTCCTTAATATCAAAAGTTAAGGACCTAGACGTATTGTTTTCATGTCTACCAAACGGAGAATTGGCTAAAAATTTTAAAAAATTTACATCTAATAAAAAAATTAAAATAATTGATCTAAGTGGGGATTTTAGACTTCCTAACTCATTAAATAAAAAGTGGTACAAGACAAAAAGAAATGACGATTTATTCAAAACATTTCAATACATTCTCCCAGAATTAAACCAAAATAAAATTAATAAAAATAGGAATATATCAAATCCTGGATGCTATGCTACATCAATTATATTAGGAATTGCACCAATAATCTCATCGTTAAATAAACAGAGTATTTTAATAGATACAAAATCAGGAATATCCGGTGCAGGTAAAAATAATAATATTGATTACATATTTAATGAAGCAAATGAAAATTTAAGTATATATAATGAGGGAAACCATAGGCATATGCCTGAGATCGAAAACTTTATTGCTAAAAATTATAAAAAGACTTTTAAAATTATTATGATTCCTCATCTATTACCTTTAACAAGGGGAATTTTATCTAATATTTATGTCGATTTGAATCAAGAAATAACTGAAGATAAGGTTCTAGAAAAGTATATAAATTTTTATAAAAATAATACTTTTATAAAAATTTCTAATAAAATTCCTTCTATTAAAGATGCAGTTAGAACAAACAATTGTTTAATAGGTATTAGAAAATTTAAAAATACAAAAACTTTAATGGTAACAAGTGTAATAGATAATTTAATAAAAGGTGCATCAGGACAAGCAGTACAAAATATGAACCTGTTGTTTAATTTGGATGAAGAATTAGGATTGTAATTTATTTATTTTATCTATCAAGGCATCTATTTTTTTATTTATTGTTAACATATCTTCACCCGTTGGATCGGGAAGTTTATTATGAAATAAGTCTGGACCACTTGAAGTAAATTCTTTATTTACTACTTTCCCAGGTATACCCACAACTGTTGAATTCTCAGGTATGTCATCAATAACAACAGAATTTGCTCCAATTTTTGTATTCATTCCTATCTCTAGTGGACCTAAAACTTTACTTCCTGCTCCTATAATTACATTATCATTAATTGTGGGATGCCTCTTTCCCTTACTTGAACTTATTCCACCAAGTGTAACTCCTTGATAGATAGTTACATTCTTTCCAATATCAGTCGTCTCACCAATTACTACTCCCATTCCATGGTCAATAAAAAAACCAGAACTAATCCTTGCACCAGGATGAATTTCTATACCAGTAAAAGTCCTTATGATATTAGATATAATCCTACCAACTAATTTTAATCCAATGTTCCAAAGAAAATGTGAAATACGGTGCCACATTATCGCATGAAAGCCAGGGTATGTAAGTAGTACTTCTAAAATATTTCTGGCTGCTGGATCTCTATCAAAAACAGCATTCATATCACTTTTAATATTTTTAAATAAATTCATTTTTTAAAAAGAATAAACTAAATGTTTAATTTTCAAAAACTTTTAAATAGTCATATGAAGTAGATCTTTCGACAGGTCTTCTATTAATCTCAAATGTAAGCTTTCTAAATTCCTCAGGTGGGAAATATTGTCCGAATTTACCACCTGCGGCTGTTGTTATCTTTTCTTCCATTAATGTTCCACCAAAGTCATTTGCACCCGCTTTTAAACAATATTGTGCAAATTCTGGTCCTTGTTTTACCCAAGAAACCTGAATATTATTAATTATATTTCTAAAATACAACCTTGAAACGGCATACATTTTTAATTGATCTAAATCTGTAGGTCCCTCTCGTGATATACCTCTTTTATAAAGTCTTGTGTCCCAGGGAATAAATCTTAATGGTACAAATTCGGTAATTCCTTTAGTTTCTTTTTGAATTTGCCTAATCACCTCAAAATGTCTAGCCCAATGAAAAGGTTTATCAACATGTCCATACATTATAGTTGATGTTGTTTTCATTCCTGCTTTATGAATTTCTTTAATTGTATCAACCCATTGATCAGTAGTAATTTTTCCAGGAGCAATAATTTTTCTTACATCTTCACTTAAGATTTCCGCTGCAGTTCCAGGAAAGGTTCCATGACCTACATCTTTTAACATTTTTACAAACTCACCTATTGGCATTTTCAAAGAGTTTGCTCCGTAATGAACTTCAAAAGGTGAGAAGCAATGTGTATGCATGTCTGGTACAGCTTCTTTTACGCTCTTTATAATTTGAACATAAAAATTACCGTCTATATCAGGATGCATTCCACCCTGCATACAAACTTCCGTTGCACCATTTTCTCTAGCTTCATGAACTTTTTCTTTAATTTCATCCATTGTTAAGAAATAAGCTCTTGGATCACCCTCAGGTGCCATAAAGTTACAAAATCCGCAATATGTATTACATATATTAGTAAAGTTAATATTTCTGTTTACAACATAAGTTACATCATCACCAACATCTTCTTTTCTAGCTAGGTCAGCACCGATCACTAGTGATGATAAATCATTCACATCATCAGTTAAAAAAAGTTTTTCAGCTTCTTCTTCTTTAATTTCTTTTCCTAGAAAAGGCTTTTCGATTATATTAGCAATTTCTTTATTAGATTTTGCAAGTGTAGCCTCAAAACCTGTTTCTCGATTTTCCTCAATTACACTAATAATATCTTTTAATTTATCATCCATTTTCTATTAATCCTCTCTAACAAATCCTGTATCATCAACAAAATTTAGAGCTTTTTCATAGATGTGCTTTTCTATGTAATTCTGTGATAAATATTCTGGATATACAGGTAACCTCTCTCTTAAATTAAAACCAAATTCTAATATAGTATCCTGCATTAAATCAATTTGGGGCCAAGGTGACTCAGGATTGACATAATCAATTGTTATTGGAGAAACACCACCTAAATCATTAACACCCGAGAAAACATGAAGCATATATGATTTTGAATTTAAATTTGGAGGTACTTGAATATTAACATTGTTTGACATTATCATTCTCGACAGAGCAACTGTTTTAATCATATCTAAATCAGTTGGAACTGGTTGGCCCTCCATTTTAATACCTGGCTTAGGATTAAAATTTTGAATAATAATTTCCTGTATGTGACCGTACTCAGTATTGATTCTATTTAATTCTAAAATTGAATCTACTCTTTCTTCCCAATTTTCACCTATACCAATTAAAATTCCTGAAGTCCATGGTATTTGTAATTCTCCTGCGTTACATATTGTTTTTATTCTTGCTTTTGGGTATTTGTCTGGACATCTGTAGTGCGCCATTCCTTCATCCATTAATCTTTCACTTATACTCTCAAGCATCAAGCCCATGCTAGGGTTTGAATTTTTAAATCTTAATAATTCATCTTGATTGGCAATTCCTAAATTTGAGTGCGGAAATATATTCTCCTCCAAGCAAAGCTCGCTCATAGAAATCATATAATCTGCTGTAGATTTATGTCCCATAGATTTTAATTTATCTCTATAAACCTCATAATCTCTTTCTGGCTTATCACCCGATACGAATAATAATTCAGTGCAACCCAATTCTGCGGCTTTTTTGGCAGATTCTAAAACATCTTCAGGCTCAATTAGAAGAGCCCCTTCGCCTGGTTCAATTTTAAAAGTGCAATATGAACATTGATCCCTACAAAGTTGGGTTAAAGGTATAAAAACATTTTTCGAAAAACTTATTAAGTTCCCTTTTAAATTTTCTCTAATATTATTTGCTACACACATCAAAAATGAAACTCCACTAAGTGGCATTTGTGTTAGTGTTAGCAGTTCGTCTCGTGTAAGTTTTTTTTCATTTAGAAATTTTTCAAGTAAGTAAACAAATTTATTATCAATTGATTCAATTTTATTAATAGGGATTGAATGTGATGTCAATAATTCACGTATATTATCATTAGTTGAAAAGTTTTCATGTAATTTTGCTAAAGATATCATCTTCTCTCGACCTAATTAATTTCTTTATTCCTTTTTTAATAAAAGAATAATTATACCCCCTTATGATAACTACTGGAATACCTAGGTTTTTAATCATTAAAAGTCCCCCTGCGGAACTTAATTCATCAATTACTGGTACATCCGTATCGAAAAGCTCGTTTCCATAAAGGTCAATATTATATGATACCACAGATGGTAATCCATAACTCCCAATAGCTATTTGTGTTAATCCGTTTCTCCATGGTCTACCTACACTGTCACTTATGATAATTGAAGTATTTATATCAAATTCATCTAATATTTTTATGCTAATTTCTTTGGCCGATTTATTAGCATTTCTTGGCAATAGTAAAGCTTTTTCATCTCCTGAAATATTAGATTGGTCAACACCTGCATTTGCGGCAATTACTCCATATTTATCTCTTGTTAATATAAATTTTGGGTTTATTTTGATTAATTCTTTTGATTCATTGATTATTAATTGAATTATTCTTGGATCTTTTTCCACTATTTTACTCAAAGTTTTAGCTTTTGAGGAAACTCTAATATCTGATAATTCTACTGTTCTACCTTCAGAAATTGAAATAATTTTATGAGCTATTACGAAAATATCATTTTCTTTGATAGTAATTTTATTTCTTTTAATACATTTTACTATCTCATCACCAATGTTAACTTTCTGTTTTATATGAGGGAAGTTTTTTAAAGGTATTATTTCAATTTTTTTCATATCAAAAATCCATAACTTCCAAAATTTTCTCTGCTAAACCAATAGAAACTGTTTTATGATCCATTTTTATATTTTCAAATATGCAGTGGATATTTAAATCCTTAATTTTATCTAACAAGTCCTTATCGCTTTTATCAAGCACAATATAATCAATAATATTTTTATAATATTGCCCAATCCCAACAGGTGAAGCTTCTAATCCTTTAAATTTAAGTAATTTCATTATAGGACCTTGAAAGGCAAAATTACCAATAATTGGAGAAATTGCAATTTTTTTAGCTTTTGAAGATTCAATAGCGCCTCTAATCCCATCCATTGTAAGTATTGGCTCAACACTAATAATTGGATTACTTGGACAAAAAATTATCAAATCTGCATTCAGTATATTGTCTATCAAGCCCTCAATTGGTTTTGAATTCATTATATTTCTGAATTCAATACCTCTGATTTGAGGGCTCATACGATATTTAATCAAATATTCTTGGATGTGCATGTCGCCTAAATCTGAATTTATATAAGTTTCTACTTTGTCATTTGTCATTGGAAAAATGGAAATATGATTAATATTTAATTTAGTTGTTTTAATTTTAATTGTTTCATCTAATTTTAAGTTGTTGTCTAAATATTTTTTCTTTTCAAGATTAAATTCAAAATCTTTATCGCCAAGGTTAAACCAAGATGAATCAAAATTTTTAATCATATTAAAAGTATCATCTTTTATTCCCCATCCTCTTGACGGATCTACCAATCCAGAAATCCAATAGAGTACTGAATCAATATCAGGGCTGACTCTAACTCCATAAATATCAATATCATCAGATGTATTAACATAAACATTAATATTTAAATCTTTTCGAAACTCATAAAGACCACTAAGAAACTTTCCTCCTCCAACTCCACCACCAAAGGTTAAAACTTTCTTGTGATTTGACATAAATTTATTTTACATTGATAATCAACGGATGGTACTCGCAAGAGTTTAATAGGGAAGAATGGTGAGAGTCCATCACAGACCCGCTGCTGTAATAGGCATTAGTTAAATTCTAAACAATAAACCACTGTTTTAAGTAACGGGAAGGTGTTTAGAAAGCCTTAAGTCAGAAGACCTGCCATTAATATAAATATTTTTCTTCGAGGTTAAAGGAAAAATGCTTTTTTTATTAAAGAAGTTTTTTATTTAATCGTTCGAAGTAACTTTAAGGAGAGTTACTATGAACACAATAATACGGTTAGTTTTAATTCTTACAGTTTTTTCAAATTTAGCATATAGCTCAAGTATTGAATTAACAAGTCCAAATAAAATAGGTAATACGACTATTAAGACCCAAAGATTTGGTGGGTCAACAACTATAATTACTGAGGATGAGATAAAAACATCTGGAGCTCAAAGCCTGGGTGATTTATTGAAACAAGTTCCTGGATTGTCAGTTAAACAAACAGGAGGAAGAGGTGGTCTTATTAGTATTTTTTCAAGGGGTAATGAATCAGATCATAATCTTGTAATAATTGATGGAGTAAAACAAAATGATGTTGGTGGATCATTCAATTTTGAATATTTATCAATAAATAATATTGAATCAATCGAAGTATTAAGAGGACCTATGGCAGGTTTCTTTGGTTCCTCTGCTTTAGGATCTGTAATTATTATCAATACAAAAAGGCCAAGTGATAAAACAGAAATTTCTTTAATGAACTCATTTGGATTTAATCAAAGTTTTAAAAAAGATACTGTCGGTCAAACTGACGGTGGCATATTCTTTGTAAATGAACAAGCAATATCTGTTAGTGGTCCACTTAATAAAGATTCAAATGATATTAATATCGGATATATATTATCGTATGAAAGAATTGATGATGATGGATATAGAATATTTAATGATGCATTTAATAATAAAGTTTTAAATGCTGGTATTAATATTGTTGCACTAGATGATAAATTAAAAATTCAAACTATGGTTTCAGACAGATGGGCAACCGTAAGATATCCTACAAGTAGCTCGGGAGGCGTTGGTGCATATTCATCTGTTTCAGGGACTCAACGAGATTGGAGACATCTTAATAGTAGAAGTATCAACACTAGTTATGAGATATATGAGAATAGTTCCTTAGGCTTTGATTTTTCTTATTTCTTTAACAAAAGAGTAACTAGAGATTCGGGAAGTGGTAACGTTGATTGGTGGGAAAAGAAAAAAACATATAATTATTATTATGAAATAGAAAATTATAATAATGATCTTATAACTTTAGATGCAAAAATAGGATATGAATATTTGGATGAAACAAGTAACTATCATGCCAATGCTAGTTCGTTTGCAACTGATTATGGACATAATACCTATATTGATTCTATATACTCTATGATTTCACTTAACTTTAATGATTCAGCTTTTGCGGATATAGGAATAAGAAAAGATGATCATGAATATCATGGTTCAAAATATAATCCAACTGTGTTTTTATCAAGGTATATGTCATCTGAATTAAAATTAAGAGGTGGATATAGTCGAGGAATTAAGTATCCAGGAATTTATGAAACATATAGTGCAACATCATTAGATCCAGAAGAAAGCGAATCTTATGAAATTGGTATGGACTATGAAAACACTTTGTATGCCTTATCATTAACATTATTCAAAAGTAAAACTGATAACATGATTGCTTACAGAAGTAGTGGTAGCCCAAGCTATAGAAACTTAGATGAAGCAAGGTCAAAAGGTATAGAAGTAAGTGGTTTGTTTAAACTTCAAAATGAATTATCAATAAAATATTGGTTAACTTATTTAGAAACTAAAGCAGTCAATGTAAACAATACTGTTCAACAGAATTCTTATAACTATGCGAATTGGCAAGATGATGAAGCACTTTTAAGAAGGCCTAAAACATCTGGGGGATTAATTATTAGTAAAAGACATAATAATTTGTATGTTTCAGCTGATGCAAGTTATACCGGTGGTAGATGGGATTATCAAAATTCATCGACAAGACTATATAATGAATCTTTTTGGGATTTTGGTTTATATGGAGATTATCTGTTTAGTTCTGATGATTTATATCAAAGTAAGGTTTTTATTCAAGTATCTAACTTATTTAATGATAAAAGAGAAGAAATTTTAAACTTTACATCTCCAGGTAGAACCGCAATGATTGGCTTAAGATATGACACATCGAAATAAATAAATTAAACTGATTCAATGAAAATCATATCTCTAATTCCTGCTGCAACCGAGGTTCTTTACGATCTTGGCCTTGCGGATAATATTTATGGTATTACAGATGAATGTAATTACCCAAGCAATGTTCATGATAAAAATATTGTTTGTAATATTAAAATCGATTTGAAAAATCTCAAAAACATTGAAATAGAAAACGAGATACTTAATATGGTCAAAAATGGTGAATCACCATATATAGTTGATGAGGATAAAATCAATGAAATTAATCCTGATTTTATAATCACACAAGAATTATGTAATGTTTGTGCGGTTTCAAAAAATGAAATCAAAAAAATTGATATAAAAAAGAAAATCATAGACTATTCTCCAAAAACTTTACATGATGTGCCGGAAATGATTTTTAATGTATCAAATATTTTAGGAGTCAAAGATGCAGGAAATGAAATCAGAAAAAATTTTCTTGATTCCATAAATTTAATAAAAGAAAAAACATCATCAAATTTTGATAAACCTAGGGTTTTTGCAATGGAATGGTTAGATCCAATATATACAGCAGGTCATTGGGTTCCTGATATGATTGAGGTTTCGGGTGGAATATCTAAATTAAGTAAAAGCGGTGAAAAATCAAAAAAAATTAACTTTTCTAAATTAATAGAATATGCACCAAATTACATTTTTGTGATGCCCTGCGGATATAATGTGGAAAGAACACTAAATGAGATAGATACTATTTTATCAAACAAAGAATTAAATAAAATTCCAGCTTTTAAAAATGGTCAAGTTTATATAGTGGATGCTGATTCATATTTTACAAGACCTTCAACCAGACTACTCGAAGGAATTAAAATACTAGCAAAAACTTTACAACCATCTATATTTACATACGAAACCATACCAGATTCAGTAATAAACCTGCATAATTTCATACATTTTGAGTCTTTCTCTGGTTGATTTAACCTTTAGCAGATTTAAACTCTGACTGATCTGTTGAACCTTCACCAGATGGTGGTGTACCATCTGTTAGTGAATCCTCAGCTGATCTTTGTGGAGCTTCACCACTTGCAGCTGCTTCTGCTCCTGCTGAATCTGCACCAAAATTAGTAGATGCAATCCAAAATAAAGAAATCATACCTAATGCGATTGCTATAGCTGTCATTAACACTCCTCCTTGATATACGAAAGTGTAACTTATACAATTGTACATTAATGATAGGAAAAAAATCAAGTTTAAAAATAGATGAAAAAATTATTGATGAAAAATTTGAACTAATAGATGAAGGTTCTAAATTACTTGATTTAAGGAATAATTTAATATTAGTTTTCAAAAAAAAACTTTCCTCTATAAACAATGATAATCTTCACAAATTAAATTTTAATGTTGTATTTAATTCTGTGATGCAAGGCGAGTTCCCAACAATTGAAATTAAAATAAATATATTAATAAATGAATTTAAAATTGAAGAATTATCTCATTTAATTTCTATGAATAATGAAAAAGAAATAAGTGATGTTAAAAAATATATGAATAATGATATTTTATCAATTATTGTCTATTCATTTACCGAAAAAAAACAGTATAGTTTCAACTTAGAAAATTTATTCATGAATGATTTCATTGAACAAATTAAATACTTTAATAATTGACATTGTAAAGATAATTTAAAATAATAACTCTGAATAGGATAAATTGATTTTGAGTTTTGCTAAAATAACTGGAACTGGTGTATTTATTCCTGAAAAGCGCCTAACAAACGAAGACCTCGAAAAATTAGTAGAGACTTCTGATGATTGGATTAAAGCTAGAACGGGAATATCTGAAAGAAGACTACTGGATGAAAAAAGAAATAATTCAGATATGTGTCTTCATGCTTGCCAAGAGGCACTTAAAAATTCTAATACATCTCCCGATGATATTGATGGAATAATTGTTGCAACAGTAACGCCTGATTATATTACGCCCTCCGTTGCATGCTTATTACAAGAAAAATTGAAAACTAGAAAAATTTTTGCATTTGATCTTTCAGCTGGGTGTTCCGGTTTTATCTATTGCTTAAGTGTTGCAAAAGCAATGATAGAAAATAATCAAGCAAAAAAGCTATTAGTTGTTGGATCTGAACATTTATCAAGCATAGTAGACTATAAAGATAGAGGAACTTGTATACTTTTTGGAGATGGTGCAGGAGCTGTTGTTATAGAGTCATCCAAAGAGCCAGGAATTTTATCAGTTTGCTTAGGCGCAAGTGGTAAAGAAGCAGAATTACTTTACATCCCAGGTGGTGGTTCAAAGGATCCAACAGGATATAGATTTTTAAAAATGGAGGGTAAAGAGGTTTTTAAAGAAGCAGTAAAAGTTATTCAATCTAATTCATTAGAAGCTATAAATGCCGCAAATATAAAAACTAATGAAATTGACCTTTTCATACCACATCAAGCTAACATGAGAATAATTGAAGCCGCAAGAGAGAGATTAGATTTACCACTTGAAAAATGTTTTGTGAATATCGATAAATATGGAAATACTTCCTCTGCATCAGTTCTTTTGGCATTACATGAGGCTGTTAAGGAATCAAAAATTAAAAAAGGTGACAATATTTTATTTTCAGTCTTTGGTGCAGGTTTTGCATGGGGATCCGCTGTAGTAAAATGGTAAATTTTAAAAATCTTACATTCAATATACCGTTAGAAACTTACCAAGCACTTAATGATGATGAAATTAATTTTTTAATAAATACAGAATTTATAAACGAGCTAAAGAAAAATTTTAAAGATATACAAACTATAATAGATGAAATTAAAGCAAACGAATACGAATCAATTGTTTTAATTGGTTTTGGTGGTTCAAGCCTAGGAACAAAAGCAATATATGATGCCCTTCCCAAGAATAAAGATTATTTAAATATATATTTTATCGATGAATTAAATAATAAAATAAAAAATTTTATTAAAGAAAAATCTTTATATCTTTTTATTAGCAAATCTGGAAACACAAATGAAGTTTTAAGTATATTTAATTTTTTCTCAAAGACTTTAAAAGAAACAAAAAATTTTTTTTTCATAACACAAGAAAAAGATTCAATATTAAATCAAATATCAATAGAAAAAAATATTAGAGTATTTAATGTTAATGAAAATTTAGGAGGCAGATTTTCTGTAATAAGTCCTTCGACATTTTTACCCCTTGGCTTTGCAAACTATAATTGGAAAAAAATTCAAGATGGTGCAATTAATTTTTTAAGCTCGGAAGAGAATAATAACTTCAATATAACATCCTCTTTATTAAATTTTTATCTAAATAATTATAGAAATGGAAGAAATATAACTTGTATTATGCCCTATCATTCAAATTTAAATTCACTTGCAGAATGGATGATGCAACTAATTGGCGAGAGTACAGGTAAAAAAAATTTAGGTGGATATCCATTAGGAATAACACCAGTTAAATACTCTGGCCCTAAAGATGAACACTCACAAATGCAACTTCTTTTAGATGGTCCTCCTGATAAAACACTATTATTTCTAATTAGCAGTGAAGATAAAAAAGATTTTTTTTCCGACTTAATATTAGAACATCAAAAAGCTACTGCAGGTGCTCTAAACGAAAGAAACGTTCCGAATATAGAGATAACAATCAATAATATAAATGAAGAATCTTTGGGTGCCCTTTTTCTTTTGTTTCAAATTTCAATATCTTTGCTAGGTCCAAAACTAAATATTAACCCATTTGATCAACCAGGTGTAGAGCTTATTAAAAAAAGACTAAAATCAATTTAAAAATCTTTTATCAAGTGATAAATTTCCACCACCTGTAAAAATCAAGACATATGCTAGACCTATTAAACATAATTGATAACCATATGTATCATATGTGGGATAGAAACCATTATCAAGATGAGCAACCCAGATACCAACAAACATTACGACAATAACGCCAAATGCTGAAAGTTTTGTTAATAATCCTAGTAAGAGCGCAATACCCCCAAAAAATTCAACAAAAACTGCTACACCGGTTTGCCAATATTCAAAACCGAAATTTAATTGCCAGGACAAAGCCTTAGATTGAAAATCTGTTAATTTAGTCCAACCTGCGGGTATAAATGTAATAGCTAAAATTAATCTGGGTAGCAATGAAGCCCATGTAGAAGTTGTTTTAAAAATCCACATGAATTGATTATAACAAAAGGTATTTCTTAATCAATCTAATTTTGTTTAATATATATCATGGATTTATGGATTAAAGTATTTGAAGTAATATTTCCTGTTATATTGGTGGTTGCTACAGGATTTATTTTCGGAAAGATTACTAATGTTAATTTAAAACCTGTAAATATTTTATTACTTTATATTTCTACTCCATGCTTAATTTTTACATCTCTTGTAGAAGATAAAGTAAAAATTAGCGAAATATTAGATATTGTTAGTATAGGAACCCTTATTGTTTTAATTGGTGTACCAATTGTCTATGGTTTTTTAAAAATTTTAAAAAAGGATTCAAAAGTTTTTTTAAATACAATAATTTTTCCAAATACTGCAAATTTGGGATTACCAATTGTATTATTTGCTTTTGGTGAGGTTGCATTTGATTATGCAATTTTATTTACTACAATAGTTTTCTTCCTTCATTGCTCAATAGGCATAGTTTTTATAAATGGATTTAAAAATGTTAAGGAAGTATTTAAGATACCATTAATATATACAGTCCTTTTAGCATTGTTATTAAATAGATATGATATTGAAGTATACAAACCAATCAATCAATCTCTAGAATTAATAGGAACAACCTGCATTCCACTCATGATGTTTAGCTTAGGCCATAAATTATCAGAAACTCGTATTCTAAATATAAAAGGAGATATAATAATAAGCTCAATTAGATTAATTTATGGTTTTTTAATTAGTATTATTATTTGTAATTTATTTAATATCGATAGTTTGCTTATTAAAGTTTTTATAATTCAATATTCGATGCCATCTGCTGTATTTAATTTTATACTTGCAGATAAATATGATATGAATCCAGAAAGAGTTGCCTCTATAGTATTTGTATCGACTGTTATGTCGCTTTTTACAATTCCATTTATTTTATATTATTTACTTCTTTAATTTTTATATGTTTATTTATTTCATAATTCAATTCTGAAGGATAACCATTCGATATTAATAGGTTACTTGAATCCAAAAGTCCTTCAGAATTATATATTAACTTTGATGTCTTAGATATATTTTTTAATATTACAAAGGGGTTTAACATAAAAGTTATTTGAGACATAGGATGAACACCGACCTCTAATCTACCCCTTCTAATTTTAGTTGGTCCAAACTTACCTTCGTATGCCATAATTGGAAGCCTACTTGCATCAGTCTCGATATTATTAATTAGTTTCTTCATTATTTTATGAGAAATTCTATTAATACCAATAGTAGAAAATAATCCTTTTTTACTTAAAATTATTGATAAACTTTTATTAATTTCATCTTGTGTTAACTCTCCATCGCTACCATATCCTAAAACACCAATTTTAGTGACTATAGTTTTAGATAACTTACACAATACGTTTAACATAATTGAATCTGCTAAAGGGCTTGCCAATTTACTTTCACTACCATTTGCAAGAATATCACCGCCAACATCAATACCTATAACCATATCAATTTTTTTTGAATTACAAAAAGAATTTATATCATCTGCTATTTTATCTGAGGAATTAAAAATATTAACCAATAATATTTTGTTTTTGACATATTTTAATGTTTTAACTTCACTAAATATTAGATTATCAAAAGTTCGTGTTTTTTTTGAAGTCCAACATAGACTATCATTAATTATTTTTTTATTTATTATTTGTTCGAATGGTCTTGGGCCTGGATAAGGATCAATTGAATATCTTTCCCAAGGCAAGCCCCCAAGGATGCATTCAATACCAAGATTTTCAAAATATATTTTTGATGGAATAGTTCCAATAATATCGGCTCCCCCACCAATACCAATAATAAGAGCTTTTTTTATTATTTTACTCATAGCTGATTATGTGGTTATTATATCTAATTGAGGTTGTAATATGTCGGAATATTTAATAGAAAAATCCAAATATATTTTTTCTGGTGAATTAAAAGTGCCTGGAGATAAGTCGATTTCACATAGAGCTGTAATTTTATCAACATTTAATAAAGACATGACTAAAATAACCAACCTGCTATTATCAGATGATGTTAAAAGCACTATGTATGCTGTTGGATCTATAGGTGTTATGTTTGCAGAAAATAACGGTAAAATTTTTACCAGAGGGACAGGAATTAGAGAATATTTAGAATCACCTGAAACTATCGATTGTGGAAATTCGGGGACAACTGCAAGGCTTTTAACCGGACTATTATCAGGACAAAATTTTAAATCGGTTTTAGATGGTGATAAATCATTAAGATTGAGACCTATGGATAGAGTCAAAGAACCTCTTGAAAAAATTGGTGCAAATATTTCTACTAATAATGGAAATATGCCTATTACAATAAATCCCTCAAAAATTAATGGTGGAAATATTAAAATCACTAGTCCCTCCGCTCAAGTCAAATCGGCTGTTATTTTAGCTGGTCTTACAGGGGATTCTGAACTTAACATAGAACTTGAAATTGAAACAAGAAATCATACTGAAATCATGTTGAATAATTTCACTGAAAATATAAAGATAAATGGTAATAAAGTTTTAATCACTCCTGACCCTAAAATAATAAACGATACAATTGACGTCCCAAATGATCCATCAAGTGCTGCATTTTTTATTATTGGAGCATTGCTAAATGTAAATTCACATTTAATTCTTAGCCAAGTTTGCATTAATCCTTCAAGGGTTAAATTTATTGATATTTTAAAAGAAATGGGTGGCGATATCTCTTTTGAAAATAAAGGAATACTTTCAGGAGAACCTGTTGCAGATATTATTGTCAAAAGTAGTTCCTTAAAGGGAATTAACATTAATAAAAATGATATACCCAAATTAATAGATGAAATTCCTGTTATTGCTCTTGCTATGTCACTTGCCCAAGGCGGCTCTAAAATAGAAGGATTAAACGAATTAAGGTTTAAAGAATCTGACAGAATAACTTCAATAGTAAGTCAATTAAGTATTTTAGGCGCTAATATTAAAAATATTGGTGATGATATTGAAATATCAGGTGTAGAAGAGTTTAAAGGTGGGCTTTGTGATAGTTTTAATGATCACAGGATTGCAATGATGATTGCTATAGCTTCTACAAGATGTAAAAATGATGTTAAAATTTCAAATTATAATTGTGTAGATATTTCATATCCTAACTTTTTTGAAAGTTTTACAAAATTTAAAAAGGATTAATTAGCATGTTAATTACGATTGATGGCCCATCAGGTGTGGGTAAAGGAACAGTGGCAAGAATCATTGCAGAAAAATTAAATATTAAATACTTAGATTCTGGTGCGATGTATAGGGCATTAGCTCTTTATGCAGATTTAAACAATATCAAAGAAGATGATACTGAAAAATTAAAGAAATTATTAATAGATATACATATTCAATTTATTAAAAACGAAGATGGAGAAGATAAAGTTTTATTAAATACCGATGATGTAACAGATGAAATTAGAACTAACGAAATTTCAAAATTAGCATCAAAATATGCATCAATTGAAATTGTTAGGGGAATACTTAGAGAAATGCAAAAAAGAATGATTAGAAATAAAGATTATGTGGCGGAAGGCAGGGACATGGGTACATATGTATTTCCGGAGGCAAATTTTAAGTTTTATTTAGATGCTGATCCTTATATTAGAGCTGAAAGAAGAGCTCTTCAACTTAAAGAAATGTTAGGAATTAAATTTAATATAGAAAAAATCTTAAATGAAATTAACGAAAGGGATAATTTAGATAAAACCAGAGAACTTTGCCCTCTTCATCCTGCTGAAGATGCTATAATAATTGATACAAGCAACCTAAATGTTAATGAGGTTGTTGATGAAATTTATAAGAAGGTTAAATAATTGGCTATAAAAATCATACTTGCTGATAGTGCTGGTGTTTGTTTTGGAGTTGAAAAAGCGGTTTCCTCTGCGGAATCAGAATTAAAATCGAGCAAGCGTGTTTCATCTTATGGGCCACTTATCCATAATCCTCAGAGTATTGAAAAATTAGAGAAACAGGGTTTGAATGTTATTAATGAAATTAACAATCAAAAAGGAACAATAATTATCAGAGCTCACGGAATAACAATTGATGAAGAATCTAAATTAAATTCTAATGAGTCAAAAGTAGTTGATATGACATGTCCAATTGTAAAAAGATTACAATTTGCGGTTAAGGCACTGACTGAAGAAAGCTATCATGTCATTATAGTTGGTGATTATAATCATCCAGAAATAATAGGAGCTAAAAGCTATGGGAACAATAATGTCTCGGTTATCCAATCTATTGAAGATATTAAGAAGTTAAGAATTACAACCAAAAAAATAGGAATAGTTGCTCAAACCACAATACCTGTTGAGAACTTTTGGGAAGTTGTTAATGAATTTAAAAAAAATAAAGAATTAGATATAAAAGTTATAGATACTCTATGTGATGATATTCATAATAAACAATTAGAGGCTAAAGAAATAGCAAAAGATGTTGATATAATGCTCGTAATCGGAGGAAGAAACAGCTCGAATACAAAAGAAATCGCAAAACTGTGTAAAGAGATAAATAATTCAACATATCAAATTGAAACTTTTAAACAACTTAAAGAATTAAATTTAAACCTTAAGAATAAAACTGTAGGTATTAGTGCTGGTGCGTCAACACCTCCGTGGATAATTAAAGAGACTATTGATAAATTAATGATGGCAAAATAATGATTCAACCAAAATTAAAAGATATAAATATAAATATTCCTGAGATAGGTAAAAAAATTCTATGTAAGTATTCTAGAAAAGATTCCGATTTTATTTACATTGAATTTGGATTTAAATCAGAAGGAAGAATAAAAATTAGTGAATTCTCAGCAGAAGATATAAAAAACATTAAAGATAGTAATTTTGAAGCAGAATTCATTGATGATTCTTTTTCGTTCCCAATCTTATCAATAAAAAGAATTAAATTAATAAATGAGAAAGAATCTTTAATAAAAAAAATTAAAAATAAAGAAAAATTAAAAGTTAAGTTTACCGCTAAGAAAAAAGATCACTTAATAGTTAACGTTGGTGAATACTTTAAAATTAGTGGAAAAATTTATATGTCAGAAATTCCTCAATATCTATGGGATAAATTTTATGAAACAAACGAAGAAATAATATGTATAGCAATAAATGACGATTTGAAAAATTGTTTATTTTCAATAAGTGAAGCTCATTGTATGGATGAAAAACTCTTTTTCGAAAAAACAGATTATAAAATAAATGAAGATATTGAAGGAGAAGTTCTAAATATTAGTGATGATAGTGTCTTATTTATTTTTGATGGTTTAATTAAATCAATAAACAATAAATACTTAACTTGGAATATTGATAAAAATATAAAAAAAATATTTAAAAAACATTACTACTACAAATTTAAAATAATAAAAATCAGTAAAGAAAAAAACATTATAGAGCTAGAGTATATTCAAAAATCAAATACTAATTGGGATAGCATTATAAAATTGCAAAAAAACAATGAAATATTGACTGGGCAAATAATAAATATTAAAGATTTTGGAATTTTTATAGGATATGAAAACGTTTTTAATATTTTTATATCTTCAAATGAATGTTCATGGAATAAATATAAAAAAAATGAATTTATAATAAACAAAAAAATAAATTTTAAAATATTAGAAGTAGACATTAAAAATAAGAATATAAAAGGTTCAATCAAGAGATGTGAGCCTAGTCCTGAAGAAATTTTTTATTTAAATAAATCTGAAAAAATAGTTGAAGTATCATTTACAAAAGAATTAGAAAAGCTTTTTTTGGGTAAAACTGTTGATGGTTTGAATTGTATAATGTTTAAAAATGATATTTCATGGAACCCAGAGAAATGTACTATAGATATGGATAAAAACATTAGATGTAAAATAAATGGACTATCTAAAAGAAAAGATTCTTTAAGTGTTGGAGTTAAACAACTCAATGAAAATCCTTGGATTAAATTTAAAGAAAAATATAAAATAAAAAATATAATGCAAGATAATAAAATAATAGAGATAAATAAGGATGAAATAATCATAGATATTGAAGAAAATAATAAAGCAATTTTTCCATTGAAACTTGTTAGTGAGAGCTCTCTTGTTAGAGCTAGGGAAGAAGGGCTAATTTCAGGAATAGTAAATAAAATAAATGAAAAAAATAATAGAATTATATTAAACAATTTAGATTATGAAAGAGTAAATAGTGATAATGAAATTAAATTATTTAAACAAAAACAAGGAGATTATGAAACTAAATTAGGTGATTTAATCAAAATAGAATTAAAATGAAAATAAGATATATACTAATTATTAGCGTACTTTTATTATTTGGATTTGGCAGTCTTAGCAAATTATTTGAATCTGATAAGATTGCTGTTTTAGAGATAAAGGGTGTTATTGAAAATCCAAAAAAAATTATAAACTCATTAGCTGATATTAAAAATAATGAAATTTATAAAGGTCTTATTGTTAGAATTGATTCACCTGGCGGAACAGTTGGATCTTCTCAGGAAATTTATTCTTTTATTAAAGAAATACAAAAAAAAATTCCTGTAGTAGCTAGCATTGTTGATATTGGAGCATCGGGTGGGTACCTCATAGCTTGTAGTGCAGAGCATATAATAGCCAATCCTGGTTCTATAACAGGAAGCATAGGAGTTATTAGTCAATATTACGATGCATCAAAACTTCTTAGCGATCTTGGACTAAATATTGAGGTTCTGAAAAGTGGAGAATTCAAAGATTCAACTTCACCTACTAGACCACTAAATGAGAATGAAAAGAAAATGCTAAAGTCCGTCTTAGAGGATATTCACAATCAATTTAAAAATTTAGTCAAAAAAGAGAGAAATTTAACTGCAGATCAGCTAGATTTTGTATCAAAAGGGCAAATTTTTACGGGATTTCAAGCAAAACAATATAAGCTTGTTGATGATCTTGGTGGAATACTGTTAGCTAAAAAATATATTGAAAATAAAGTAAACCTTATTGACTTAAAATTTGAATATTTCCCAAAGAAAAAAGAGAGACTTTTGGACCAAGTATTACCCGAAAATATAAACTTCAAAAATGTTTCAAGTATAATTTTTAAAAAAATTTTCTTCTTATATACCCCCTAATAATTAAATGTGTTAAACTCAATAATAATGATAAGAGCAATTATAATTTCTTTTATTTTCATTCTTTCTTTAGTATTTATTTTCCAGAATCAAAGTGTTTTTCTTTCAGAATTTAATATTTCATTAGATTTCTTTGTATTTAGTTTTGAGGAAAGAATTCTTAATAATGCTGTACTAATTGTAAGTTCTTTTTTAATTGGTGCTTTAATTACACTTGTTTCAATTGGGCTTGGAACAATTAAAAAAAGCAGAGAAATTGCAAACCTTAAAAAGAAAATATCGTTGACTAGTGTTAAAAATGAAAATGAAGAAAAATAAATTAAATCAAAAACCTAAGTGGATTAAATCAAAAATACCTAAGGGTGATAACTATTTAAATCTAAAAAAATTAACAAAAAAAAATAATCTTCATACCGTGTGTGAAGAAGCAAAATGCCCAAATCTTGGCGAATGCTGGAGTGCAGGAACATTAACTTTTATGATATTGGGAGATACTTGTACTAGAAGCTGCGGATTTTGTGCAGTAAAAACAGGTTTTGGTGGACAGATAGACCAATTAGAACCTAAAAGATTAGCTAGAGGAATCGAAAATTTAAAAATGAACAATAATAATATCGAACATGTTGTTATAACATCTGTAAACAGAGATGATAAAAATATAGATAGTGCCAAGATATTTTCTAATTCAATTAAAGAAATAAAAAAGTTAAATCTTGATATTAATGTAGAAGCCTTAATTCCTGACTTCTTGGGTAGCACTGATGCATATGATTATATTATTGATTCAGCACCAAATGTTTTAAATCATAATATTGAAACTGTTAAAAGATTATACAAACACAGACAAAATACAGGAACAGAAAAAAAGAGGGCAGTTCGACCACAAGCAAATTATGAAAGGTCTTTAAAACTTTTAAAATATTTCTCTCTTAATTCATCTATTGTAACCAAATCTGGAATAATGATTGGACTTAGTGAAGAAAAAGATGAAGTTATTGAATGTATAAACGATTTATCAAATTCGGGATGTAAAATTATTAATATAGGTCAATATCTACAGCCAACTCCAGAACATATCAATGTCAGTAAGTACTATTCTTTGGAAGAATTTGAAAATTTTAAATTTTATGCTGAGAATTACACCAGAATTAAAATAGCAGATTGTGGGCCCATGGTTAGAAGTTCTTATAGAGCTGAAAAACAATTACTACAACTTAAAGAAAAAGAAGATTCAGCAATATGAAATTTATTATGCTTCAGGCTGATGGTATGCCAGATCGACCTATTAAAGCATTGGAAAATCTTACACCATTAGAAGCCGCAAATACTCCTTGCTTAGATTCTATTGTTCAAAATTCAGAACTGGGGTCAGTAAATCATATTCCTAAAGGATATAAGTCTGGAAGTGATGTTGGGAATCTCAGTGTTCTTGGATATGATCCTAAAAAATATTTTACAGGTAGATCGCCACTTGAAGCTGAAAGCATGGGAATAGAATTAGATGAATTTGATACAACCTTAAGATGTAATCTGGTAAATATTCAAAATAATGTAATGGAAGATTATTCTGCGGGTCATATTAGTACAGATAAATCTCATGTATTTATAAACTATTTAAAAAAATTTGTTGATAATGATATTTGTGCTTTGTATCCGGGAGTAAGTTATAGACATATTTTAGTTTATAAAAATGACATTAGTGATATTAATACTACACCTCCTCATGATATTCTAGAAAAAGATATTTCTTCTTATTTACCATCAGGAAATGGAAGCGAAAATCTCAGAAGCATTATTAAAGAATGTTCAAGCAAAATACAAGATCTTAGAAATGAAAATTCTATAATTAAAAATGAAAAAGTAACAGATGTATGGCTATGGGGTGAAGGAAAAAAAACTATTCTCCCAAATTTTACAGAAATGACTGGTAAGAGTGGATCAGTCATTTCAGCTGTAGATTTAGTAAAAGGAATAGGTAAATGTGCAAATTTAAAAATTATTGATGTTCCTGGAGCTACAGGATATTTAGATACAAATTATAAAGGTAAAGTCGAAATGGGAATTAAATCTTTAGAAAATAATGATTTCTTAATGTTACATATTGAAGCTCCTGATGAAACAGGACATGAAGGTGATTATGTAAAAAAAATTAAGGCAATTGAAGATTTAGATTCAAAAGTTATTAAACCTTTATTGGATGGCTTAGAATCAAAATATGATAATTTTAAATTATGTATTGTATCTGATCATCCAACTCCAATTGAACTACGCACACATAGTTATGAGTATGTCCCGTATCTAATATTTGATAACAAAACAAACTTAAATAATCATAATCAAAAAAGATTTACAGAGAAAATTGTTGATAATTTAGATAATGTGATTCATGATGGATATAAATTAATAAATAAATTATTTGGTATCTAATTTTGCCTTATTCCAGGCTTCATCATCATTAATATTTTCACTTTTTTTTATATCTAAAAATTTATTTGCTCTTTTAATAAATTTTTTTGTACTAGAGTTAAGAGCGATATCAGGGTTTAGTCTTTCAAATCTACAAATATTTATACAAGTAAATAAAATATCTCCTACTTCATTTTCAATATCATTTATGGAACCTTTTACCAATGCGGTTTCATATTCTTCAATTTCTTCTTTTAGTTTATTAATTAATTCTTGTTTAGATTGAAATTCTAAGCCTTTTTTAGCATATGATGATGAAACTTTTAAAGCTCTTTTGGATGATGATTCAATTTCGTCATAATTATAAACTTTTTTATTGATATTTTTTTGATTATCCCAAATTTTTTTTGCCTCTTCAGGAGTTGAAGCATTTTCATTACCAAAAACATGTGGGTGCCTTTCAATAAGTTTAAATATTAGTGAACCAATAATATTTTTTAAGTTAAACAATTCCTTTTCTTCAGATATATTTGCAATGAATAATACTTGTAATAAAAGGTCACCAGCCTCTTCTTTTATGTTATCAACATCATTATTATCTATGGCATCAATTAACTCATAAGCTTCTTCTAATATATGGCCTCTTAAGCTATTAAGGGTTTGCTCTTTATCCCAGGGACATCCATCTTCACTTCTTAACCTCTTTACAATTTCTACAAGTTCATCAAAATTTTTCATCTAGATGCTAAAAAATTTAGGAAATTTAGTTAAATTTTTGATTCCATTTTCAGTCAATGCAACCGTATCCTCAATTCTAATTCCTCCAATTTTTGAATAGTATAAACCTGGCTCAACGGTCACTACATAACCCTGCTTCATCTTCTCACTAACTTTAGAGATACGAGGTGGTTCATGAATATCTAGACCAAGTCCGTGACCCGTTGAATGAATAAACCCATTTGGTATGTCACCATCGAAATTTGTTTTAAATCCATTTTTTGTAAAAAGATTCAAAATCTCATTATGAACTTTTGAGCCACTTATTTTAGGTTTCAAAATTTTTAAACCTAAATTTTGTCCTTTTAAAACTATATTATACATTTCTAATAAATTATTATTTGGCTTACCTTTACAAACGGTTCTTGTAATATCACCATAATATCCTGATATAAGACTTTTAGGGAATATATCAATAACAATGGGTGTAAATGGTTTTATTGGTCCAGATCCATGGTGATGAGGTAGTGATGATTGGTAACCACTAGCAATTATACAATCAGGACAAGTTAAGGAATATTTTGCTAATTCTTTTTGGCAAAAGGATATTAAAAATTCTGATGTTAGGGTTTTAGAATTATGAATTAACCTATTATTTTTCAATTTTGAATATTTAATTATATTTATAATTTCTTTCATAACTTTTTCTGTATCAATCATAACTTTTTTAATCATCTTTATTTCTTGATCATTTTTTTTCAACCTATCTAAATAAAAAATAGAGTTTTCTGAAATATTTTTTTTAATATTTTTTTTAAGATTTATATAAATATATGATGGGAAATTATATGGCAATTCTAGCACCTTAACTTTAAATTTATCCAAAATATTATTCAAAATAGTGATTATTGAAAATTTTTTATTTTTATTTATGAAATCATTAATTTTTAATACATAATCTACATTTGCTTCAATACAACCACGTTCATATTCAAGATCGTTTAATACCAAGTATTTTTTATTCTTTATTTCAAAGAAGATGATAGGGTCAGGAGCTTTAAATTTTGAAATATAAAATAAATCTTGAGAATTATTGGTATTATCATAAATCAGTTTCATTTTAGCCATAAAGCTAATATATCATAAACCTTCCAATGATTATGGTTGATATGCAAAAAAAATACTTTAAAATATTAATATGTTTAATATTAGTGAAAAAGCGGTTTCAGAAATTTCTAGACTATTAAATGAAGAAGACGACAATACCATGTTTCTTAGAATAAAAGTTGTCCCTGGTGGTTGCTCTGGTTTTTCTTATGAAATGGGTTTTGATAATGAAATTGGTGATACTGATCAAGTATTCGAAAAAAACAGTGTTAAGGTTGTTATAGATAAATTTAGTTATGGTCATGTAGATGGTGGTACATTAAATTTTTCTGATGGTCTTAATGGTACAGGATTTGGTATAGAAAATCCTAATGCTACAGCACAATGTGGCTGTGGATCATCCTTCACAGTTTAATTTTAATTAAATACAAAACTATCCCAATTCCAATTAAACCATATATAGTTGCGATATAGAACATTCCTAATGAAATGTTTATAATGGAATAAATCATTAATATGATTCCAAAAGAAAAAAGAAATGAATTTCCTATATTTTTAAAACTCAATGATGTTTCTTTTTTTTCAAAAATACTCCAGTTTCCATCTGGCTTTACTTTAAAATAAAAATCTTTTAGTTGATCAAGATCTGTTGGTTTGGTATAGAAAGTAGCTAATAATCCCATTAAGATTGAAATAGGAATAATTAGTAATTTTTTGAAGAAAGTAGCTTCAAGGACTCCTACATAATCTAAAAAAAAGAAAATTAATGTAATAAATATAGATGTCAAAATTGAAACAATCTCAGACCATGCATTTATTCTCCAGTAAAACCATCTCGCTAAAAGAAAAAATCCAAGTCCAGAGCTAACACTCCAAAGAAAAATCCATACTCTACCTATATTATCGATTGATAAACCTATTATTAATGCAATAGTTAAAAAAACTACACTAAAGATTCTTCCAATAGTTACTAATTTTTTTTCACTTTTAACTTTTAAAAAATATTTACATATATCATTAACAATATATGATGAACCCCAGTTAACTTGTGTGCTTATCGTTGACATGTATGCAGAAATTAATGCAATTAAGATTAAGCCCTTAAAGCCAGGTGTTAAATAATTTTTTATCATTATTGGAAAAATTTTTTCTGAGTCAGATATGGTAGATGTCTGAAATATTACTAATGATGCAAAGCCAATAAATAACCATGGCATTAATCTTAGAACATAATGATTCAATATAAACCAGACTGTTCCTAAAGCTCCATCTCTTTCGGTTTTTGCTGAACATAGCCTTTGAATTATGTAGCCTCCTCCATCTGCATTGTGAGAAGTCCACCAAACTACTGTTATATAAGCTATAAATGTTAAAAAATCATCATAATTGAAAATATTAGGTATAAAAGATGTTTTATCAGATGGTAAAGATTTTACAATTTCAAAATAATTACCAAAACCCCCGATTTGATCAGAATTTATTATAAAAAAGGCTAATATTATTGACCCAGCAAAAGCAATAAAATACTGAATAAAGTCATTAATCATAACACCTCTAATGCCACCCAAAGTTGTATAAAACATGGCTGTTAATGTAGAGATAAGTAATAAAATAAAGGTATTATCACCAATAATTACAGTGAATATTTTTATGAATGCACTTATAATCCAAGCAGAAATAATTAAATTGAAAAAAACTGAAAAATAAAAAGCTTTAAATAATTTTAAAATTCTAGACGCATTACCAGAATATCTATAGTCTATTAACTCATTATCAGTTAGAACTCCTATTCTTTTCCAATATTTTGAGAAATAGAAAATTATAAGACAATGAGTAAAAAGAAAAGACCACCAAAACCAGTTTTTCCATGTTCCTGCTGTATAAATCCATCCAATGATTACAAGAGGCGTATCTATAGATAAAGTTGTAGCAACCATTGAGGTTCCTAAGAGCCACCAAGAGCTACTTCTTCTGGATAAAAAATACGAATCAATACTGGACGAAGATTCCTTACTTACATATATACTTAGTGAAATTGTAAAGATTAAATAAATTGAAATAATTAAAATATCATATGGATGCATTATTATTAGCTTAACCTAGACTTTTTAAATTTTAGAACTTTAGAAATTTTATTTTCATAAAATTCATGATTATTAAAATTTAAATTTTCTAAAATTTTTAATGTTTTTAAAGGATCAACAGGATCTAATAAAAGGTCTCCACCTGATTCAAAAAAAGATTTAGTTATAAATATATCATCATAATTTTTTGTTAAAGAATTCATTCTCATTGAATCACTCATTAATAAACCTTTATAATTTAATTTTTCTCTTAAAAATTTGTTTAAAATATTATTTGAAAGAGTAGCAGGAAGTTTTTTTGTATCAAAAGCTTTATACCATCCATGGGCAGTCATTATCAATTTAACTTTAGATAATAAATTAATAAATATTGATATGTGATTTTTTTTAAGTTCATCTAAAGATAAATTTGAACTAAAAATATCTTTATGCGTATCGCCATTTAAACATCCATGTCCAGGAAAATGTTTCAAACAAGGTTCTATTTTATTTTCTCTACATGATTGAATAAAAATATTAGCAACTTCTATTATTTCACTAGTATCAACACCTAATACTCTATTTTTAAGAATATCAAGATTATTAGAATTGTTATCAACAACAGGAGCCAAATTACAAAAGATATTATTTTCTTTTAATTCTTTATTAATTTTATTATAAATTGAGTATAAATCTTTAATATCTTTTCTTATATATTGATCTGATAAAAGATATCCCTCTTTACATCTATGGCCAAGGCCCTTTTCAGCATCTATGAAAAAGTAATATTCTTGAATATTTTTTTTTATTTCTTTTTTAAAGTTTTCTAAAGCTGAAATAGGAAATGGTTCCTTTTTACCAAATTCGACTACATCTGTTGAAAATAAAATGAATGAATCAAATCCATATTTAGATGATAATTTAAGAGCATAATTTATCGAATCTTGCGAATTTAAATTAACTCTTGGAATTATTAAATTTGATAAAATATTCATTATTTTGAGGATAATTTACCTAATACAGAATCGGTCTTTGCACCTGTAATATTTTTTAAATTGATTTTTAAATTATGAAATCTCATATATGCTAAAAGAGCAAATAATGCACATTCCTTAAACTTTGATGGCATACCAATATCATCAGAATTTAAAAAAACTATTTCGGGTAGTCTTGCTTGCAACCTTTCAATCATAAAAGAATTTTTAACGCCACCACCTGAAAGGATGATATTTTTAATTTTATGATTTTTAAAAATAAAATCTTCGTAAGATCTAGCTATGGATTCTACAGTAACTTCCGTTAAGGTGGCTAAAATATCTTCAATTATTAAATTATTTTTTTTACTATATGATAATAAATCTAATGCATATTGTATTCCAAATTCTCTATTACCAGTTGATTTAGGTGGTTTACGCTTAAAAAAGGGATTCGAGAGTATTTTATTAAATAATTTTTTATCTATTTTACCTTTCCTAGAATAGTTTCCATTTTTATCAAATTTAAGCTTATTATCTGTATAAATTGATATAACTTTATCTACTAATGAATTTGCCGGTCCTGAATCATATCCTATAGATTTATTAAAATCTTTATGAACTAAAGTGGTATTTGCAATTCCACCTAAGTTTTGAGCTATAAAAGGTCTTTTAACTTTTTTAAATAAAAAATGATCTAATATAGGGACAAAAGGTGCGCCTGAGCCACCGTTTATCACATCTTTTTTTCTAAAATCAGATACAACATCAATACCAGTCATGTTTGATACAATATCAGGTTCAGTAATTTGAATAGTAGTAGTATTTTTTATATTGTTGGAATGATGAATAGTTTGTCCATGCATACCAATAAGTTTTGGTTTTAATTTTAAAGGTTTTAAAAAAGTGTTAATTTTTTGACCAACAAATTTTCCCAGATTTATTGATGCATTTTCAACTTCTAAAATTGATGATGTTGGTCCAAGTTCCTTTATTTTTTTTAAAAAAATATTTGGATATTTATATTCATATCCTTTAATTATGTCAATATTCTTATCATCAACATCAAATAGAGCTATATCAAGAGAGTCTATAGAAGTACCTGAATTTACACCTAAAATTTTCATTGATTTCTTCATTTAAATTAAATCCTCAATAAGATAATTGTTTATATTTTTTTTTGCTTGGTAATATGAGATTTTCTTTTTATACATTATTATAGCAATTCGAAGATTCCACTTTGATTCAATCAAAAATTTTTCTGATTGTTTTTTATTAACCTTTAAAATTAATGAAAGATTATTTATACATCTGGCCTTTAACTTATCAGTTGTAGGCCTAATATCTAGCATAAGACCATCTAATGACTTTCCGGCCATCAGCATAGCAGATGTAGTAATCATATTAAGTGCGATTTTAGTAACTGTTCCTGATTTTAATCTGGTTGAACCTGCTAATATTTCAGAACCCACATTCATTATAATATCTATATCAGAGATCTTCTTCTTCTGAGCATTACAAGTTAAAAAAATTGATTTAATTTTTTTTAACTTACAATAGTTTATGGCACTCAAAACATATTTTGATGTTCCACTTGCTGAAATTCCAATAACCAGATCACCTTTCGAAATTTTATTTTTTTTTAATTCGGCCTTTGATTTTTTTTCATCATCTTCAGCACCTTCTATTGATTTAGATAATGCTTTATTGCCTCCAGCCATCAGCCCAATAATTGAATTATTTCTGACTCCAAAAGTTGGCTTCATTTCTGTAGCTTCTATTACTCCAAGTCTTCCGCTTGTGCCTGCACCTAGAAAAAAAATTTTATTATTTGAAATATAGGTATTATAAAAGAGCTTTGTTGCATTAAAGATTTTTCTTTTGTTTTTTTTCAAAGTATTAAAAATGAAATTATGATCCTCAAGAAAGATATCAATAAAGTTATTTTGATTTAATAAATTACTCTTTTTATTAATTTTTTCTGTTACTAATTTATCGTATTTAACATTCATATATTGTAATTTTTAATATAATTTCGGTATTATAGCAAGATTTATAATGTTATCTTTGAAAAAAAATTTAATTAGAATAAAATATAATGAATCAAATGAAACAAATTAAACGAGCTTTAATAAGTGTATGGGATAAAACAGGTTTAGATTTATTAGCTAAACAACTCTCCGAGTGTGGAATTGAAATTATTTCAAGTGGTGGAACCGCAAAGTTTCTTAGAAATTCAGGTCTTGAAGTAAAAGATGTCTCAGAAATTACGGAATTTCCAGAAATGTTAGATGGAAGAGTAAAAACTTTACACCCAAAAATTCATGGTGGCATATTAGCAATTAGAGATAATAATTCTCATATTGAAGACTTAAAAAATAATAATATTGAATCTATTGATTTGGTAATAGTTAACTTTTATCCATTTGAAGAAACAATAAAAAAAGAAAATGTATCATTTCAAGAAACAATAGAAAATATTGATATAGGTGGACCTACTATAGTTCGAGCTGCCGCAAAAAATTTTCAAGATGTAGCTGTAATAGTTGATACTGAAGATTATAGTTTGTTAATATCTAAAATAAAAAATAATCAAATTCAAGTTGATCCCCAACTAAACTATGAATTAGCTAAAAAAGCCTTCTCATATGTATCAAATTATGACGCATCTATTTCAAATCACTTAGGAATTTTAAATATTGATAATTCAAAAAAATCTATGCCTGATACATTAACACTTCATTATACTAAAGCCTATGATTTAAGATATGGTGAGAATCCACATCAAAGTGCTTCTTTCTTTGTTCAAAATAATATAGATGATGCATGTGTTGCAAATTCAAAACAACTACAGGGCAAAGAGCTTTCTTTAAATAATATATATGATGCAGATTCATGTTATGAAACAGTGAAGGAATTTAGTGAAAATGCGTGTGTTATTGTTAAACACAATAATCCATGTGGTGCAGCGACTCATGAGAATCAATTACAAGCTTATATAGATGCTAGGGACTGTGACCCCGTAAGTGCTTTTGGTGGAATTGTAGCTTTTAATAAAAAAGTCACCAAAGAAGTTGCTGAAGAAATATCCAAAACATTTATTGAAGTTCTAATAGCCCCCAGTTATGAAGATTCTGCATTAGAAATTTTATCTTCTAAACAAAACTTAAGAGTATTACAATCACCAGAGCTTAAAAAATCAAAATCTATTTTAAAAGATATTAAAAAAGTTGTTGGAGGCGTATTATATCAAGATTCTGATAACACTTCAGATGAAGATTTTGATGATTTTAAAGTTGCTACAAAAGTAAAACCTTCCGATGAAGATATTCAAACTCTAAAACTAGCTTGGAAAATATGCAAAAATGTTAAATCAAATGCAATAGTATTTGCGAGAGACAACAAAACGGTTGGTATAGGTGCAGGACAAATGAATAGAGTTAATTCTGTGCAACTCGCAACTATAAAATCTAAAGAACATTTTGGAACTGAGGGTTCTGTTTTAGCCTCAGATGCTTTTTTTCCTTTTAGAGATGGTATTGATGAAGCCGCAAAAGCAGGTGTAAAAGCAATAGTTCAACCAGGTGGCTCTATTAGAGATGATGAAGTAATTGAAGCATGTGACGAGCATGGTATAGCTATGATTTTTGTAGGTGTTAGACACTTTAAACACTAATTATTAAGTATAATTTTTTTATTTTCTAAAAGTGTTCCCAAAGAAAACTTGTGCTGATTTACTGAGATATTATATTCTGCTAATGACTTATTATAATTTAATTCAGCCTCAATTAGGTCATTTTGAGCTTCTAAAACATCCACGGTTTTAGATAAACCTATTTCAAATCTCTCTTGTTCATTTGATAAAATTTCTTTTTGTAAATCAAGACCAATTTTCGCTGCTTCAATATTTTTCATATTTGTTATTACGTCTCTCCAAGAAGATCTAGCTTCAAGACTGACTTGATCTAATAACTGCTCAAGTTTTATAACGTCCATTTGCATTTTTGATTTTGCTGATTTGAGCTTTCCTTTTGCTTTATCATTTCCTAATGGAATATTAATTGATGCACCTATTTTCCAACTCAAATTATCTTGCGATTTTAGATTATCAATAGAATCTCTAAGGCCACTGTCATATTTTGAATCTATTTGTGGCGGTCCGAGTATTGCACTAGAATATTTACTATTCTTGCTACCACCTAAACCGGCATAACCTAGAGAAGCTTCAAGGTTGAAATCGGGTAAAAGTTGGTTTTTGTAATACTTAATCATTTGCTTTGAACTTTTAATCTTTATTTTTTTTTGTCTAACCTCTGGCCTATTATTAAAAGCAATTATAGAAACTTCGGATAAATCCAAAATATTAAAATCATTCTTATCAATACTTCCTTCAATATTTATTTCTTCATCTAAAGGCATGGACATAGAAATTTTAAGTTTATCTAAAGCTAAATCATATTCATTTTCCGCCTTTATTAATTCAACTTGTCTAAAAGCAACAGCAGCTTTTGCTTGTAATAAGGAAATTTTAGGTAATGTTCCTGATTCAACTTCATATGAATTTTTTTGAACTAAATCTTTTGCTAAAAAAAGTGAGGAGCTAGCAAGTTCAATATTTTTCTTAGCTAATAATGCTAAATAGAATTTCTTTTTCACATCCAAAATAGTAGAAGAAATAATTTTTTCAAATTCTAATTTGGTAATTTTACTATTATTTTTCGACACAATGATTACTGAATTATTAACTTCAGATCCAAAATCTTTAAATATATTTTGTGAAAGGCCTACCTGAAAAAAAGATTCCCAACTAGGGCTCATAGCATTAGTTCCTAAATCTGATTCTGTCTTTCTCAATGTGAAAGGATTAATAAAGTATGATGTTCCTGTAGGAAGATAGCCATCAAGTCCGAATGCATAAGTTGTAATAGTTTCATTGATTTTATCATTACTAGCAAAAGCTGAAGTTGAAGGGTTTTTCATGTCCTCATATTCATAAGATACATTAAAATTAATGTCATATATTCCCTTTTCAGATCTCAAAGAACCCAAAGCGTCGTCAATCTGTAGTGAACTGATTTTGATATTCTTATTGTTCAACAAAGAATAATTAATAGCAGAATCTAAATCTAAAGAATATACATTTATCGAAAAGAGTAAAAAACTAATAAAAAAAAAGCTTTTCATATTAATAATTTATCAGATTATAAAAAAAAAGGGAGTCTTATTTCTAAGACTCCCTGTAATTAATTGATTAAATTAATTATTTTGAAGCTGCAGGAGCTTTAAAGAAGTCGTCAATAAAGATTAACAATCTTGTTTGGAAACCATATATTGAACCATCAGCATCTGCTCTAACCGCTGTACCATCAGCAGCGTCAGACATTGCATCTTTAAGACCATTACCAGCATCAATGTATGTACCGATTAATGAAAGCTCAACACCATCAACTAAGTTGTGGCTATAAATTGCTTCGTAAACTGTACCCCAGTAACCGCCAATATCTTGAATAGTAGCAGTACCGCCAGTGATATCTCCAGCAAAAGCTTGGTCATTAGTTTGTTCAGCCCATGCCATGACTACTTTTAAATTCATATTTGAATTTGCACCCATTGGCATATTAGCATCAACTTTGAAATATTCAGCGTTGATAATACTACCTTCTAAGCCATACAAACTAGGTATAACGTGTTTGAATAATAAGTTATCAACTTCATATGATGAGTTACCTCTAATAACAGCACCTTGATAGTCATTTGTGCCAGAAGTATATTCATCACCAGGTGATCTACCATACTCAAAACCTACATCAGAAACAGCGCCACCTAAATTATTGAAACGAAGTTGTGCTACGAAAACGTAGTTACTTTTATCAACATTTAAAGTGTCAGCTTTACCTGAGCTAGATTCAGGTTTTAAAGTACCAAAACCTCCAGCCCAATCAAGACCGAAGAATACATCAGAACCTGTATAAGTATAATATGCTTCATATAGTGTAAAGTTCATATCTAGGTTAGATTCAGCACTTGCACCACCTAAGTTTTTCTGTCTAATTTTAGGGAAGTAGTAAACACCATAAACACTTTGTCCATTTGCAACAATTAAAGCTGCAGCAAGATAGTCTACAGTTTGACCATTTCCTTCAAACAGAGAAACAGTTTCGTCAGTTGTGGCGTCATTATTGTTACCACCACCACCGATGTAGTCAGATACTAATACTAAAGTAGTAGCACCTAGCGCTGTATCATAGCCTTTTAACCATAAAACACGATCAAGTTGGAAACCTTGATCATCATATGGGTTATGACCACCATTAGCATAAATTCCTAGACCAAAATCAAAAGGTTGTCTACCAACTCTTAAGAATCCATATTCACCTAAATTAATATCGGCCATAAGATATTTGACTTTAAACTCGCCATGATCTTCATCAATTGCATCTGTACCGTATAGTAAAGTACCATTAAATCTGTCAGATGTACTGATATCGGACATGACAACACCACCAGCATTATTTGTGGTAGCACCAAAAAGTCCGCCAGTCGCACCACCAGCAACAGCGTTACTTAAAACATCAACAGATGCTCTAATTGTTACGTTGTCACTTAAAACTAATTGTGGAGTAAGTCTAAGAGTCATATCTGCAAAGTGAATAGTTTCACCATCAGATGCAGCTAAATTAGAAACAGTACCACGGTTAGTTACTGAGTGTGGAGTAGCGTTTGTATACGTTCTCCAACGAAAACGCATAAAACTTGGAAATCCACCAAGACTTAATTCAACAGCAAATGAAGGAATTGCTAGTCCAAGTGAAAAAACCAATGCTAATACATATTTTGTAATACGCATATATCCTTACCTCCTATGTGTAAGATTAATCTAACAATATCGCATTTCGGCAAGTAAAGTCAAGGGTTTTGTTAAGTTTTGAAGAATTTTTTTTTCTAATCAAAATTTTACTAAAAAAAGCTTCTTTTTTTACAAATCAAATATTTTTCCAGGATTCATAATATTGTTAGGATCTATCGCTTTTTTAAGCGTTTTCATCAGAAAAAGACCACTTTTATGTTCATTTTCGAGATATTTTTTCTTATTTAGACCAATTCCATGCTCACCAGTTGAAGTTCCGCCTAACTCTAAAGATTTTTCTACTAATTTATCACTAAAGTCTCTTATTTTAACTAAATCATCTTTATTTTCTGGGTCATAAAGTATTGTTACATGAAAATTACCATCTCCAACATGGCCCACAATAGGAGCTTTCAATCCATAATTTCTAATTTCATCCTCGGCAAATTTAATACATTCAACAAGATTTGTTATAGGTACACATGCATCAGTTGCGTAAACTCTCGCATTAGGTTTTAAAGATTTAACTGACCAATATACATCATGTCTTGCTTTCCAAAGCTCATTTCGTTTTTTTAGATCAGAGGAATAAAGTAAATCTTCACCACTATTATTTTTACAAATCTCAGAAACCAATTTTACAGTATCTAAATTATTTGTTTCGCTACCATGAAATTCAAAAAATAGAGTCGGTTTAATTTTTAAATTTTCTAATTTTGAAAAATTTATACTAATTTCCATTTGATCTTTATTTAGTAATTCTACTCTTGCAACTTGAATCCCAAGTTGGACTAACTCTTTTACCGTATTAACAGCATCTTCCAAATTATTAAAATGACATAGGCCACTTAATATATTTTCAGGAATTGGATGAAGCCTTAAATCAATTTCAGTAATAATTCCTAAAGTTCCTTCAGAGCCAATAAATAAATTTGTTAAATTATATCCAGCTGAAGTTTTTTTTGCTCTACTGCCAGTCGATACTATCTCTCCGTTAGGTAAAACAACCTTTAAACCTATTACGGATGTTTTCATGGTTCCATATTTTACAGCCATAGTTCCCGAAGCAGATGTAGAACACATTCCCCCTATTGTTGCATCAGCCCCTGGGTCAATTGGAAAAAAAACTCCTTGATCTTTTAAATATTCATTCAACTTTAAACGTGTAACATATGCCTGAACCTTACAGTCAAAATCATTTGGATTAACAGATAAAATTTGATTCATATTTTCCATACTAATTGAGATTCCATTCTCAATTCCAACAACTTGCCCTTCAAGTGACGTGCCTGCACCAAACGGAACAACTGGTATTTTATATTTATTACAAATTTTTAATATTGAAGAAACTTCTTCTGTTGAATCAGGAAATAAAACGGCGCTGGGTAAAATCGGATCAAAAACATCTTCACCTTTTGAATAATTGGATCTAACAACTTCAGCAACTGAAATTCTTTTACCCAAAATATCTTCAAAAAGACGGAATACTTCATCATTCATGATGAATATTATATACCTAAAAAAAATATAATTTAGATAATAGTTTATTCGCCTGGAACTTGTTTTGCTTCTTCTTTATCTCCACCCATCCAAGATGGTCTTTCATCCCACTTTTGTGAGACCCATGAACAACTTTGAAGTGAAGCGGCAAAAATTGCAGTAAGAATAAATAATTTGATAAATTTCATAAAGTAAACTCCTTCGAAATGAATATAAAACATTTTATAAGAAATGGAAATAGATTATTAGAGGGCAGATCATGCCCTCCAATAATATTTTATCTAAAATTTCATTTGTGCTTGGAACATCCAGATTTCATCTTTTGCATCGTCACCTGTTTTTTCTTCTGTTAGCTCTGAATATGTAGCTTGTAATTTAAGATTATGTCCAGCAAAGTATTTACCAAATCCATAAGAAATTTCTTCATGATTATCCCCTTTTGAATTTGTTGAATTATCACCTGTTGATTCATCCATAATAGAGTATCTATAACCAATCATCCAACCACTTGGTGTTGTATAAGATAATTGATATCGATGAAAATCTGTTGATGCTCTTCCAACTGCTGAATTTTCCTGGTCTTTACCAGTTAAAATTGAATAGTTATATTCAAAAGCAAATCCACTCATTTTAGCTCTAAAGTCATATGTCATGGCGCTAACATCAAAGTCAGTTGAAGCCGCTGTTGTTTGACCAGAATTATCAAAAGCTATTTCTAATTTATCAAGAATATCATCGAGCTTGCCTTTGACGAAATCGTCACCTGCATCATTTAGAATTTCATAGGCAGCATTAACAGTTAAATTGTTCCATTGAACATATGCCGCACCAAAGCCTACTTTTAAGTCACTTCCTTTTAAATCTCCTTGACTATATTTGTATTGCCCAAGAGGAGTTATATCAATTCTATAGGCATGAATATGATCATCAGTATTTCCATTTTGTTTAAAATAAGATTCTGAATTATTTCCCCCTGTTCCGGTACCAAGATAATAAGCTAAATTAATTTTATTTTTTACCGGACTAAAATCAAACTTAATTCCATGATCTCTCTCCCAGACATGTCTTTTAGATGATTTATCAACAAATTCAAGACCACTTGATGAAGCAAGTTCCTCAATATCAAATGGAATTTTCATTTGACCAAAAGTAATTTTGAACATTCCTTTTTTATATCCAAAAAAAGCGTCTTCAACTCCTAAGCCCGCATCTTTTGTTCCACCTGCAATCTCCTCACCATTTTTATCTGTATTAAAAACATATTTATAAAAGATATTCGGGCTGTAAGCATAGCCGGCAAATGTCATTTGTAATCTTCTAGTTCCAAATTCATTACCTCTACCGTCCTGAGGGTCATCACTTTTCACCCATGTGTCATAACGTGCTTGAATTCTCGCTCCAATTGAAAGTTTGAATTCACCTGGGGACTCAAAACTTAAACCCTTTCCAGCTTTCCAACTGATGTTAAAATCTTTAGCTTTTTTATTTAGATTAGTGCCCAAAGTATCACTTAGCTTTTGAACTGATGAACCTTCATCAATATTTGCTTTTCCATCTTCGTTTGAAAAAGATGTTTTAGTCAGTAAAAGACCAGTTAGTAATAAATAAATAATTAATAAATTTTTCAAAAAAACCTCCTTATTAATATATTTACCATAATTTTTGATTGTTAACTTTTAATATGGTAAAACTCTTAACACAAACTTAACATTAACCAATTTTAATTATAAAATTAAGGAGTAATTCTTATGGAACTTCTAAATATTTATGCTCTTATAGGATTTGCATTGGCATCTTATTCGGTTATTGCAAATGATAGTGTGCAAACTCTAGGTACTTTTATTGCATCCAATTCAGAAAAATTTAAGTGGTATTATCTAGCAGCTGCAGCTTCAATCATACTTTGTATAACACTTGTATATGGTTGGTATACCAATGTTGGTGATATTACTTATGGAAGATTAAACAAGATACCGTATATTGAACCACAATGGTATCATGCTGTAGCACCATTAATTTTATTAGTTTTAACGCGAGCTGGTATTCCTGTATCAACCTCATTTTTAGTTTTGTCCGCATTTGCTTCTACTTTTGTCCTAGAAAAGATGTTAGTAAAATCTGTAATGGGTTATGCATTAGCAGCAATCATAGCTTATGGAGCTTGGATTGGGATCTCAAAATTTATTAATGAAAAATTTGATGTGGTTAAAAATCCAAGAGCTTGGAGAGTTGGTCAGTGGTTAACAACAGGCTTCTTGTGGTTCATTTGGTTATCACATGACATGGCTAACATTGCAGTTTTTTTACCAAGGAAAGTTCCTATTGATGTGTTGATAATAGCTTGTGTACTACTATCATCTTTATTGTTTTATGTATTTTATGAAAAAGGCGGGAATATACAAAAGATTGTTTTAAGCAAAAGAGGGACTAGATTTATTCGAAGTGCCACAATTATTGATTTCTTTTATGCATTTATCTTATTATATTTTAAACAATATAATGATATTCCAATGAGTACAACTTGGGTATTTGTAGGCTTATTGTGCGGTAGAGAACTAGCCATTGCGACAGTAGTAGCCGATTATAAATTAGGATATGTTTTTCCAATCATAGGTAAAGACTTTTTAAAGATGATTTTTGGATTGATAGTATCTGTAGGAATTGTCGTATCAATTCATTTTATATCATAAATATTTCATCTAAGATTTTTATTTGGTGATTTATCCGAAGCATTATAAATTTCTAATGCTTCGGGTAAAAAACTTTCAAGTTCTTTTATTCTATTTTCAGTAATTGGGTGTGTGCTTAGCCATTGAGGAGGTCTGTCCTTTCCTTTATTAACTTCTAACATTATTTTCCAGAAGCTTATAGCTTCTCGTGGATCATAACCTGCTCTTGCCATATAGACCATACCCATAGTGTCTGCTTCATATTCTTGCTTTCTACTAAATGGTAAAATTGCTCCAATAGTTACGGCCGGTATGTAAGCTTGAAAAACAGCGTACTGGACTGCCGGATCTTTATCATTCATTGCTATTTGAACAGCAACAGCACCAACCTGTGCTAAAATACCAAGGCTTATTCTTTCACCACCATGTCTTGCTGTAGCATGTGCTATTTCGTGTCCCATAACAACTGCTACTTGTGCTTCATTTTCCATGATATCAAGTATTCCTTCATAAAATGCAATTTTACCCCCAGGTAAACACCAAGCATTAACTAAGGGAGATTCAATAACAGTGAATTGCCAATTATAATTTTTTTCAGTTTCAGGTGCGATTTTATTTCCAACTCTATTAACAATATCTACATATTTTTTGTTAGATGATATTTTTTCGTTGGATAGTACTTGGTTATATGCTGTTAAACCTAATTGTACTTCTTGATATTCAGAAATAAGAATTAATTGATTTCTTCCAGTTATGGGAACTTGGGAACATGCTATTATTAAAAAGGTAAGTAAGACTAATGAAAATTTTGATATTATTACATTAAATCTTTTTAACATATTATTTGCTAAATAAATCTTTCATCCTTTTAATACCTTCATGAATATCGTCATCATGAACTGCATATGTAACTCTTACAAAACCTTCACCTTGACTACCGAATGCTGTTCCTGCTACAACTGCAACACCAGCATCAACAACTAATTTATCAGTAAATTCTTGTGATGATAAACCAGTTCCAGTGATATCAGGGAAACAATAAAAAGATCCGGGAGGTGTAATACATTTTATTCCTGGTACTTCATTTAATCCTTTAACCATTAAATCTCTTTTGTGTTGTAATAGTTCACGTTTTTCATATGTCCAATCTTGCGGTCCCGATACAGCTTCAAATGCAGCTCTTTGAATAAAAGCAGCAACATTCGTAATTGAATCTTGAAGAAAAATAGATAATTTTGTAATAATTTCTTCATTTGCGACAGCAAATCCAATTCTCCAACCAGTCATGGCGTAAGTTTTAGACCATGTATCAATAACGATACATCTGTCTTTCATTTCAGGTATTGAAGAAATAGTTTTATGTTTTTTACCATCATAAATAACTTGGCTAAAAATTTCGTCAGTAATAACTAATAAATCAGGATGTTTTAAAACTAACTCAGCAATCTCTTCAGGATTTTCAACCAGTTGACCGTTAGGTCTTTGAGGAGTATTTATGATTAATAATTTTGTTTTATCAGTAATCATTTCATCTAGTTTTTTTAAATCATATTGCCAGTCATCTTGATTTAAAGGAGTATGATCGATTTTTGCACCAGCATATTTAGCCCAAACTTCATCTGGTGGATATCCTGGGTTAGGGAAAATTACATGATCACCGTCTTCTAGTAAAGTTAGAAGCGACATTGTTAAAGCATTTTTTGCACCAGCACAAACTATTACTTCTTCTGGTTTAGTTCCAGGTCTTCTTTCTTTCATAACTTCGTTTGCAATATAATCTCTAAGTTCTGGTAAACCAGGGCCTGGGTCATATCTAACGTAACCTGCATTTAATGCATCTACTGTAGCTTTTAATATATGTTCAGGTGTTTCAAAGTCAGGGCCTTGATAATCACCTTTTTCAAAATGAATAATCTTTTTTCCTGTTTCCTTCTCAAGTTTTTTAGCAACTCTCATACTTGCCCATTGTTTTGGTAGAGTGAAATGACTAGTCCTTTTACTGAAATTATATCCCATTTGAAAAACCTCCAAGACATGAAAACCATATCCGTAATCTGATTGAAATAAAAATTATGAAATATATAATTTTTTTGTCAATTAGTTTAGTTATCATGTAATCAAGATTTTAAATTAAGTTTATTTAAGGAGAAATGTCTTGGATATAAAAGATTTAAAAAAAGTAGAGTCTATCGAAGTAAAAAAGGATAGGAAAGTGTCAGATTTATTAAAATTAATGGAAAATACTGGCTTTCAAGGCAAAAATCTGGCAAAAACCGTTTCAATATATGAAAAAATGATTAAAAATCCTGATATTACAATTATTTTTGGATATGCAGCCTCATTGTCAACAACTGGACAGTGGAAAATAATCAATTGGTTAATGGAAAATAATTATATTGATATGCTAATTCCCACCGGTGCAAATATTTCTGAAGATATAGTGGAAGCTATGGGTGGTTCCTACATACAGTATAGTCACAATGCAAATGATCCTGAATTATTCGAAAAAGGATATAACCGATATTATGATATATTGGGAGATGAATCTGAATATCTTGAGATGACCGAATTAATTTCTGAATTCATAATGACTTTAGATGAAGAAAAAAATTATTCTTCAAGAGATTTTTTAAAAATTTTTGGTGAATGGTTGGATAAAAAAAACATCAATTCCATTGTTTCGGTTGCAGCAAAAAACAATATACCTATTTTCTGCCCAGCATTTCCTGATAGTCCATATGGAGATGCCGCTCTTATAGCGAAATCAAAAAATTTTAATTTAAAAATTGATTCGATTAAAGATTACTCTGAATATATGTCGCTGGCAGAAAAAGTTAAAGATACAGGAGTTGTTTATATAGGTGGTGGTGTTCCAAAAGATTGGATACAACTTTTTTCTGTTACTGCAGACTTGCTCTATAAAGACAGAAAAGTGCCAAACAGAGAAAAAGGTAAATTTAGAGAAAGACTTGGGGAAGATGAAACTTATTACCCACATAAGTATGCTATACAGATAACTACTGATTCACCTCAATGGGGAAGCTTATCAGGATGTACTTTTGAAGAAGCTGTTTCATGGGGTAAAGAAGACCCAAATGGTGATCTTGTTCAGTGCTATTGTGATGCAACAATTGCTTTGCCAATCTTTAGTCATGCATTATCTGAAAGGTTAGCTGATTTTAAAAGAGACAAGAAAAATTTAAACAAATTTTTTAAGTAATGATTTAAAGTCTAAAATTTTTGATTTTATATTATCGCTCCCAAAAACTCCATTGATCACGGCAACACCCTTAACTCCTGTATTCATAATTTCTTCAACATTAGAAGTTTCAATTCCTCCAATAGCAAAAATTGGGAAATTTGGGTCTAAATTAACTATTTCTTTCATTGTTTCTAAATTCGTAAACTTTCTTTTTGGCTTTGTCTTTGTTTTATAAGGTGTACCAATTGCAATATAATTGGCTTTTTTTTCTATAAATTCTTTTGCTCTATCAATATCCCCATAACATGAGACTCCAATAATTTTATTATTTCCCAACAAACTTCTACATTCATCAAAACTCATATCAGTTATTCCGATATGTAAACCGTCTGCATCTACATCTTCAACTAATTGTGGATAGTCATTAATAACAAAAATTGTATTATGTTTTCTTGTAATTTTTCTTAATTCTTTAGCCTTATCTAAAATTTCTGAGTAGTCACAATCTTTAATTCTAAATTGGAGAATAGAGGGTTGCAGCGAACATGCTAAATCAACTATATCAAAATATTTATCTTGATTTATAAGTTTTTCATCTGTTATTAAATATAAACCTTTAAAATCATTAATCATTTAAAGTTCACTTTCCAAAACTTTCATTACCTTATCGAAAGAATTATCAACCTCAATTGGTAAATTTGAAAAAGTGTTTGAAATACCTTTCAAATTTTCCATATGATAATTAATTTTAGAATCTACAAATTTTAATCCATGAGCTGTAGAAATAATTACTACTTTTTCATCAGATTTTATAATATTTTTTTTGACTAATTTTTCGAAGGCAGAAATTGCAACTCCTGTATGTGGGCAATTAAAAGTTCCAGTCAAATCAACTTTTGCAGTTGATGATGCTAGCTCATCTTCTGAAGACTGCTCAACTATACCATCAAAAGTTTTTAAGATTTTAATTGCTTTTTCAATACTAACTGGATCTCCAATTTGAATCGCATTTGCTAAGGTTGTTTTAGCTACAACAGGTTCAAAAGAATTAAAATCTTTTAAAAAACTTAAATATAATGGATTAGCATTTTCTGCTTGAGCACAAACAAGCCTAGGGAGTTTATTAATTAAACCAATTTCTTTCAACATTAAGAAACCTTTTCCAAGAGCAGAAATATTACCTAGATTCCCACCTGGAATTATAATCCAGTCAGGAATTTCCCAATTGAACTGTTGACAAAGTTCAATGCTTATAGTTTTTTGTCCTTCTATTCTTAAAGAGTTAATAGAATTTGCTAAATATATATTATTTTTTTTACAAACCTCTTGGACAATTTTCATACAACCATCAAAATCTGAATCAATTGATAAAACAGTTGCTCCATTTGCTAAAGGTTGAACCAGCTGAGCTACAGAAACTTTATTCTTGGGTAAAAAAACTATTGATTTAAGTCCAGCAGCAGCACAATATGCACTCAATGCAGCTGAGGTATCACCAGTTGATGCACAAGCTACAGCTTTTATATCTTTACCATTATCTATTAATTGTTTTACGCATGAAACAAGAACTGTCATACCTAAATCCTTAAATGAACCAGTATGGCTATTACCACACATTTTTATCCATAGATCTTCAACACCAATCTGTTTACCATAACGCTCAGCCCAAAATAAATTCGTTCCTCCTTCATACATTGAAACAATATTTTTGTCCTCAATAAAAGGAACAACCCATTCTTTTTTGCCCCATACTCCACTTCCATAAGGCCAGCTTTGTTTCCTATATCTTGAATCAAATTTATCTTTCCAATATTCAGGTGAATAAGATTTAAGTGCATCAATATCATGAACCACTTCAAGTAAATTTCCTGTTTCAGGGCATCTGTATAAAATTTCTTCTATCGGATATTTTTTATTTTCATCATTAATATTTTGATACCAGCAACTAAAATTATCCAATTCTTAACTCCTTGGACATTATTTCATAAGGAGGGTTTACATTTTCCCAGATTGCAAAACTTTCAGCCCCTTGATAAGCTAGCATATCTAAACCATTAATTATTTTAGCACCTTTAATTTCAGCATCTTTTAATAATCTAGTTTTTGAAGGTGTATATATCAAATCATAGATAAATTGATTGCTATTAAAAAAATCAGAATTAATTAATTCTGGGTCTTCCTCTTTCATTCCCACGGGGGTGCAATTTACAATCAAATCTGAATTTTCAGCAATTTTATCAACTTCCTTGTTATCAATAATATTTATTTTTACATCGAAATTAAATTGTTGAAGATGCCTCTTAAGTTCATCTGCTTTTTCTTTATCGATATCAAATATATCAATTTGACTAATTCGGTTTGATGACAATTTAGAACAGATTGCTTTTGATGCACCACCTGCACCCATAATTAGAGATTTTTTATTTTCTGGATTAAATTTATTATCAACAAAAAGAGATCTGCTAAATCCCAAGCCATCTGTATTATGACCAATTAATTTATTATTTTTTGAATATAGTGTGTTAACAGAGCCAATTAATTTTGCTTCATCTGTAAGTTCATCAACATATTTCATCACTTCTTCTTTATATGGAATTGTCACATTTGAGCCTTTAATAACTGATGATTTTATTAAAGAACAAATATTTTCTACCTCATCCTTTGAGGGTGCTATAGGTATATAACAGGCGTTTATTTTCAATTCCCTAAAAGCAGCATTATGCATATTAGGAGATTTACTATGTGCTATTGGGTTTCCAATAACGGAATAAACTTTAGTATTTCCTGAAATGGTCATTTATTTACCTCAAAAAAATTTTTAGCATATTTAACGTCTTGGCTTATATTCTCTATAAGTTTTTCAATAGTTTCAAACTTTTTTTCATCTCTAATACGTTTTAAGAAGTCGATAATAATCTCTTCTCCATAGACATCTTCATTAAAATTAAATATATGTGATTCAATTTGCAATGAACTTTTTCCAAACGTTGGTCTGACACCTATATTTGTAATACTCTCATGATATACATTTTTTATTTTTACTCTCGTGACATATACGCCACCTTTTGGTAGATAATTCCATGAAGTTTTTAGATTTGTTGTAGGATATCCAATCTCTCTACCTCTTTGTTCTCCTTTCACTACAGTTCCAAATAAATGGTATTTTCTTCCCATCAATAAGTTTACTTTTTCTACATCACCAGATTTAAGATAATTCTTTATTAGGGATGAACTAACAGATTCATCATCTTTCTCAATTATGTCTTCATTATGAATTACAACTTTATCATTTAGAAAACTTTTTAAGAGATCAGGATTTCCTTTAGCTTTGGCACCAAATCGAAAATTATTTCCAACTATTATATCTGAAGGATTATGTAAATTTATAATTTTATCCATAATAAACTTTTCTGGAGAAAATTCTGATATATCTTTATCAAATTTAATCTCATCAACTATATCAATACCATATTCAAACATTAGTTTTTTTTTCTCTGAATAAGGAAGAATGAGATCAATCTTTTCATTCAATAATACTTCTCGAGGATGTGGATTAAATGTTACTCCAACAACTTTGGCATTTTTTTCGTATGCAATTTTTTTTGCTTTAGAAATTAATTTCTGATGGCCAATATGTAATCCATCGAAATTACCAATCAATACTATCCTTTTTTCCATGATATATTAAAAAATTTTAACATAAAAAAGTTTAATATTTTCTCCAGAATGATGGAAGTAGTAAAGCTATCATGGTAAATATCTCAAGCCTGCCGAGTAACATTAAAAAGGTTAATAGAACTTTGGAGCTAGATGAAAAGAAATTATAACTTGAATGAGGATTAATACCTTCAAAACCTGGTCCTAAATTAGATATTGATGATAGAACAGCCGATGCTGCGGTTGTTATTGATACATTAGGTTCTAATAAGCTTAGTAATATTATTGAAAATATTGTTAATGCTAAAAAAAGAAAGAGAAATGACATAACACCTGATACAACCTCATCATCTAATGATTTATTATTTATTTTCACTGTATAAATTACATTTGGACTAATTCTTCTTCTAATTTCTAAGTAAATGCTTTTAAGTATAATTACCAATCTAATTATTTTAATACCTCCCGTAGTAGAACCAGAGGAGCCTCCAATTATTAAAATAATAAGAAGTAAAATTTTCGCATCTCCAGGCCATTGATTAAAATTATAAGATGTAAATCCAGTTCCAGTAGAGATAGAAACTGCCTGAAATGCTCCATATCTTAGTGTCTCTGTTAATGAATCAAAAATATTATTATTATTTAAAATTAATACTAATAAACAAATTAAAAGAATATTTATTAAGACAAAAGCTTTGAATTCAGTATTTTCATAAATTTTATTAAAGTTTGCACTTATTAAATAATAAAACATTGCAAAACTAATACCCGACAAAAACATAAAAATTAAAATAATCATTTCAACTTTAAAGTTATCCATTCCCTCAACATTTAGTTCATAACTAGAAAAACCACCTGATGAAACTGTACTGAAAGAATGAACTATTGAATCAAAAGAACTTAAATTACCAATAAAATATAGGACAAAAAAAAGTAATAATGTAATTCCTAAATAAATAAATAATAGAGTTAAACCGGTTTGATAAAGTTTAGGTGTAATCCTTTCCTTTTGAGGTCCAGTTCCTTCTTGGTCAGAAGCTAATTGCATTATCCCAACCGATATTTTCGGAAAAATTATTAACACTAATAAAATAATTCCAATACCACCTAACCATTGGGACAATGATCTCCAAAAAATTATCATATAGTGCTGGTCTATATTAGGAAAATTAGAAAAAACTGAGGCTCCTGTTGTTGTTATTCCAGAAACTGATTCAAAAAAAGAATTTATGAATATATTATTTTTAAAAAGTGGTTCTACTTCAGAAAAGAAATTAGGAATCAAAGATGAAGAAAAATAGTATGGTAAAGCACCAAAGAATCCTGCGAATATCCAAATTAATGAAGCAATCAAAAAGCCATCTTTCCTACCCAAACTGTCATTAAAATTCAATTTTTTTTGTGAGTAATTAGTAATTATTAGACTGAAAATGAGAGCAATTATTGAAGAATAAATAAATGGTAATGACTTTATTAAAAAATCATTACTTAAAAAAGATTTAAGACTATAATTCGTAAAAAAAATAGATGCTAATGGGAGTAATAAAAAGAACGAAAAATATCTTACAAAAACACCACTAATATATAAAGATTTTGAAATATTCATTCTAATATTATCGATTCAAGTTTTTTTTCTGCATCTTGATTTAACGTAACTACTATTGCGTAGTCGTCCTTGTTTATTTTTCGATCATCTAAATCAGTTATATATTCTACTGAATCGCTTCCTCTTATAATCAAAGCAAGAACTATTGAATCTAATTCATCTTTAAGACTTATATCTCTTGAGGATTTAAATTCAAATATTTTTGTATCCTCATCAATAATTGTTTCATGAGCAAATTTTTTCCTCATTATATAAGAATTAATTTCACCTACAACTGAATATTTAACATTAACCTCTCGCTCTGCTCCGATACTATTGATAATATTTTGGTATTCAGATTTGGAATAAACTACAAGGGAATTTTTAGCTTTAAGCTTATTAGATAATAATGCACTTAATACATTTATTTCATCATCTTCTGTTAAAGCTAGAAAATAATCACAACCTTCATCAACACCATGTTCTATATATATATCTTTGTTAGTAGGTTCTCCGTAAATAATTTGCGCATCATTTAAAGTTTCAGACAACTCTCTTCCTCTTGCTTTATCTGATACTAAAATTTTTACATTACATTTTCTATTTATTAATTTTTTTGCAACGTTCTCAGAAATATATGATTCCCCAACAATAAAAATATTTTTAATATCAATCTCTTTATTTGCAAAATATAATTTCTCAAAATCTTTTTCATGTTCGTCTACTAATAAAACTAAAGCTATGTCACCAGATTTTAATCTTATTGTTGTATTATCTGCCTTAATATAATTTAATTTTTCAGATTGAGCATCTTCAGTTATTGCTAAAAATTTCCATTTCTTATCACCATCTTTATTTAATGAATAAATAGATCTCCCTATAAGATCACTAGATTCTTCAATTTTAACTTTTAAAAATAAAACATTAGAATCAGCAATTTTATCGGTTTCCCACGAATAGGGTGTTTCAAATAAATTTACTATTTTTTCAGAAACAATATCACCAGGATAGAAAGTTTTAATTTCAGGAAAACCTAATCTTCCAGGATAATCTTTATATTTACTTTCTTTTAACACAATTAAAGTCTGAATTCCTGGAATTCTTTCAAAATACATTGCAGTTAGAAGGTTAAGTTGGTCATCGTTGGTACAAGCTATAAAAAAATCAATTGAATTTAAATCTAAATCTTTAAAAGTATTTAAATCTGCGGCATCTCCAGTAATGGCCATTAAATCCATGTTACTTTTATTTTTTAACTGATTAATTTTACTTATATCTTTATCAACTAAAATAACATTATTCTCTATAGATAATTCCTGAGCTAGATATCCTCCTGTTGCTCCTGAGCCTAATAAAATGATATTGTTTGGTTTTGAAGATGACATAAGTTAATGCCCCTGGGGGACTAAATTAATATAATCTAATTTGTATCCCTGCAACTAGAGTTAAATGGTTAGTTGAGTCATCGAAATCTGTTCCATAATTATTATACAAATGAATACCAAAGCTCATATTATCAGAAATGACTCTATCAAATCCAGCACCTATTTGAATTAAGAAATAAGAACTATTATCGTCATTATTATTGTCCTCATCATTAACCAAAATTCCTGCACCAATTTCAACTGATGGAATTAATTTAGGATCTTCAGATTCTAAAACTTTTTTAATATTTCCAGTTAATCCAAAATTTGTTTCATCACTTGAACTTCCATAATAAACATGTGGACCGATATATAAATTATCTTTGTAAGGTATATCAAGTTTTGTGTCAATATTATATCCACCAGGATTTATTAAAAAACCACCCCCAATAGAAAATATTGGTGTTGGACCATATGATTCATCGTAGTTAAATTTCTTATTCTTTTTTGTTTCACTAATTTTGGTATCATTCGAAGATGCACTATTGTATTCTTCATCAACTTCTTTAGTAATTGCAATATTATTTACACAAAATATTAACAAAATAAAAAATAATATTTTTCTCAATTTCATTTACTTCTCCTATTTTGTGAGATTATGTAACTTAAACTATTCAATGTCAAGACCATTCAATATCAATGATATTCAAATTTAAATTATCATCACCCCTGTATTGGTCTCTTTGAATAGTAAAAACTATATTTGCTTTATTTGTTTCTTCCATAGGTTTTTTAAAATTAAACCAAATTCCTCTTTTTCTTACTGTGCTATCACCAATATATAGCTCTAGATGTTTTTCCTTTAAAACTCTTTTTGATTGAATATCGACATTTTTTACTAAGAAAATCGGATAAGGGTTACCTTTTCCAAAAGGTTCCATTTTTTCAATGTCTCGAATTAAATTAATATTAATTTCATTTAAATCTATTGTTGAATCAATATTAATTTTTTCACCTATTATAATGTCATTTTTACTTACTAATTGGTCAAATAATTGCTCAAATTTTAATATATTGTTTTCTTTAATCGTAATTCCTGCAGCAGCACTATGACCCCCAAACTGAATCAAATACTCTGAGCATTTTTCTAGGATATCATACAAATTTATATCATTAGCAGTTCTAAGACTCCCTTTAGCAATAGATTCCTTCGATGATAATACTGCACAAGGAACACCAAATTTTTTTACAATTCTAGAAGCAATAATTCCTAACACTCCTGGATGCCAATCTGGAGAATATAAAACCAATGATGACTTTTGAGGATTATCTTTGAGTTTTTTCTGTGCAATATTATCTGCTTCAGAAAAAACTTTTTCTTGTATATGTTGCCTATTGGTATTGTTAGCCTCTAAAATTCCTACTAGTCTTTCTATTTCATTTTCATCATTATTTGTTAATAAGTTGACCGCATCGGAGGCTTTTCCTACTCTGCCAGCTGCATTTATTTTAGGAGCAATCAAAAAAGATATATCTCTTACCATAAATTTCTCTTTATCTTTTCCACCTATTAAATGCTTTAGACCTTTTCTGGTAGTTTTCTTTATTTCTTTTAAACCGTTAGAAACAAAAATTCTATTAACACCAGTGATTGGCATGCTATCGGCAATTGTTCCAATTGAAACTAAATCTAAATACCTAGCTAAATTTGGTTCATCAATGTTTTCAAAAAAACCTTTCTCTCTAAGTTTACTTCTTAGTCCAACAATTAAATTAAAAACTACTCCTGCAGCACAAATATCTTTAAATGGATAAGAGCATTGAGACAATTTAGGATTTATTATTGAATACGCATCGGGTAAAACTTCAGGAACAGTATGATGATCAGTAATAATAAAATCAATATCAAAAGTTTTTGATTTCGTAATTACATCATTTTCTGAAATGCCACAATCAGTAGTAATTAAAAGCTTTGTTCCTTGATTATGTAGCTCTTTAATTGATTCAAAGTTAATCCCATACCCCTCGGTCATTCTATCGGGATTGTAAGTACCCACATTAGAGCCAATAGATTCTAGGAAACTAAATAAAATGGCAGTAGATGTTATTCCATCACAATCAAAATCGCCATAAATAATTATTTTTTCATTTCTTTCAATTGCTAAGATTATTCTTTCAATCGACTTATCTATACCGTACATCAAAAAAGGGCTTGGCATTTTATCCAATGAAGGGAAAAAAAAATCTTTAGCATCATTTTTTGTTGATACACCACGATTTAATAATAATTTTGAAAGGACTTTTGATATATTTAGTTCTAAAACTAAATTATCTATATCTTTTTTATCTATTTCTTTTAAATTCCAAATTTTTTTCATTGTTTATAGATTAATCTCTTAAAGCATTGAGATAGTCTAAAGCTAAAAGATACCCAATATGTCCAAAACCTGAAATAACACCAATTGCTATTGAAGAAATATAAGAATTCTGTCTAAAATCTTCGCGGCTATAAATATTTGATAAGTGAACTTCAATGAATTTGGCATTAATTGACAGCAGTGCATCTCTGATTGCTATGCTGGTATGAGTAAATGCCGCAGGATTAATAACTATATAATCATAATCTCTGGATTCCTGAATTTTAGTAACTAAATTCCCCTCAACATTAGATTGAAAAAAATCAGCTTCAGCACCAATCATTTCTGCCTTTTCGTTAATCAAATTATTTATTTCATCCAAATTCAGATTTCCGTACACATCTTTTTCACGAGTACCTAACATATTTAAATTTGGTCCGTTGATAAAAAGTATTTTCATATTTTTAGATTAAAACAAAAAAAAAATAAGTAAACTTACGACCTAATTAAATCTAATTCTTTTACTTTGAAAACATAGGCAAATAAAAGATAAAGAATTATAAAAATAAAAATCTTAACCAAAACTATAAACTGATTTTGAATAAAAAAAGAAAAATTATTAGCTAAAAATTCTATCAAAAAAATTATTGCTGATGATAGAAATAATATAAAAATTAAATATTTTAATAACGAAAATATTTTAACGCTGATATTTTTTTTCTTTAGATTTAGTATTAGTGAAAAAAATAATATCAAAGCTGATAAAGAAGATGAAAGAGCTAGCCCAAAAAACCCTAAATTAAAAACTATGGACAACAGATAACAAAAAAATATATTTATTAAAAGATTGTATCCAGATAGAAAAACGGGAATTTTTGTATTCTTAATAGAATAAAAAACCTGAGTAAGAACTCTTACTCCACCAACGAATACTAAACCGACAGAATATGCAAATAATGCTTTGTACGTGTTAAATGAATCAATCGTTGTAAATTCTCCTCTTTTGTATAATAAATTACATATTTCATAACCCCAGAGAATAAATACTAAAGCACAAGGTATTAATAAAAAAAATAAAAACTTTAATCTTTCATTAAGATAATTTTGAATGTGTTTCAAATTACCTTGTGATGACATCTCAGAAAATTTTGTTAAAGATGTAGTTGCAATCGAAACTGCGAATATACCTAAAGGAAATTCCAAAAGGCGCTCTGATAAGTATAAGTATGTAACAGAACCCTTCTCCATAAAAGAAGCAAATTGAGTATTTATAAGGATATTAATATTATAAATTGCTAAACCCAAAACTTGTGGACCCAATATAATAAAAAATTTTGATATTTTTGAATCTATTAAATTATTAAATGTAATTCCATAAAATAAATTTCTTTTAATAACAAAAGGTATCAAAAAAATAAACTGGCATAAAGATCCTAGAAGGACCGCATACGAAATTGAATAAATAGAAATTTTTAAATAAAAATAAGAAAAAATTAAAACAAATATTACAACAACATTAAAAATAACGGGAGAAAAGGCTGGTGGTAGATAATTATTATTAGCATTGAGCAAACCCATGTTAAATGCAGACAAAGAAATAAACAGTAAAAAGGGAGACATAATTGATAGCATGTCTGCGGCCAATTTTATACTCTCAGTATCAAAACCATAAGCAAAAGCTTGTATTATGGGTTCAGATAAATAATAAAAAATAATCGTTAGAATAGTTAGAACTAACATTAATATTGTAAAAATTTTACTTCTAAACTCAGAGAAGTTTTTTATATTTCCAGATAAAATTTCATCTTTTATAAATGGAACAAGGGTACTACTAAGGGATCCCTCTGCTAGTAATCTACGAAAGAGATTTGGAATTCTAAAAGCAACATAAAATGCATCTGTAGATGTTGATGCACCAAAGAAAAAAGTTATGAGCAAATCTCTAATGTATCCGAAAATCCTACTTAGTAGTGTTAAAAATGCTATGTTTACTGTTGATGAAAAAATTTTAATTTTAATTTACCTTTATTCCTAAAACTAATATAATAAAATATGTTTAGATATTGAAATGAATTTGTCAAAAATAATTAATTTTTAACAATATTAACTTATTTGTTTTCTATTCATCTCATCTACATTAAGGAGAATCCAATGGATAATATTAAACACCTAGAAGAGAAAATTTGGCAACTTGATTTAAAGGTTGATAATGAGAAAGAGTTTATTGCACCTTATTTAATTAAAGTTGGTGAAGAATTTATAGTTGTTGATGTTGGACCAACATGTGGAATTGAAGAATTGATTAATCAATTAAGTTTTATGAAAGTTACTCCGGATAATCTTAAATATGTATTTTTAACTCATATTCATCTTGATCATTCTGGAGGTTTAGGAACATTTTTAAAATATTTTAATAAAACTAAAGTAATAGTTCATAGAAGGGGAGTTCCTCATCTAATAGATCCTGATAAAGTTTTATGGCAATCATCTTTAGATACTTTAGGTTGGGTTGCTGAAATGTACCAAAAACCAGAACCTGTGAAAGAAGATTTAATAATTCCAATAAATGATAAAACGTTTGATATTGAAGTAAATGGTCATGAATTTGTATGGATTGAAACTCCTGGTCATGCGAGTCATCATTTTAGTTTTATGATGATGGAGAACAAAATAATGTTTTGCGGAGATTCGGTAGGAATGTTTATTCCTGGGCTAGATGATGCTATGGTCCCAACGACACCGCATCCTTATAGAATAGAATCAGGAATTAACTCTATAAATGAAATGGTCAAGCTTAACCCATTAAAACTTGCTTTTGCACATCATGCTATTAGACCTAATGCGGATCGTCTCCTTAAAAAACACATAGATCAATTAAAAGCATGGGAAATTTGTGTAAAAGATTGCATAAAGAAAAAAATTACAAATGAAGAAGAAGTTGCGATAGAGCTCTCTGGAGTGGACCCAGAATCAGCAAGATTATTTCAAAGCAAAAAGGACTTCGGTGGATTAAGGAAAGCTTTAATAGGCAGTATTACGGGTTTTATAAACTTAGTTAGTCAGGAATAATAGTTTTATCATCTTTGTTTACTTCTTGTATATCAAAATCAACATGTTTTTTTATAATATTTAAAATTTTTAAATTTTTATGTATTAAATCCTTAGTTGTAAATACCAAAATAACATTTTTTTTTGATTTTATAGATCTAGGCCAGCCTAGATGCTGAAATTGGGAATATAAGTAATTAAAAAGAACAATGTTTGATTTATCATTTATCAAAATTCTTATTTTTGCCATATTAAATATTAGCTTATCTTATTGACTTTATTAATTTTTTTTTCTAAAATTACTAGAAGGTAGATTTTGTCATTTTTTGGCATAAAGGAGTTATTTTGTTCAGGGGACAATATTCACATTCAATTTCAAAATCTGGAAGAGTAAGTATGCCTGCTAAGTTCAGAGATACACTAATTAAAAAATATTCTAATAAAAAAATTATAATTTCATTATTTGAAAATTGTTTAATATCTTATCCGATTAAAGAATGGGAAAAATTAGAATTAAAAATATCAAAATTACCTAGTTTTAAAAATGAGACTGTTGAATTTGAAAGATACCTGGTAGGTAATGCAAATGAATGTTCAATTGATTCAGAGGGAAGAATTAACATACCTCCTTTACTTAGGAAAAAACTTAATATTAAAGATACAGTTATTTTTGTTGGAATATTAAATCGTTTTGAAATCTGGTGTGAATCCACATGGAATAATTATATGAAAAATAGTTTTAAAAAATTTCAAAAAAGTAGGAACGAGATTAATGGAATTTAATCATCAATCAGTTTTGGCTGAAGAGGTTTTGTCTTTTTTAGATAAGAAAAAATCTCTTAAAATAATTGATGCAACTTTAGGACTAGGTGGTCATACTTTAAACTTTCTAAAAAATCGAGAAAATATTTCATTTATATATTGTTTCGATCGAGATAGTGATGCAATCGAAATAGCAAAAAAAAGATTGGAACATTTTAATAAAAAAATTAAATATATAAATGATAATTTTAGTAACATACAAGAACATATTGAAACAAAAGTTGATTATATTTTTGCGGATTTAGGAATATCATCATATCAAATTGAAAATGACAAAAGAGGCTTTAGTTTTAATAGCGATGAAAGACTTGATATGAGGATGGATAAAAATCAAGATTTAGATGCACACCATATTATTAATAATTTTTCAACAAATGATATCTCAGAGATTTTGAAAAATTATGGTGAAGAAAGAAATCATAAAAAAATTGCTAATCAAATAGGTAAAAATAGAGAGATTGCAGAAATTTTTTCTTGCAAACAATTATCAGATCTAATTAACAGAATAAATTATAAAAAAGGTAAAATTAATTCTTCAACAAAGTCATTTATGGCATTAAGAATAGCTGTAAATAATGAACTCGAATCACTCGAGAAATTTTTAAATAATTCAACAAAATTACTAAAAAGTTCTGGGAAATTAATGGTCATATCATTTCATTCACTTGAAGATAGAATCGTAAAAAATTTTATGAAATATTTGGAAAAAGATTGTATATGTCCTACTAGTAAAATGATATGCGATTGTGAAAAAACTTCAGAATTAAAAATATTAACTAAAAAGCCAATTGTAGCTAAAAGTGCAGAAATTAATCAGAATTCAAGGTCACGAAGTGCAAAATTAAGAATTGGTGAAATAATATGATAAATACGTCCAATACAATTTTAATTAGAAACAAATCAAAAATATTTAAATTTGCAAAAAAAATTTTTAATAGATCATCCTATTTTATTTTAATAATTAGTTTACTGCTAGGAATTATATCAACAAAAGCCTATATAACTAAAATTGGGTATGAATTAGCAAAAAATAATAAAATTTATAATAAATTAAATTTAAAAAATAAATTATTAAAAACAGAAATTTCCAAATTAAAATCGAATTCAAGGTTAAAAGATATTGCAACAAGAAATAATATGAAATTTCCAAAAAATAAAAATATTAGAAGTGTTATATATGAATAAATTAATTGATTCAATTAAAAAAGATGAGACTAACTTCACAAAAAGATTAAAAATTATTAACTCTATTTTCATATTATGTTTCACAGTAATCATTTTTAAGATTTTTTATTTACAAATCATAGACAGTCAAAAACCATTGAAATTTGCCGCAGGTGAAAGTAATCCTTTTACATTATCTGGAGAAAGAGGAAACATATTAGATAGTAACGGAGAAATTTTAGCAACAAGTGTCAAATATCCTTCAATATATGTTAACCCAAAAGCAATAAAAGAAAAAAACAAATACGCAAAAATATTATCTCAAGATTTAGGAATTTCGTATAAAAAGATTAGAGAAAAACTTGACTCTAAAAAGTATTTTGTTTGGATTAAAAGATTAGTGGATCCAAAAATTGGGGAAAAAATTAAGAAAAGGAATTTAAAATATGTTGGAATACAAATGGAATCAAAAAGAGTATACCCCTCCGGACATTTGGCAGGACAAGTCTTAGGACATACCAACATAGACCAATTAGGACTAGAAGGCTTAGAATATGAATTTGATGAGATATTAAAAGGAAAAAAGAAAACTATATCAATTTATAAAGATGGTATGGGTAAGGTTATTGCAAAAGATTCAGATGACACTTCTAAAGAAAACTCTGGATCTAATATAACATTGACAATAAATAGTAAGTATCAATTTATTCTAGAAGAAGAAATTAAAAAAACTGTAAAAGATTCTAAAGCATTAAGGGGATATGGAGTTTTAATTAATCCAAATACTGGGGAAATTTATGCAATGGCCTCATATCCTTTTTTTAACCCTAATGAATATAAAAAATACGGGAATTTAGAAAAAAAGAACCTACCAATCTGGAATTTGTTTGAACCAGGTTCTATAATGAAAAGTTTTTTAGTAGCTTCTGCAATTGATAAAGGATCAATATCGGAATCCACGATAATCGATTGTGAAAATGGAAAAAGACAAATAGGTGGTCATACAATCAGAGATGTCAACCCTAGAGGTAAATTAGATCCAGAAGGAGTTTTAAGATTTTCGAGTAATATTGGTGCATCTAAAATTATAGAAAAACTAAGCGGAGAAGAATATTATAAATACCTTAAATCTTTTGGGTTTGGAGAAAAAACAAAAATAAAACTTCCAGGTGAAGTTTCTGGCATATTAAGTGATTCTGAATCTTGGAGCAAAATAAAAACTGCAAATATAAGTTTTGGACAAGGACTCTCTGTCTCATCAATTCAACTTGCACAGGCATTATCTATTATTGCAAATGGTGGAAACTTTATTAAACCTTATATTATAAAAAAGATTGAAAAATCTAATGGTGAAGAAATATATTTACATAAAAAAAGTGAAGCAAAAAGAGTCTTAAAATTCCTTACAACAAAAAAATTAAGGGAAATGTTAAAAAATGTTGTTGAGACAGGTTCAGCATATAGAGCAAATATCAAAGGAATTGATGTATCAGGGAAAACAGGAACTGCTCAATTTGCTGAAAATGGAAAATATCATGATAAAAGATTTATCGTGTCTTTTATTGGATTTGTTCCTAGCGATCAACCACAACTTTTGTCAGTAATAACAATTGACTATCCTAAGGGTCCAAATGCATACGGAGGAACATGGGCTGCACCAACATTTAAGAGAACAATAGAAAAAATAATGGTTGATGAAAATAATTTCACTAAAATTTCAGAAAAAAGAAAAGCTCCTTCTTTTATAGGCAAAGGAAAAAGAGAGGCAATAGAAATTGCAAAAAATAAAAAAATAAAAATAAAAATGCACGGTAATGGTTTTGTTAAGAAACAATATCCAAAACCAGGAGAAAAAATTAGCTATCTTGATGAAATAGATATTTATTTAGAGCCAGGAATTTAAAAAATGTTTGAGAATATTTCTTATTTAAAAAAAAATAAGATTTTAGATATTACCAATAATACAAATTCAGTAAAAAAAGATTCCGTTTTTTTTGCACTCAAAGGTAACCAAAGTGATGGAAATAAATTTATACCATTAGCAATTAAAAAAGGTGCAAAAATAATTGTTAGTTCTGACAAAAAAGTTTTAAAAGAAATCAAAAATAAAAATATAATCACAATTTATACTGCCGATGTACGAAGTACATATATAAATGAATGCTGTAGAATATTTAAAAATCCATCCAAAAAATTAGATATCTGCGGAATAACGGGGACAAATGGTAAGACCTCAATCCTTTATTTATTACGACATATATGGGAGAGTAAAAAAACATCAATACTTGGAACTATTGAAAATTCTATAGGTCAGAAAAAGAATACATCTGATTTAACAACGCCAGATTCCTTCGAAATTAATAATTTAATGAGCAAAACAATAGGTAAAAAAATAAAGAAACTATTTATGGAAGTTTCATCACACGCACTAGACCAAAGTAGAGTTGAAAACATACATTTTAATTCAGCAATTTATACAAATCTCACCAGAGACCATTTTGACTATCACAAAAATATAAAGAATTATTTTGATTCAAAGAAAAGTTTATTCACAAAGTTTTTATTAATGAGTTCAAAAAAAAAGAAAATGGCTTTAATTAATATTGATGATAAATATGGAAAAATTCTATTCAAAGAAAAATTGATTGGTGTAACTAAAGTAAGTTATTCAATTAAAAATAAAAAAGCAGATTTTTTTATAAATAAAATATCAAAAAACAAAAATTCATATATTTTAGATATAAAAAATAGAGAAAAAATCTACAGTGTAGAGACTCCTTTATTTGGGATTTTTAATTTTCAAAATATACTTGCAGCATTTTCATATTCAATTATGAAAGGGAAAAGTTCAAAAAAAATAATTGAAAAGTTAAAAAAATTTAAAGGAGCTCGTGGAAGAATGGAATCAGTTGGTAATAAACAAAAAAAGATTTTTATCGACTATGCTCATACACATGATGCTTTAGAAAAAACACTAATTGCATTAAGGGAAGAGTTTAAATCTTATAAGATAATTATTGTATTTGGATGTGGTGGCGAAAGAGATAAGTTAAAAAGAAAAGAAATGGGAAAAATTGCATATAAATATTCAGATAAAATAATACTAACTAATGACAATCCAAGAAATGAAAGTGCAGATCAAATTATTAGAGATATCAAAAAAGGAATTAAAAAGTTGAGTAATACATATACAATAATAAATAGAAAAAAAGCTATTGAGTACGGCATTAAAAAAATAAGCAAAAAAACCATTCTATTGATTGCTGGTAAAGGTCATGAAGAATATCAAGAAATTAACAATAAAAAATTTCCTTTTTCTGACCATCAAATTGTTAAAGAGAGTCTAGAAAGTGCAAATTTTTAAAAAACATTTTAAGAATTTTATAAGTAATTATAAAGATATTATTGAATTACCTTCAGATATTAATTTCAAAAATATAAAAAAAATATCTACTGATACAAGAACATTATTAAAAAATGACATATTTATTGCTTTAAAGGGTGAGAATTTTAATGGAGATAATTTCTTAAAGGATGCAATTAAAAAACATGCAAAGCTATGTATTTCTGAGAAAAAATATAAGAAAACAATTACTGTTAAATCTACAAGTAATTTTCTAAGAGATTTTAGTAAATATATAATTGAGAAAAATCCAAAAATTAAAACCATCGGTATAACAGGGACTAATGGAAAGACCACAACAAAAGAAATGGTAAATTCTATTATTAAGCAAAAATTCAGAACTCATTGTACAAAAGGAAATTACAATAATCAGATTGGATTACCACTAACTATTATGGAAATGAATTCAAAGACAGAATATTTAATTTTAGAAATGGGTACAAATAGTTTAGGAGAAATTGAAATTCTTGCTGATATTGCAAGACCGCAAATAAGTACTATTACTAATATTGGTAAAGGACATACAGAAAAATTAAAAAATAAAAAAACTATATTTAAAGAAAAGTTTAATATAATTAAAAGATTTGATAAAAATTCCACCTTCATATTTAATATGGATGATAAAATTATTAATAAAAAATATAAAGATTTTCCATACAGTAAAGAAAGTTTTGGAATTTATTCCAATTCATCATTCAAAGCTTTAAAAATAAATAAAGAATATAGTTCCTATCATCTTAAACACAATAAAATTGAGACAAAAATAAAGATGAAAATAAATGGCATAGGTAATATTTATAATTCTTTATGTGCAGCTTCCATAGCTTCTGTTGCAGGTCTTAGTATAAAAGATATTAAAAAGGGATTAGAAAGCTACGTTGGTATTAAAAATAGATTTAATATCATTAAAAGCAAAAATAGAAATTTAATAATAAATGATACATATAATGCTAACCCCAACTCAATGGCAAATGCCATTGAAATGACCAATAAAATCTATCCATCAATGAATAAAATTGCAATATTAGGTGACATGCTTGAATTAGGTGAAATTGAAAAGAATGAACATGTTAAGATAGGGAAATTATTGTTAAAAAATAATTTCAAAAATATATATATATACGGAAAAAACTTTAAAAATTATTCTTATGGTATAAAAGGTAAGCAGAAAGTAGAATATATTAAAAGACATAAAGATATATTGAAATTTATTGATTTAAAAAAAATAAATAACACGGTTATTTTAGTAAAAGGTTCACGAGGATCAAAAATGGAAAATATTTTTGATTATTTAAAATTTTAATGTTTTATTTTTTATTTGAGAATTATTTAAATTTTTTTAACTTTTTTAATGTATTTCAATATATAACTTTCCGATCAATAATGGGTGGGTTGTTTTCATTTTGTTTTGTTATTTATATTGGAAAAGCTTTTATTAAATACGTAACTGATAAGAAATCTTTAGAAAATATAAATAAATATTTAGATGAAAATCATAGAAAAAAAAGTGGAACACCTAATATGGGGGGTGTGTTGATTGTTTCTAGTGTATTACTATCATTAATACTTTTTGGAAATCTAAATAATGAAAAAGTTTTAATTTTAATATTTTCATTCTTAGCTTTTTTTATTTCAGGCTTTATAGATGATTATAAAAAAATAAAAACCGGAGAAGGTTTAAGAATTAAAACAAAATTATTAATTCAATCTATAATTACAATAATTATCTTATTACTAGTCTGGAAATTTTATCAGCCTTTTCAATATTTAAATAATTCTTATAATTTGGAAAATATAATTCTTCCATTTACCAAAGAAATATATAATATAAGCTTTTATTATTATCTATTATTTATATTAATAATTTTAGGATCTTGTAATGCTGTTAATTTTACAGATGGTCTAGATGGTCTTGCGACAGGTAATTTAATTATATCTTTTACAACCCTAACAATAATTTCTTACTTAGCAGGAAATTTTTTATATTCATCATATTTATATATACCTTTTGTTAGTGATGCAGGTGAAATTACAGTCTTCATATCTTGTTTGATAGGTGCACTACTTGGATTTTTATGGTTCAATTCAAATCCTGCAGAAATATTTATGGGTGACGCTGGTTCAATTCCCTTAGGAGGAATATTAGGCTTAATAGCAATACTGATTAAGCAAGAATTTTTGTTAATTTTAATTGGTGGAATTTTTGTCATTGAGGCAATGTCAGTAATATTACAAATAGTATCATTTAAATTATTTAAAAAAAGAATATTTATTATTTCGCCAATACACCATCATTTTGAGAAATTAGGAATTCCTGAATCCAAAATTGTTATTAGGTTTTGGATTATAGGTATTTTATTTTCATTAATTTCATTCGCTACTCTAAAAATTAGATAAGTAATTATGAAAAAAAAGATTTTAATATATGGATTGGGTATTACTGGAAAGGAATTAATTAAATTTTGTAAAAAAAATAAAATACCTTTTTACGATCATGATGATAACAAAAAAAATAATTTTGATAAGATTTTAAATAAAATATCAGAAATTATTTTAAGTCCAGGAATAGCAAGATCCAACAAAAATATAAATAAAGCTTTAAAACTCAAAATACCTGTAATTAGTGAAATTGAATATGCATCTAGATATATCAAAAAACCAATTATTTCAATTACGGGAACTAATGGAAAAACTACAACCACAATGATTACATATAAATTATTGAAAAAATCTAAAAATAAAATTTTTATTGGTGGCAATATAGGAAAGCCTCTCATATCATCATTAAATAATAATAAGCAATATGATTTATATTTATTAGAAACCTCAAGTTTTCAATTACAATTTGTTAAAAATAATTTTAACCCTTTAATATCATTAATAACCAATTTATCACCTAATCATTTGGATCATCATAAAAATTTAAAAGAATATTACAATTCAAAACTTAATAACTTTAAGAACCAGGATTATAAATCATATTCAATAATAGGATCAAAAATAGAGAGAAATATAGTAAAAAAAATAAAAAACAAAAAAACAAATTTAATAATTAGTAAATTAATTCAAGATGAAAAAAATATATATTTTGATAAATTTAAAATAAAAAAGGAACGCTTAAAATTGGTTGGGAATCATAATTATGAAAATATTGTAAATTCATTGAACATAGTAAAGATAATATCAAACATCAGTAAGAATCATATTGAGGAACTATATAAATTCAATCCTCCAGAATTTAGATTAGAAAAAATAACTGATTATCCAAAGATTTTTAATGACTCAAAATCAACTTCCGTAGATTCTTTAAGAAATGCTCTCCAATCATTTAAAATCAAAATAAGATTAATAATCGGCGGAAAGAATAAAAATTTAAATTTTGAGAATATTAATGAATTAATCAAAAAAAGCACAAGTAAGGTATATATATTTGGAGAAAATAAATTTATTTTAGCAAAAACACTAGTTGGAAATAACATAGTAATATGTAAAGATTTAGAAGATGCTACTAGAGCAAGCTTAAAAAATATTAAAAAAGATGAAACGCTTCTTTTTAGTCCCGGAAGCTCAAGCTTTGATTCGTATAGTTCATATATTGAAAGAGGAGTTAAATTTAATAAATATGTTAAAAAGTTTCTTAGATAATTTTGAACCTAGATCATTATTTATATTCTCTATTTTAGTACTTTGTGCTTTTGGATTAGTAATGGTTTTTAGTTCAAGCTCTGTATCTGCTATGGAAAATCATGCAGATGCATATTACTTCTTAAGAAAACAAAGCATTTATTTAGTAATTGGATTATCAGCGTTTGGAATAAGTAGTTTACTAAATATTGAAAAGATTGAAAAAAATTATAAATTTTTTTACTTTTTAGGAATTCTATTATTACTATTGATATTAATACCAGGAATATCTAAAACAGCAGGAGGAGCTTCTAGATGGATTAACCTAGGTATATTTTCTTTTCAACCTATAGAATTATCAAAATATTTTCTCATCATATTTATTTCAAAGCACTTGATAGTTAAGAAAGAAAAAATTAAAAATTTTAAGATTGGAGTCTTATCTCCATTTATTTTATCAATACCCTATGTTTTCTTGCTCCTTTATCAGCCAGACTTTGGTAATACTGTTTTACTTTTATCAACGGTTTTTCTAATGATAATAATTGCTGGTGCTAAATTAAAACATTTGATAATTGTTTTTTCATTCTTATTATCTTCATTTATTCTTTTAATTTTGGCCGCTCCATATAGAATGAAAAGATTACTAGCTTTTCTTAATCCATATGAGGACCCACAAGGATCAGGATATCAAATTATTCAATCATTTATATCATTTGCTAAAGGTCAATTTTTTGGTGTTGGCTTGGGTAATAGTTCTCAAAAATTATTTTTTTTACCACAAGGGCACAATGATTTTATTTTTGCAATAATTGCTGAAGAATTAGGGTTCATTGGGTGTATTTTTACAATAGTATTGTTTTCATTACTTTTTTACTCAGCATATAAATTAATAAGAAAAAATAAAGATCAATTTTCAAAATATCTTATATCGGGAATTTTAATGATAACAATCATGCAAGTAATATTGAATATTTCTGTATCAATAGGACTAATGCCAACAAAAGGAGTTCCATTACCTTTAATAAGCTATGGTGGTAGCTCTTTGATATTTACTTTAGGATCTCTAGGTTTAATATTAGGTTTAGATAGAAGAAGAAAACAATGAAATCTGAATTTCTAATATGTTTAGGAACAACTGGTGGTCATATTTTTCCTGGTTTGGCTATTGCAAATGAGCTTCAAAAGAAAGATAGAAAAATATTATTAGTAAATGCAAAAGTAAATAATAAGAATATGCCAAATATAAATTTTGATCATCAATTAGAATTAATCGATGCAAAACCTTTCATAGGTTCTTCAAAATCAAATAAATTCAAATCTATCTTTTACTTAATAAAATCCTTTTTTGAGTCATTAAAAATGATAAAAAAATATAATCCAAATGTTTTAATTGGATCTGGTGGATTTGTTTGGGTTCCAATCAGTTTGGCAGGTTGGATTATGAGAAAAAAAGTTTATACACTGGAAGGTAATTTTATACCTGGCTTAGCAAATAAAATCGCATCTAAAATTTCAACAAAAATCTATACTAACTTCGAAGGCTCAAAAAATTATTTACCTAAAAACAAGTGCATAAATTATGGATATCCTGTAAGAGAAAAAATATTAAAAAATTTAAAAAGAGATATCGATATTCTATTGGTGGGTGGAAGTCAGGGTGCTGAAAATTTAAATTTAAAATTTGCTACACAACTTGAAAATCTAATAATAAAGTTAAAAAATAATAATGTTAAAATAGTTCATCAAACTGGTATAAATGATTACAAAAAAATATTGAGTTTTTATATAAAATTGAAAAAAAAATATAATAATTTTAATTTCATCGTGGAGCCTTTTATTAATGATTTATATGAATTTCTGGGCAGAACAAAAATTTTAATATCAAGAGGAGGAGCGTCAACCATTGCTGAGAGCTTATTATTTAATTTAAATTTAATTTTAGTACCTTTAAAAAACTCTGCAAACAATCATCAATATTTAAATTGTATTGAAATGAGAAATACAGAATTAGCTGAAGTATGGCTAGAGAATGAAGAATTGTATAAATTAACAGATAAAATAATTTTTAATCTAAAGAATGATAGTTACGATGAAATTGGAATTAAAAAAGAAAAATTTTTTAAGAGAAATTCTACAAAAAAAATAGTAAACGATATTTTAAATAATGAAGAAAATTAAAAAAATTCATTTTATTGGTATTGGTGGTATTGGAATGAGTTCCTTAGCTGAATACTTGTCAAAAAAATATAAGATCTCTGGTTCCGATTTAAATATTAATAATAAAATTAAATACTTAGAAAAAATCGGAATAAAAATATTTAACCATCATACTAAAAAAAATATTAACGATCAAGATCTAATTATATATACGTCAGCAATTAATAAAAACAATGAAGAACTAGTAGAAGCAAAAAGAAAAAAAATTAAAGTAATTAATCGTGGGAAAGCTCTTGGAGAGTTTACAAAAGAAAAAAATAATATTTCAATTGCTGGTACTCATGGTAAAAGTTCTACTACTAGTTTTATATCTCAAATATTATTAGAGGCCGGAAAAAAATTTACTGCTTTTTTGGGTGCCAGAGATTTAAAAATTAAATCAAATTTCAAATACAGTAAATCTAATATTAACGTTATGGAAGTTGATGAAAGTGATAATAGTTTTAATTATATAAATTCATATTTATCTATTGTTACAAATATAGATAATGATCATATGGAATTTTATAAAAATAAACAGAACTTGTTGAAGGCTTTTGATATTTTCATCAGTAAAACAAAAAGTAATGTGATTTTAAATGCAGACTGTAAAAATATAAAAAAACATTTTAGAAATCTAAAAAAAGGAGTTTATTTTTCAAATATTAATAAAAACTATGACTATTACTTTAATTTATCAAATGGCAAATATGAACTCTATTTTAAAAATAAATTAATAATTAAATCAAAATCAAAACTATTAGGAAAATTTAATTTTTACAACCTAACTGCTGCAATCATAGCATGTATTAATTTAGGAGTAAGTGTTAGAAAAATACAAAATAATATTAATAAAATAAAGCCTCCCGAAAGAAGATTTGAATATATTTTGAAAAATAAAAAAATTGAAATTATCGATGATTATGCTCATCATCCAAATGCTATAAAAGAGATTAGGAATTTACTTAATAATATAAAAGATGAGAAAAAAAATTATTTAATATTTCAGCCACATAGATTTTCAAGGTTCAAAAAACACTACAAAGCCTTTGTAAAAGAGATATCTATGTGGGAAAACGTTATTTTAGTAGATGTTTACTCAGCATTCGAGAAAAATAAAATTAATCAAAACCTAGAAAATTTTATTAGGGATGTTAAGAAACTATCTAATATTAATATTATATATGAGCCAGATTTTCATAATGTGGTAGAAAAAATGTTAAATTTAATTTCAAACAAAAATAAATTTTATAGAATAATTACTATGGGTGCAGGAAATATTAGAAAAATTAGTTTGGAGCTTAAAAAATCATTAAATTTTTAATATGAAAAATATTAAAGAACTTAAAATAGAATATTATGAAAATTTTGATTTAACAAATTATTGCACCTGGAAGTCAGGTTGTAAAACTGATTATATTTTTTATCCAAAGAATATAAATGAGTTGAAAAAAATTTTAAGTACTAAAAAAAATTACTATATTTTAGGTAATGGTTCTAATACTTTGTTTATAAGTCTTAAGGATACAATAATTATAAGTACAAAAAAATTAAACAATATTGATATAAATGGAAAATTTGTAATAGCAGATAGCGGTGCAACATTAAGTATGGTTATGAATAAATGTTTAGATAATAACTTAATTGGATTTGAATTTTCAACAGGAATACCTGGAACAATTGGTGGTGGATTAATAACAAATGCTGGTGCAAATGGAGGTACAATTTCTGATAAATTAATTTCAATCTATATGTTAAAGAATGATAAAGAAGTTGAAATCCCAAAAGAAGATATTCGATTCTCTTATAGAACAAGTTCAATTAAAAAGAATGATGTTATTACAAGGGCAAAATTTCTTTTAACACCTGGGGATCCAAATGTTTCAAGAAAAAAAATTAAAGAATATTTAAAACATAGAAATAAAACTCAGCCGGTAAGATGGCCAAGTGCAGGAAGTGTTTTTAAAAATCCCTTGCCCGAACATGCGGGCTTTATAATCGAGAAGCTAGGTATTAAAGGAGAAAAAGTAGGTGATGCAGAAGTTTCTGATATACATGCCAATTATATTATAAATAAAAAAAATGCTAAACCATTTGAAATAAATAAACTTGTAAAAAAAGTACGAAAAAGAGTTTTAGAGAAAACAGGAATTAATTTGGAATATGAAGTTAGAATTGTAGATTATGACCAAGATTAAATATAGTTTCTTTATATTTTTTTTATTTATAGTTATTTATGGATATAACAATCCTCTTTTTTGCTATGTAAAGCAAATAGATATAAAAGGAAATAAAATGATTTCAAGAATTGAAATTATTCAAACTTCTAATATACAAAATAAATTATTATTTTTTTATAATGAAAAGCAATATATTAATAACATTAAAGAAAATTTATTCATAAACTCAGTTTCATTAAAAAAAATTAGCTACTCTAAAATTCAGTTAGATATACAAGAAAGAATTTTTATCTTTAATGTTAATTCAAATAAATTTAAAGGGCTATTAGATAAAGATGGCATTTTTTTTAAGAGTAACTATGAAAGATTAAAAAATGACTTACCTATTTTAAATACGGAACTTAAGAGTGAATTTCGAAAAGCATTAATGATAGATAAGCTGTTTAAAGAATCTGAATTATATCAATTTTTTAATCTATCTGAATTAATAATTGATGAGATTATAGGCATACAAATCTATACAAATTTAGGCCAAACTATACTTTTAGGAGATAGTGACATTAAGAAGAAAATGAGACAGTTGAAATTCATTATGCAAGATTCATTAGCTAATGAAAAAAAACCCATATTCATAGATTTGAGAGAAAATGGTAAAGCTATTGTAAATTATAATCTTTAGGATTATAATGGAAAAAATGGCACAAAGTGAAATAATAGTTGGACTGGACATAGGTACTACCAAAATCTTGTGTCTAGTGGCTGAAGTTACACCTGCTGGTGAAGTAGAAATAATTGGTGTTAGTAGCCATCCCTCAAAAGGTCTTCAAAGGGGTATTGTATTAAATATTGATAGTACTGTTCAATCTATAAGACAAGCAATTGAAGATGCAGAAAAAATGGCAGGGACCGAAATAACAAGTGTTATTGTTGGTATTGCTGGTGGGCATATTAGAAGTTTAAATGGCCATGGGATGATTACACTAAGAAATCGTGAAGTTACAAAAAGAGACCTTGATAGAGTTATTGAATCTGCAACAGCTGGAGCACAACCTGCTGACAGAGAAGTTATCCATGTTATGCCTCAAGAATTTATTGTTGATGGAGAAAGAAAAATTAAAGATCCAGTTGGGTTGTATGGTGTTAAATTAGAAGCCAAAATTCATATGGTTACAGCCCAAGTAACTCAAGCAAAGAATTTAGTTAAATGTGTTCACAACTCAGGAGTTGATGTAGGTTCTTTAGTGTTAGAACAAGTAGCATCAAGTGAAGCAGTTTTAACAGCTGATGAGAGAGATGTGGGTGTTGTTCTTTTAGATTGTGGTGGAGGAACAACTGATATTGCAGTATTCTGTGATGGGTCTATTAAATATACTAGTAACATAACAATAGGAGGCGATTTCCTAGATAATGATATTTCATTTGGATTAGGTTCTTCAAAAATAGTAGCCAAAGAAATAAAAGAAAGATATGGTATTGCTTCAGTAGACTTAATAGAAAATGATGAAGAAATTAAAATTGATAAAATTGCTGGTTCTGGCAGAAAGAAAATTACAAAAAATGAACTTGGAAATATTATAGAGCCAAGACTGGAAGAAATTTTTACAATGGCAAGGCGAGAAATTATGAGATCCGGATATTACGATATGCTTCCTGCAGGATGTGTCATAACAGGAGGTTCGATGTCCATCGAGGGAGCTGACTATCTTGCACAAAAAATACTAAATATGCCAGTTAGACTTGGAGTTCCAAATCAAATTTCAGGCTTAGAAGAACTGGTATCAAAACCTGAATGTGCAACAGGAGTTGGTCTATTAATATGGGGATCTAAAAATTCTGTATCTTCTAAAGGACAAAAGATTAGAATCAGAGAAGCACAAGTGTTCAAAAGAGTCATGAATTCTATGAAATCATGGTTTGCAGATCTTTTTTAATAAAATACTCTATTATTTTAATTTTCTATAAGATATAATAATACTAAATATGGTATTTTTTGTTATGATTTATACTATATATAGTAATTAAGGAGCTTGATAAATGGCAACTTTTGAATTTCCTGGTGAAATTTCTGGATCACAGAACACAAATCTTTTTGAAACTCTTGGTGCAAAAATTAAAGTAATTGGTGTTGGAGGGGCAGGTGGAAATGCTATTAATTCTATGATATCAGAAAATATTACAGGTGTAGAATTTATTGCAATCAACTCAGATTTTCAAGATCTTCAAAAATCTAAATCAAAAAGAGTTATTCAAATTGGAAAGAATATAGCAAAAGGTTTAGGAGTTGGTGGTGACCCATCTTTAGGAAGTGAATGTGCAAAAGCTGATCAGAATGAAATAACGGATGCACTTCAAGGTGCTGATATGGTTTTTATAACCGCAGGAATGGGCGGGGGTACTGGTACAGGAGCTTCACCTGTTGTTGCAAAATTGGCAAGAGATGCGGGAGCTCTAACAATAGCTATTGTTACAAAACCATTTGAATTTGAAGCAAATAAAAGAATTACACAAGCAGATTCAGGAATAAATGATTTAACAAAAGAAGTTGATTCAATTATCGTAATTCCTAATGATCGACTAAAAGAAGTCCAACAAATTTCCGGTATTGCGGATTCTTTTAAAGCAGCTGATAGTGTCTTAACGAAAGCTGTCAGGGGGATTTCAGACATAATTGTTGGATCAGGTTTTATTAATGTTGATTTTGCAGATGTTAAAAAAATTATGACAGAAAGTGGTGGAAAAGCATTAATGGGTACTGGAGAAGGAGAAGGCACATCGAGAGCAATTGAAGCATCTGAAAATGCTATTACTAGTCCTTTGCTTGAGGATATATCAATAGATGGAGCTACAGGAATTTTAATTAATGTTTCCGCGTCTAGTAATTTCACTATAGATGAATTAAATGATGCATGTAATCATATAAAATCAAAAGCCAGTCCAAGTGTTAATTTAATATTTGGGCTTGTACTAGATGAATCATTAGGAGATAAAGTCAGAATAACTGTAATTGCAACTGGTATTGATGGAGAGACTATAAAACAATCTGCTTTAGAGGTTCCAATAGAAGATCCTAATCAAGATAGTTTTGATTTAGGTGAAACAATTAATAATCTAGATGATAATTCCGTTGCTAAAGAAAATATTGAAAATAATGGAAATGCAGATTTAGAAGATCTTCATCCTTTAGGTGATGATGAACATTTTGAAATTCCCGCTTTTCTTAGAAAGACAAAAAAATAATTAAATTCTATTCCCTTCGTTCCACAATGATTCTAAGTCGTAATATTCTCGCATATCTACATGGAATAAATGAATCATAATTTGTCCTGTATCAATTATTATCCAACCTGATGTATTAACGCCATCAATTAAAGTTTTAATTTTAAAATCCTTTTTCAGTTTTTCATTAACATAATCTGCTAAAGCTTTGACTCCCCTATCTGAATCCATGCTCGCTATAACCATATAATCTGTGATTGAAGAAATTTCTGCAATCTCAATTACAATTGGATTGATAGCTTTACGAAAATTTAATTCATCCAGAATTTCTTTTAATAAATTACTAGTTTTCATTTTGAATATAAAGGTTGTTATTTATTATATAGTCATAAACGCTTTTTGATATATATTTAATAATATTTTTTTCATCAAAATCATATATATATTTTCTAATTTCTGACGATGAAATTTTAATTTCTTTTTTTAAATTTAACGCAATGATTTTATTTTTAGTTTTCTTATTAACAATAATTTTTAGTCCTTTATAATTGATGAATCGATTATACCCTGGATTATTTGAAATTATATTATTTAAATCTAATTCGTAACCTGGTCTATTAATAAAGACTAAATTAACAATTTTTAAAATCTCATTTGGCTTAAACCATGTGTTAAAGTTTTTTGAATGATCAGCTCCCAAAGTAAAAAAAAATTTATCATTAGAACTTTTTACTAATTTTTTTAAAGTATTAAAAGAAAAATGCTTTTCATCACAATTACTTTCCAAGCTGGAAACCTCATATTTTTTTTCATTTGGAAAAGACAATTCTATCATTTGTTTTATATGATAAAAATTTTTCTCATGTTTATTTTTTTTAGAATTCAAGTTTGGAACTATAATAACTTTATCAAAATTAAGAATATCAGAGGTTCTGTTGATTAAATTAATATGACCTAAATGTATTGGATCAAAAGAGCCACCAAAAATACCTATTCTCATTGCTTTAATATTATCATATAATTATTTCCAACTTTCTTGAATCTATTTAAATTTTCCTCTTTAAGTTTAATAATTTTTTTAAATTTTGAGGTCATATTCACGCCTTCATTACCTATAAAAATATTTGAATAATACAATATTATTTCATCCCATAAATTTGATTCTAAAAAAGAACTAAAAACTCTAGCTCCACCCTCGATTAAAAGTCTTTGTAACTCTAATTTATTTAATACTTTTAAAATAGCGTTAGGTGATAAATTAGGAAGCTTTATAATCTTTACACCTAGTTTTTTAAAATCTTCTTCTTTCTTTTTTGATACACTAGTTTTTACAATAAATATTGGTTTAATTTCGGGGTTTAATAATATTTTACTATTTTTTGGCGTCCTTAATTTTGAATCTAAAACAATAGGAATTGGTTGAATATTATATTTGTTGATTTTACCTCGATAAGTTAATTCTGGATTATCTTTAATAATTGTATTAACACCCACTAAAATAGAGTCATAATTTTTTCTTAACTCATTTGAATGTTTTTTTTGGATAAAATCCCCTATTAAATTATTTTTTAATTTATTTGAAAAGATTTTTCCATCAAAACTAACACAAAGTTTTAAGGAAATAAAAGGTATTTTATCAGTAATTGATTTTTTAAAACCCCTATTAATTTCATCTAATGAATTTTTTATAAATATTTGTTCAACTTTTAATTTATTCTTTTCAAGAATCTTAACTCCTTTACCATTTACTTTAGGGTTAACATCATATTCTAAAAAAATAACCTTCTTAATGCCTTTCTGAATTATATAATCTACGCATGGAGGTGTTTTTTTACTTTTATGACAGCATGGTTCAAGAGTTACAAACAAAGTAGCACCTGAAATTTTTTCACCTTTTGATTCGGCATTAAGTATCGCATTAACTTCTGCATGATTACCAGTTATTTTTTCGTGATACCCTTGTCCAATAACTTTATTATTTTTAACTAAGACTGCACCTACGATTGGATTTAAGCCAGTATTATTGATTCCTTTATGAGCAATTCTTATTGCTTTTTTCATATAAATTTCTTTTTGTTTTTGATTCATTTTTATTTAAATAATGCATCTCCAAATTCATTTGAATCGAAAGGAATTAAATCTTCAACACGTTCACCGATACCTATAAACTTAATTGGTAAATTATTGTCATATGAAGCAGATATTGCAAATCCTGCTTTTGAAGTACTATCTAGTTTAGTAACGATTATTCCTGTTAATGAAATATTATCTCCAAAGGCTTTTACTTGGGAAAGTGCATTTTGTCCCGCGGTCCCATCTAAAACAATTAAAGATTCTGTTGGTTTTTTGTTTGTTTTTGAAATAATTACTTTTTCAATTTTATTTATTTGATTCATTAAATCTGTATTTGTTCCCAACCTACCGGCAGTATCAATTATCACAATATCAACATTATTTTCCATAGCTTTATCTAAACCTGAATATACAACTGAGGCTGGATCATCTTGAGACGTTGTATGAAACATAACTTCTGACCTTTCAGACCAAACTTTTAATTGATCAACTGCAGCAGCTCGAAAAGTATCAGCGGCAATTAACATTATTTTTTTCTCACTAATTTTTGATAAAAGGAAAGATAATTTGCCTACTGTAGTTGTTTTGCCACTTCCATTTACACCTGAAATGAGTATTACAGAGATGTCTGAAGAATTTAATTTAATTTCTATATCATCTCTATTGAGCATTTTTTTAACTTCACTATTTATCAAATCTAAAAACAAACTTTCATTAGACTCACTACTGTATTCATTCACATTAAGTTCTTTTTTCATTTTTCCAATTAAATATTCAGATGTTTGGAAACTTATGTCAGCAAGAAGCAAATTCTCCATAATCTCATCTAAGCTTTCCTGATCTATCACTACCTTTTTTTTCAAAATTTTAGTAATATTTGACTTTATACTGTCACTACTCTTACTAAGACCCTCTTTAACAGATGAGAAAAAGCTTTTTATTTTATTAAACATTAAATTATTCTGAACTTTTTTCATTGATTTATCAATAAAGATGTTAAACAAAATCTATTCATTTATAATGTATAAATATGAAAAACAACTTTGCTCACCTACATCTTCATTCACAGTTTTCATTACTAGATGGTGCAATTAAATTTGATGAACTTTTTGATGAGGTAAAAAATCAAGGAATGGACTCAGTAGCCTTAACTGACCATGGGAATCTTTTTGGGGCTTATGAGTTTTATAAAAAAGCCAAAGAAAAAGGTATTAAGCCAATTGTAGGGTGTGAAATTTATATTACAAAAGATCATACAAATAAATCCACGGAAGATAATAAAACACATCATTTAACTGTATTAGCTATGAACATTAAAGGATATGAAAATTTATGTAAGTTGGTTTCAATTGGCCATTTAAGAGGTTTTTATAGAAAGCCAAGAATTGATAAAAAACTACTTTTTGAAAACAGTGAAGGGTTGATTATTCTGAGTGGTTGCTTAAATGGTGAAGTATCACATAATATTTTAAAAGGAAAAAAAGATATTGCTTTAAAAATTGCCGCAGAATACAAGAGCGAACTAAAGGATAGATATTTTATAGAAATACAAGGTACATGCCTTAAAGAACAAGTAAAGGTTAATAGTGTTTTAAAAGAAATCGCATCAAAATTGGATATTAAAGTAGTAGCTACTAATGATTGCCATTATTTGACTAAAAATGATTTTCATTCTCATGATACTTTATTATGTATTCAAACTAATTCCTTAGTTAAAGAAGAAAAAAGATTTAGATTTAATGGTAATGAATTTTATCTAAAATCAAAAAAAGAAATGATGGAAGCCTTAGATAATGATGAGGAATCAATTGATAATACTATTATGATTGCCGAAAGATGTGATATAGATTTTGGCGATATTAATTATAAACTTCCTTCATTAAATAGTGACATTAATTATGATGGAATTAGGGATTTTGCATATAAGTCACTAGCAGATTTTATTAATGAAAATTTAATTGCTTCAAATAATAAAAAAATTTATGAAAACAGAATTGAGCATGAATTAAAAATAATTGAGAAAATGGGTTTTGAAGGCTATTTTATGGTTGTTTCCGATTTTATTAATTATGCTAAAAAAAATTCAATACCTGTGGGTCCTGGAAGAGGTAGTGCCGCTGGTAGTCTTGTTGCATTCCTACTAGGCATAACAGAGGTTGACCCTATAAAACATGGTCTGATATTTGAAAGATTTTTAAATCCTGAAAGAATTAGCATGCCTGACATTGATATTGATTTTTGTGGAGAGGGTCGAGATGATGTTATTCAATATGTGACTAATAAATATGGTAAAGATAAGGTAGCTCAAATTGGAACATTTGGAACTATGTCATCTAAAGCTGTTGTAAAAGATGTTGGTAGAGTATTAGGACTATCTTTTGCAGATGTTAATAAATTAACAAATATAATTCCCTCTTTTAGAGGAAAAGTTTATAGTCTTGAAGAATCATATAAAAAAGTCAAAGAATTTAGGGATTTAGTTGAGAGTAATCAATCATATACTGAACTTTATAATCTTAGCGTAAAACTCGAAAATTCAGTCAGACATTCTTCAACACATGCTGCAGGAGTAGTTATAGCTAATGAACCTCTTGATAAAATGATCCCTTTATATAAGGGATCAAGAGATGAAACTGTTACACAATACGATATGAATGCTGTAGAAGATTTAGGATACGTTAAGTTTGACTTTTTGGGTTTAAAGACTTTGACAGTTATTAAAAAAACAAAAGATTTTATCAAAAAAAATAAGCCATCAATAGATCAAGAACTAAACAAAGCAGATATAAATGACCCTAAAGTCTACGAGCTTTTGTCTAAAGGTCTAACTAGAGGAATCTTTCAAATTGAATCATCAGGTATGAAAGATGTTTTAAAAAATTTGAAAGCTGATAAATTTGATGACATTGTTGCATTGCTTGCATTATATAGACCAGGTCCATTAGATAGTGGAATGGTTGATGAATACATTCTTAGAAAAAATAAAAAGAAAAAAACAGATTATCCCTCGCCCCAATTAAAAGACATTCTCTTAGAAACACATGGGCTATTTGTTTATCAAGAGCAAATTATGAATACAGCATCAGTTTTAGCTAATTTTACACTTGGTGATGCAGACCTTTTAAGGCGAGCTATGGGAAAGAAAAAAGCTTCTGAAATGACGGCTCAAAAAGAAAAATTTCTAGAAGGTGCAAAAAATAACAACATAGATATAAAATTAGCGGAAGATATTTTTAATACAATGGAAAAATTTGCTGAATACTCATTTAATAAAAGTCATAGTACCGCCTATGCTTACATAACTTTTCAAACTGCGTATCTTAAAACTTATTATCCTTGTGAATTTATGGCTGCGTTAATGACTACTGAAATTAATAATTCGGAAAAAATAGTTTCTGATGTAAGAGAATGTAAGGAAATGAATATTAAAATTTTACCTCCAGGAATTAATGACAGTGGATCAGGATTCACTCCTATAGATAATTCAATTAGATTTGGTCTAAATGCGGTTAAAAATTTAGGTACCAATATTGTTCAAAATATTATGGACTCTCGAAAATCACATGGAAATTTTGAAAATTTATTTGAATTTTTAGGATTCATGGATTCCAGAAGAATGAATAAAAAAACATTGGAAAGTTTAATAAAATCCGGAACTCTAGATGAATTTGGTTTTACGAGGTCAACCTTATTCAATAACCTAGATAAATTACAATCAAATGTAGGAATAAATAATGTAGTTGATAGTGATCAAGAAAGTTTATTTTCGAATGAACAAATTTATCAAATCCCTGAACTAGAAATATATCCTGAGTGGTCAATATTTGATTTATCAAAATATGAAATCGAGACTTTAGGTTACTCTATAAGTGTAAATCCGCTTTCGGCTGTTAGTGAAAAATTAAACGAACTTCAAATATCTACATTAGATGAAATAAAAAAAATGAAAGATAAGAGCACAGTATCCATGGCTGTATTTATTACTGCTATAGAAATAAAAAATTCTAAAAGGAATTCAAAGAAATACGCACTAATAAATTTTGAAGATTCAACTGGTGTAATGGAAGGAATAATATTTAATGATGAAATTGTCCGACATGAAGATAAACTTGAAGTGGGAATACCACTTTTGATTACTGGGACAATTGATAATTCGGATGAAAATTTAAAAATAATTGTAAATAGTTTTAATGGAAATGATGCTATTAAGGAAATTAAAAACATAAGTCTTCCTTTAAAAATAAAGATAGATAGAGAAATTTCGGATAATGAAACTGTGAAATTAAAAAAATTATTTGAAAAATACCCTGGTGAATCGAATATAGAAATATTTTTAAGTAACAATGGATTAAAAGCAAGAATAGGGATAGAAGACTTAAAAGTTCATAACTGTGATGAATTAAAAAAAGAAATTAGTGAATTTAATTTTAATTCCCATTAAGAAACATTATTTATTATTTCTTTAATTTTGTCTGGATTACTTGTTGCAATAAAAATTTCTTGATTTGAGTTACCTGATGAAGCATTTAATTTACAACCAACCAATATTCTCCCAGCTCCTTCAATTACTTCTCTACCCCACCTGACTTTAAGGTTCTCACCTGTTCCTTTCCCTACTTTGATAGCACCAGGAGTAATTAAATTAACTTCACTTATAGGTTCTATATATTTTTTTAAAAAAGTATCAAGTCCTTTGATTCTCGAATGCTTTCTCATTATTTTTCCATCTCTGTTTTTTTTTAATTTCATTAATCAACTTCCTCTAAATCATTAATAAAAACTTTTTTTACTACTCCAGAATCAAACTTCACTGTTACAACATCCTCATAATTATCAGTATCAGCAATATCAATATAACCATTTCCGAATTTATAATGAAAAACTTTTTCTTCATTTGTATCAGAAGTATTTAAGTCAATTATATTAAGATCTTCACAGCTATCAATTTCATCTAGGAACTGGGAAGGATTTGAATAAATTATTGATCCAAACTGTCTCCTTATTTTACAATAAGATAGATTTAAAGATTTTATAGCCCTTGTAAAGGCAACATAACAAAGTCTTCTTTCTTCTTCGATTTCAGCAACAGAAAACATGGACCTAGAATGTGGGAACAAACCTTCTTCAATTCCAACAACATACACACTTGGAAACTCTAAACCTTTTGATAAATGAACAGTCATCAATGTGACAAAACTTGAAGAATTATCTAAATCATCAACTGCTGATGATAACATTAATGAATTTAAAAAATCATTAATATCATTAGAATTATTATTTTCAAATTCAGCAATAAAATTTAGGAATTCTGAAACATTTTCCAATTTGTCATCATCTTTTAAGGAATCAAAATATTCAATTGAGTTCAAAAATTTTTCAAATGCCTCGGATAATGAAGAAAATTTATCTATATCTTCAATAAAAAAATCAATTGATTCAATTAGTTTAGAAATTGCAATGTTAATTTTATTAGAAAAAGTTTTTTCGGTTCTAATTTTTTTTATAGTTTCAAATAAATTTATATTTTCCTGGCTTGCGATTAACTTTATTTTTTGTAATGTTTTTAACCCGATGCCTCTTGTAGGATTATTAATTATTCTATCAAATGCAATTTCATCATTTTTATTAGTTATAAACTTTAAATAAGATATACAGTCTTTTACCTCTGCTCTTTCATAGAAGCTAATGTTCCCAAAAATTTTATATTTTATATTTGCTCTTCTAAGTTCATCCTCTAGTACTCTACTTTGTGCATTTGTTCTGTAAAAAATTGCAATATCCTTAAAAGGAAATGTTGACTTTTCGCTTAAAATATTTCTAGCAACATATTTAGCTTCAGTTCTGTCATCTTCAAAAGAAACAAGCTTTACAGGATTTCCTTTTTTATTAATTGTCCACATTTTTTTTTCTAATCTTTCTGTATTTTTAGAAATTAAAGAATTAGAAACATTTAAAATTTCAGGTGTAGATCTATAATTTTGTTCCAGCTTATAGACTTCTGTATCAGGGAAAAACTTTTTAAATTGCAAAATATTTTCAATATTGGCGCCTCTCCAACCATAAATTGATTGATCTTCGTCACCTACAACAAATAAATTTCTTTGAGGATTAGATATAATGTTAATTAACCTAAATTGGATATTATTTGTATCTTGATATTCATCAACAAATACGTATTTAAAAAGGTTTTGCATTTTTTGTTTAAAATTATTATTCTTTGTTAATAATTCATAGAATTTTAAAATCAAGTCTCCAAAATCCATTGCATTTAGTGTTTCAAGTCTTGTTTGGTATGTTTGGATAATTTTTTGTTCAATTTCATCATCAAATTCCCATTCATCATACAATAATGAATTCTTTAATGAATCAATTTTAGACCTTATCTTAGATGGATCATACCTATTTAAGTCTAAATCATTATCTTTAATTATTGATTTAATAACTTTCAATTGATCAGATGGATCATATATTGAGAAATTTTTATTATAATTCCCTACTATATAATCTGAATTCAATCTAAGTATTTTATATGAAATTGAATGAAAAGTTCCAATCCAAGGGAAATCAAGCTTGTTTCCAACAAATGTGTTTATTCTTTCTCTCATTTCATTGGCCGCTTTATTGGTAAATGTTAGTGCCAGCAATTCATTGGTTCCACATAATTTTTGGTATATGAGAGACGCAATTTTTATAGTTAAAACCCTAGTTTTTCCTGATCCGGCACCAGCTAATACCAAAGCAGGACCGTCTTCATGTTTAATAGCGGCAAGTTGGTTATTATTCATCTTTTGCTTGATTTTTTCAAAGAAAATATCTATATCTGGCATTTAAGAATTAAGTTTATACTAATTTCTAGACAAAGTTATCATTAATTTCTTGACAAAGTTGCTATCATGTTTATCTTCTAGGGTATTAAATATTTAATAAATTAAATTTTGGAGGGTTTTATGAATATTAAACCTTTGTATGACAGGTTGCTAGTGAGAATTAACAATCCTGAAGAAACAACAGAAGGTGGCATTATCATACCTGATTCATCCCAGGAAAAACCTCAGGAGGGCACAGTGGTTTCAGCCGGAAATGGCAGACTTTTAGAAGATGGCACAGTCAAGCCTCTTGATATTAAAGAAGGAGATACTGTACTCTTTAATAAATATGGTGGAATGGAACTTGCTTTAGGTGATGGTAATTACATTTTCCTTAAAGAAGATGAAATTCTTGGAGTTATTGAATAATTTAGGAGGTTATATTTAAAATGGCAAAAGATATTTTATTTGGAACAGAGGCGCAATCATTAATCAAGGACGGAGTAGATAAATTAGCTGATGCAGTTAAAGCTACTTTAGGGCCAAGAGGAAGAAATGTGCTTATTGAAAAAACTTTTGGAGCTCCCGTAGTTACAAAAGATGGAGTTACCGTTGCTAAAGAAATTGATTTAGAAAACAAATTCGAAAACATGGGTGCTCAAATGGTGAAAGAAGTAGCATCAAAAACAAATGATGTTGCAGGAGACGGTACTACTACTGCTACTGTTCTTGCACAAGCAATATTTAGAGAAGGAATGAAGCTTACAGCGGCTGGACATGATCCTATGAAATTAAAAAGAGGGATCGATAAAGCTGTTGTTGCAACAATAGATGAGATAAGAAAACTTTCAACACCTGTTAAAAGTAAAGAAGACATTGCAGCAGTTGCAACTGTCTCAGCTAACGGTGAAGCAGAAATTGGTGAAATAATTTCGGATGCTATGGAAAAAGTTGGTAAGGATGGTGTTATAACTGTTGAAGAAGGTAGAAGCTTGGATACAACTTTAGATGTTGTTGAAGGTATGCAATTTGATAGAGGTTACTTGAGTCCTTATTTAGTTACTGAACCTGAAAGAATGACTATCGAACTTGAAGATCCATTTATTCTTATGTATGAAAAGAAAATTGCTAATATGAAAGACTTAGTTCCACTTTTAGAGGAGGTTGCAAAAACTTCAAAACCTGTTCTAATTTTAGCAGAGGATATTGAAGGAGAAGCTCTAGCTACTCTTGTTGTCAATAAAATGCGTGGAACACTAAAATGTGCCGCAGTTAAAGCTCCTGGTTTTGGTGACAGAAGAAAAGATATGCTAGCAGATATAGCTGTACTTACAGGAGGAACTGTAATTGTTGAAGAAGCTGGCATGAAGCTTGAATCAGCAACTTTACAACATTGTGGTACTGCAAAAAGAGTTGTAATAGATAAAGACAACACAACAGTTGTTGGTGGTTCTGGAAAAAAATCTGAGATTACTTCTAGAATAAATCAAATCAAAGCTCAAATTGCTGATGCTTCAGGTGAGTACGATAGAGAGAAGCTTCAAGAAAGACTTGCAAAACTTGCAGGCGGAGTATCAGTTATCAATGTTGGAGCTGCAACTGAAGCTGAAATGAAAGAGAAAAAAGCTAGAGTAGAAGATGCCTTAAATGCTACAAGAGCGGCCGTCGATGAAGGTATTGTACCTGGTGGTGGTGTAGCTTTAGTGAGAGCAATAAAATCTTTAGATAAATTTAATACTGGTGATGATGAAGAGCAAGCTGGTGTAAATATCATTAAAAGAGTTCTTGAAGAGCCTATTAGAGGGATAGCTGGTAATGCAGGTGCTGATGGCTCAATTGTTGTAGAAAAAATTAAAGAGGGTAAAGGAAACTTTGGTTTTAATGCTTCTACACTTGATTATGGTGATATGATTAAATGGGGTATAGTTGATCCTGCCAAAGTTACAAGATCAGCAATTCAAAATGCTGGTAGTGTTTCATCATTATTATTAACAACCGAAGCAATGGTTGTTGACAAACCGCAAGAAGCCGATCCAGGTGGTGGTGCACCTCCTGCAGGAGGTGGAATGCCGGGAATGGGTGGAATGCCAGGAATGATGTAAATCCCAGTTCAATAAAGTTTTTTAAAGGGGCTTCGTGCCCCTTTTTTTATACCTTATCTATTACAATCATATTATATTCTAATTCTAATTCATAAACTTTATGAATCTCTTTTTTTAAATTTAAAAAAACATTATTATTGAATTTTTTTGATAACTTTTTTAAGCTTAAAGCTATCAATTCCCACAGGTGAGCTATATCAATCATTCTTTCATATAGTTTAAGAACTTTAATTTTTTTTGATTCTGAGGATGCAATTTTTAAAAAATCACTATAGATACATCTAAATCCTGCACCCTTGGATCCTCTTTTTGCTATTATTTGATAAGCAAATTTAAAAATTTCGTTAGAATCATCATATTTACTCCAATTTTGAATACCTTTAAGCCATTCTAAAATAGAATAAATTGAACTTGTTCCTCTTAAACTATTTTGACCATTAAGGAAATTATAAGAGTTTAATTTGATAGAATTTATTATTTTCAATTCTAAATTTTTAAATGGACTAAATTTTTTAATAGAAAACCAATTGTAATTTAGTGGATAAGGTTCCGCTTTAGATGATCTGGCTTTGTCTAAGTCTGAAAAAGAAACTATCTGAAGCTCTTTAAAATTAGTATCTGATAAAATAAAATTTTTATTTTTCATATCATATCCAACACATAAAACTACATGACCAGGAAAATGAATCTTTGAATTATAATATTTTAAATAAAATAAATCAGTTTGTAGAAAAATAGGATTTCCTTCGTCTAATTCTAATATTAAATTTTTAAAAGCTTTATGACTATTCTTTTCTAATTTCCATTCATATTCATTACCTTGTTTAGAAAAAAATAATGGTTCCATATTTGGGGCTCGTAGATGAATTATTTCTGAAGGCTTACTAGTGTATAATTTGTTGTAAAAGAATCCTAATCCACAGCCCAAACCAAAGCATAACTCTTCTGGGTAATCATAACCATAAAAATTAACAACATTTCTAATGGCTGAAGATCCACAATGAACCCCTGTCAAATTATCCCAATCTAAAATTTCCATTTTTCACCTGTTAGATTATTTAATTTAGTAGATAAAAATTCTTTAATTGAATTTAAATTTTCTATACTGTTGCTTTCAAATCTAAGTGTTAATGCAGGTTGAGTGTTTGAAGCTCTTATAAGAGCCCAACTATTTTTATTTTCAATTCTGATACCATCGATTTCATTTATATCATAATCTCTAATATCATTGATTATTTCTTTCTTTAAACTTTTTATTAATTTAAATTTATTTTCTTCAGAGTAATCAATTCTTATTTCAGGAGTTGAAATTCTTTTAGGAATTTTATCTATTATGTCTGATAGTTTTATATTAGTATTTGATAATACTTCGGATATTCTCAGTGCTGCGTATAATGCATCATCATATCCATAATGTTTATCTTTAAAAAAAATATGACCACTTAATTCACCTGCTAAAATTGCCTTCGCGTTTTTAATTTTTTCTTTAATATTTGAATGTCCTGTTTTCCACATTATAGGGTTTCCACCTAAAGATTTTATTTCCTCAAAAAGGACTTTTGAACATTTAACTTCTCCAATTATTGTAGCACCAGGATTATTAAATAGAATTGATTTTGCTAAAATTAAAAGAATGATATCAGAATTTATATAATTACCTTTATCATCTACCACCCCAATTCTGTCTCCATCTCCATCAAAAGCTATGCCAAAATCAAGTTTATTTTTTACCACAGTTTTTTTTAATTCTGTAAGGTTTGACTCAACAGATGGGTCTGGATGGTGATTAGGAAAACTACCGTCTGGTTCATCAAACAAAGTTAATGCTTCACATTCCAATTTATTAAATACTGATTTTACAAATCCACCAATTGGAGTATTTGCACAATCCACACCAAGTTTTATTTTTTTATTCAGATTTATATTATCAGTAATATCTTCGATGTAATCATCTAAAACATTTAATTTCTCAATACTGTTCTTTTTTTCACTCTTTGGGGCAAATGATTTAGATAATATTATCTCATACAATTTCTGAATCTGAGCTGATGACAGCACTTCTTTTCCGACCATAGTTTTGAAGCCATTATATTCAGGTGGGTTATGGCTAGCCGTTATCATAACACCTGCATCTATATCATAATTATTTACGGCAAAATATAATATAGGAGTAGTTATAATTCCAATATCAACAACTCTAACTCCGTGGTCAATAAGAGTAGAGGCAAAAATATCAAAAATTCTATTTGAAGATAGTCTGCAATCACGCCCAATTAAAACTGAATTAGAATTAAAATCTTGAATTAAAGTTGCATAAGCCGCTGCAATTTCAACTACGGAATCATTATTTAAGTCATTTTCAGCTATGCCTCTAATGTCGTATTCTCTAAATATATTTTTATTCATTTTCCAAATAATCTACAAAATTTAAAGTTAAAATATTAAATAAAACTTTGACAAAAGATTCTGCAAATAATATATTCAATTTACATGATTTCACCTTCTTTAGACAGCTTTAAGAAAAAAATAAAAGATGGAAATCTGATTCCTATATATAAAAATATTGATATTAATTTTGATAATCCTTCTAAAATATTAAAAAAACTTCCTAAAGAAAAGAATATATATTTACTAGAAAGCTATGAGGGTCCTCTTAAATGGTCAAGATACAGTTTTATGGGCTTTGACCCTAAGCTGGTTATTAGTTCATATAAAGAAAAAATTAAAATACAAAAACAAAAAAAGACAAAATTTATAAATGGAGATCCTTTTAATGAAATAAAAAAAATTATGTCAAAATATAAACCTGTTAAAACCAGAGGGCTTCCAAGATTCTTTGGTGGTTTAGTTGGGTTTTTTTCGTATGATATAGTTTCAAAGATTGAGAAAATAAAAAGGGCAAAAAAAGACGATGTAAAATTTCCAGATTGTTTACTTATGCTCTCTGATTCTTTAATAATTTTTGATAATGTGAAAAAGATTGCAAAGATTGTTGTTAATGTTGAAACTAAAAAAAATTCAAATATTGAATTATTATATAAAAAAGCAATAAAAAAAATTTCAGAAATAGAATTAAAACTTATAAGAAATAAGAAAGAAAAATCTAAACATATAAAAAATAAAAATAATATAAAATCAAATCATAAACCAAATCAATTTATGAATTCGGTAAAAAAAATAAAAGAATATGTAAAATCAGGTGACATCATCCAAGCAGTAATATCACAAAGATGGAAAACAAAATTTTATAATAATCCTATTGATTTATATTCTACCTTAAGGGAACTAAATCCATCACCTTATATGTTTTATATAAAAAATAATTCTAAATATATAATTGGTGCTTCACCAGAAGTTTTGGTTAGACTTGAAAATAATATTGTTGAATCAAGACCTATAGCAGGCACGAGACCTAGGGGTAAAGACAATAAAAGTGATATTAAATTTGAAAAAGAATTATTAAATGACCCGAAAGAAAAAGCAGAACATATAATGCTGGTAGATCTTGCAAGGAATGATATAAGTAGGGTGTGTCAGTATGGTTCAGTAGAAGTTCAAAATATGATGTCAGTTGAAAGATATTCGCATGTAATGCACATAGTTTCTAATGTTAAGGGTAAACTTAACAAAAAATATGATGCGGTTGATGTTTTTAAATCTTGTTTTCCAGCTGGAACTTTATCTGGAGCACCCAAGATAAGAGCTATGCAAATAATAAGCGAATTAGAGCCAAATGTTAGAGGGCCTTATGGAGGGTCTGTAGGATATATAGGCTTTTCAGGAAATATGGATATGAGCATAACAATAAGATCTTTTTATATAAATGGAAATGATCTTTATTTTCAGGCGGGTGCAGGAATAGTAGCAGATTCAAAACCAAATATGGAATTAAAAGAAACTATTAATAAATCAGGAGCAATGCTTAAGGCAATTCAAAAAACAAATGAGTAAAAAAAAGAAAGTCTTAATGATAGATAACTATGATTCTTTTACATATAATCTTGTTCATTATTTACAAGAGCTAAATGCTAATGTTGAAGTTATTAGAAATGATGAGATTACTGTTAACAAAGTAAAGAAAATTAATCCATCAATTATCTTTATATCACCAGGTCCATGTAGTCCGTCAGAAGCAGGAATGTCAGTTGAATTAATTAAAAAATTTTCCATAAAATATCCAATATTTGGAGTATGTTTAGGACACCAATCAATAGGATATGCATATGGTGCAAAAATTGTAAAAGCAAAAAAACTTTTACATGGGAAAACTTCAAATATTTATCATAATGGTAAAGGTATTTACAAAGGACTATCTAATCCATTTAAGGCCACAAGATATCATTCTCTAAGTATTCAAAAAAAGTCATTATCAGAAGATTTTGAAATTACGAGTGAAACAAAGGATGGAACAATAATGGGAATAAAGCATAAAAATTTAAAGCTTGAGGGAGTACAATTTCATCCTGAATCTATTTTAACAACGCAAGGTAAAAAACTAATCAAAAATATATTAAGGTCTATAGATTGAACATAAATGATATTCGTTACTATATGAATATTGCTTTAATAGAATCAAAAAAAGCGGCAAAAAAAAATGAAATACCTGTAGGAAGTATAGTTGTTTCTAAAATTACTAAAAAAATAATATCAAAAGCTCATAATCAAACAGAAAAATTGTCTGATCCAACAGCTCATGCCGAAATATTAGCAATCAGAAAAGCAGCAAAAAAAATTAATGACTGGAGACTTACAAATCATGTAATTTTTACTACTCTTGAACCTTGTAAAATGTGTATGGAAATGATCAAAGAGGCAAGAATTCAAACTATTTATTATGGCGCGGTGAACACATCGAAACAAAAAAAAATAAAAGAACCTGAATGTATAAAATTTGAAATTAAAGAATCAGGTCTAAATATTAAAGAATTTTTTAAAAAAATCAGATAATCAAATATCCATTTTCTTTGGAAAAATTGTTATTTTTTTTAATCTTCCATACTCCTTAGTCTTATATGTAACTTGGTCATTTTCTTCGATAATTAAATAAGATATTCTCCTTTCAAAAGAGTTCATAGGGTTTAGACTCAAAGGCCTATTAATTGCTATAACTTTATCAACTAGGGTTTTAACTCTCTCTTTTAATTTTTCTGTTCTTTTTTCTCTATATGAATTAATGTCTATTGAGACATAAACACTCCTCCCTGTTTGTTTACTAGCAATTCTAGATAATAAGAATTCAAGATTTTTTATCATTTCTCCCTTTTTACCGATCAAAAATCCTAAGTCTTTTTCAGTATTTAATTTTAAGAAAATATTTTTTTCTATTACCTCGGTAGATATATCAGCATCACCAATAAAATGATTAACTATTTCTTTAAAAATTTTTTCAATATCCTCATGATTTATAAATAAATTCTCTGTTTCGGTGATTTCATTATTGGTTAAGTTATTACTTTGCACCTCTTCTGGCATATTTAAAACTTTAATAATAGCATTTCTTGATCCTATTCCTAAAACTCCGGATGACTCCTCTTGAACAACTTCAAATTCTAATTCGTCTCTAGGTATTCCAAGTTCTTTACATGCTTCAATAGCAGCATCCGTAACTGTTTGTCCTTCAAATTCTTTTTCTAATGACATTTTATGCTCCTTGCATTTTTTTAAATTTTTGATTTATATAGATTTGTTGAAAAATTGAAATAATATTGCTTACTGTCCAATATAAAATCAACCCAGATGGTAGTCCCCAAAACATTACAGTAAATAATATTGGCATATACTGAAATATTTTTGTTTGAAATTCATCTGCTCCTGGATTTGGTGGTGTCATTTTTTGGGTTATATACCAAGAAATACCCATTATTAAGGGCAAAGCCCTAAATGGAATACCAAAAATATCAAATAGATTTTCTGGTGAAGATAAATCGTTTATCCATAAAAAACTGGTATGTCTTAGATCAAGAGAATATAGTAAAACATTATACAAAGCTACAAATACCGGTAGTTGAATTAACATTGGTAGGCATCCACTCAAACTTGATAAAGGATTCATACCTTCTTTTGAATATAGGTTCATAATTTCCTGGTTTTGTGTTTGCTTATCATCTTTAAATTTTTCTTTTATTTCATCTAATTTTGGCTTTAATAGTGCCATTTTAGATTGCATTTTTTTCATGGACATCATACTTTTAACCGTAAGAGGAAGAAACAATATTCTAATTAGAATTGTTATTAAGATAATGGCTAGACCATAATTTTTTATATATTGATTTGAAAAATTTAAAAATTTCTCTAATGGTGACGCCAGCCAATGAAACCAACCTAAATCATGTGCACGCTCTAAGGAACCATAATTAGAGAGAATTTTATAATCTTTAGGACCTAAGAAAATTGTTGAAGATTGCCTATATTGACCACCTGAAAGTAAATTGATAGTTTTATGACTCAAAACAGTTCTCATAAGTCCAGTGGTTTTCTTTTCATATTTTACAGTTTTTTCTAGGTTTTCATTAAACAAAACTGCACCCAAAAAATATTTTTTAGAAAAACCGTACCAAGAAATATCTTCAATTTCTTTTATTGGCTCACTAGGTAATGAATCAATTTTTTCAACATCATCTCCATAAAAATAACTAAAATCATAATATTCAGTTACGTCAATTTCACCTAAAGATTCTTCAAAGATTCTAAAAATAAAATTATCTGATGATTTATTTAAGACTAAAATTTCTCTCTCAATAGAATAATCATTTGGTTCAATTAAATATCTTAAAATTATTTCTTTTCCAGAAACTTTAGATGATAGAAGTATTTCATTTTTGGAATTTTTTATAACATTGAATAGTAAATTTGTATTTATCTCAAAATCTTTGGCTTTAAAAATAATCTTTGATAAATATTCTCTATCGCTAAATACATTTGATTTAATATTAGAACTTGGTTTAACATAGAAATTTTTCAATTCTAAATTAGAGATATATCCACCAACTAAAGATATTTCCCCTTTGAACAAATTATTTTCTATTTTTAAAAAATTATTTTTATTTTTAATTTCTTCATTAATTATTTTTTCATCAGAAACAATAAAAGATTCTTTTTTGACTGTAAATTCATCCTGAAATTCTTGATTTTCAGATATTTTTTCTTTTTCTTTCTCTGGACTCCCGAAAAAGAAATTACTTCCAAAAATAATTAAAAACGATCCGAGTAGAAAAATTATATAATTAAGCTTCAATCTTTATCCTCCAAAGGAACATTATCTTTACCAGGAGGGAAAAAAGGATTACATTTTAAAATTCTTATTGATGAAAGGTAAATTCCTTTAATTGCACCATGTGTAGATATCGCTTGAATTGCATATTCTGAACAGCTTGGAACAAACCTGCACGATGAAGGTAAAATTCTACTTAATGATAATTGATAAATTTTAATTAAACCGACTAAAAAGGCTTTAATAAGTTTTTCCATCATCTGATTTTCTTCATGATTAAACTAAGCTCGTCTTTGATATCCCAAAAAGTAAGATTTAGAATATTTTTATTAGGGTAAAGAGAAAAATCTAAATTAGTTAAGTCTTTACTATAATATTTCCTAAGAACTTCTTTTAATCGCCTTTTGTATTTATTTCTCACAACTGAGGTCTTAACTATTTTTTTAGATATTATAACATTTACGTTTGAGTATTCCATATTAGGCAAAACCTTTACAAAGAAAGTTTTTGACTTATATTTCATTATTTTTAATGGATTAGTAGTCAATTTTTCTGTTTTCCCTAATAAAAAATCAAAAAAAGTTATTACTTTGAGTATCGAGCGACAGTCAAACTTGCTCTTCCTTTAGATCTTCTAGAAGCAAGAACTTTTCTGCCAGCTTTAGAAGATAATCTTGTTCTAAATCCATGAGTTCTTACTCTTTTCTTTTCACTTGGTTGGTATGTCCTCTTCATTGAAGGATAAAAATTAACATTAAATATAGAAAAATCAAATCTACTATTGAACTACATCATCATTTTTAGTAGATTGTTTTTTCTGAGGAGAAGATGCTGAACAGTTGCTAGCTATTTCATCCCACTTTTGCTTATAAATCTTGAGGGATGAATCAGCTTTTTCATAATCTTTTTTTGAAATTAAATCCAGAATTAACCAAATATCACTGACAGAATTTTCATTTTTTAATGTGAATTCATGAATCACACTACTAATTTCCGCATAATTAAGAACTATCATGCTATCATCAGCAAACTTTTCAATCCAATAGTAAAGTTCTGATAATCCAAAAGTTAGCTCTTTCTTAAATAAATCAAAATCATTAGGTATTTCTTCTTTATCATTAGCCTCTAAAATATTTTTAGCATCATTCAATCTTTTTTTTGATAAAGAACATTCTGTATTGTAGTAAATTCCATCAGGAGCTATAGCACCCTCACCGGCATGGGAATAGAAAAATTTTTTTTCAGAGTTATCAAATAAAAGAAACCAATGAGCAGGAATTGAATTTTCAGATTCCATAATATATTTATCAGAATCAATTCCTAATGGTGTTAAATAATAATCACCATTTTCATGTTTAGTAAAAAGACAATCTTTAATATTATCTGGTTCTATTTCTAGATATTTTGACAATGAATTTCTATACTCTTCATATTCATTACCATAGAAAACATTTTGGGAAGCATTGGGTCCATCCCAATATAACTCATGAAATTTAATATACTTATCCCAGTATTGGTTATCCTCTTTAACATTTGACAAATTTTGGTAAACCATTAATGCTGACTTTTTAGACATCTTTAAAATTTAACAGAGTACAGTAAATTGTCTAGGCCATATCAGGCACTGGACCATCTGGAATAGGATCTTCTGGGTTCAATAGCATATCATCCATTGTTCCACCAGGCGTTAACATGGGATAAACCATTTCTGTATGGTCAACAATAAGCTCAATTAAAACTACTCCCTTAGTAGACAAACCTTCCCTTAAAGAGGATTCTAAATCTTTTGGAGAGGATATTTGAAAAGCTTTTGCACCATAGGATTTTGCAATATTTATATAATCTGGATTTAAATCAAATTTACAACATGAATAATTTTTATTAAAAAATAATGTTTGCCACTGCCTAACCATTCCATGATGACCATTATTTATTAATATAATTTTTAAATTAAGATTATTTGAAACAGCAGTACTAAATTCTTGCATATTCATTTGAAAACTACCATCACCACAAACTGCAAGAACTATATCATTTTTTCTTCCAAACTTAGCACCTATAGCCGCAGGAAAACCAAAACCCATAGTTCCTAATCCGCCAGAAGTAATTTGGTTCCTTGGATTTTCAAAGTCATAATACTGAGCTACCCACATTTGATGTTGGCCAACATCAGTTACAACAACAGCTTTTCCCTTAGTAATTTTAGACAAAAGACTTATTGCATAGCTAGTTTTAATCATCTTTCCTGATTGAGAGGCTAGTGTTGGGTTTTCTTTTTCCCAATTTTTAATTTTATCAAACCAACTGTTTCTTTCATTTTTATCTATTTTAAAACTTAACGGGATTTCTTTATTTAATTGCTTAATAACAGTTTTTGCATCTCCAACTATAGGGCAATGCACAATGATATTTTTATTTATTGTAGATGGATCAATATCTATGTGAATTACTTTAGCTTTTGGTGCAAACTGATCAAAAAGTCCACCTGTTGATCTATCATCAAATCTAGCACCAATAGATATTACCAAATCACTGTCGTAAACGGCTTTGTTTGCAAAGTATGATCCATGCATACCAATCCAACTTACTCTCATTGGGTCATTGGGAGGATAGCCTCCTAACCCCATTAATGTTAACGTTACTGGAATTTTTAAACGATTTGCGAACTTTTGTAATTCACTTGTAGCTTCTGAAATAATTATTCCACCACCGCCAAAAACTATCGGTCTCTTAGCATTCATTATCAATTTTGCCGCTTTTTTAATATCATTTAAATTTCCCTCTTTGGGAATTTTATAACCACTTATTTTATTAATTTTAGGAAAATTAAATTTTGAATTAGAAAACAATACATGCTTAGGAATATCAACCAGAATAGCACCAGGTCTTCCTGTAGTTGCTAAATTAATTGCTTCTCTTGTAACCCTTGATAAATCAGAAATATTCTCCACTAAGAAATTATGTTTGGTAGTAGACCTTGATATGCCAATATGATCAATTTGATCAAAGATATTTGTCAATTTTTCATTTTCACTAAAATGACAGACAAAAACTACAATTGGAGCTGAGTCCATATTAGCGGTTTGTAAACCAGTAATTGTATTTGTCCCGCTTGTATCAGAATCGCAAACTATAATACCCGCCTTTCCAGTAGCTCTCGCATAGCCATCAGCCATATGGCTTGCACCTTGCTCGTTCCCAGAAACTATATTTTTAAGTTTTTTCTTAAATTTATCATCAAAAATAGCATCAACTTCGGGCCCAAAGCTATTTGGAGGTGAAAAAATGTATTCAACATTATCTTTTATTAAAGTATTAAAAAAAATTTCAATCCCTTTCATTAGCTTTAGTGTAAATTAATTATTAAAAAAAGAAAATTTATTTGCATTTTATTAATTGTCTGGTTACATTAATTACTTCCTACCATCCGCTAATTTATACATAGGAGGCAAATTATTATGCCAAGTCACTTAAACGTTGACACAAAGTACTGGACTCTAACTGATGAGATTCCAGCACCGCCTGTTGAAAGAGACATTAAGTCATGGATTATCGGAAACCCTTCCGATCCTCTATGGGATATTGATGTTCTTCCTTTAACATATACAGATTCAAGATGGTCAGCTTTTATTCTTAAAAGCCCGATGGATTGTCTACAAAGACTATGTCCAAACCCACCTTTATCAGTATACGAAGGCGAAAACGGAGACTTAGTAGAGTATTGGTACGTACAACACAACAATACAATGCTAGGTCCATATTTAGAAATGGGTGTAACAGTAGCTGCTACACATACAGATTCTAAAGGTAATACATGGAAAGGTGGATACTATCCATACATGTATTTAACACAGGATTCAGCTGTTGATGCAGGTCGTGTTTTAGGATTCCCTAAAAAAATGGCTTACATTAGAGCAACTGAGCATGGCGGCGAAAAAGGAGACGATTTCTTTGGTTTTTCAATGTCAAGAAATGGTTACCTAATGTGCGCACAGCAAGGTAAATATGACGATGCTCCAGTAAAACCACCATTCTTCTATGGTAAAACTGATTGGGGTAAATTCAACATGAAGGTTATCACACGTCCTGACGTTGCAAGTTCAGAATGGCAGTTAACATATCTTCCATCTAAACTTCCACCTGCATTTAATGTAGAAGGACACAGATTCCAAATCAAAAACGAGTTAACAAGAACTGCTTCAAGCGATGCTTGCGATTGGTTCCAACAAGCAACTCCATTTGATAATATGGGCGCTGAATTGAAAATCGATGAGGTAAAAGGATTGATTTCATTCACATTTGATCTTGTTATCCCTCCAGCGGAAGTTATCTGGTCAGAAACATATGAAAGACCAGCTTCTTACAGAGGATATGCAACACCATATCAGTATGGTTTAAGACAACAATTCCCAATTCACCAAGGTGCATAGGAATTAATTTTAATACGGAGGAAATAAAAACATGGCTAAACAAGCAAACGAATATAGCTATCCATGGTTAGAAGAAGGGGAAGTACCACCACTACCACTTGATAGAGATAGAATTCATATCATCTCTCAGGGTGTCGCTGACCCAGTTTTTGACTATGACATAGTTCCATTAACATACACAGAAAGCCGTTGGATGGCATATGTTGTTGAAGCAGACGAAGCTGCTTTAAAAGCATTCCACCCAGAGCCTGTTGAACTTCATGATAATATCCTAGAGTTCTGGTACGTTATTCACAGAAACACAATGTTAGGACCTTACATGGAATTTGGTGTTACATCATCAGCAACAGTAAAAGGCTCAGACGGTCAAGTTTGGAAAGGTGGATACTATCCAATTATGTATCTATCTAACGACTCACCAATTTTCGCAGGTAGAGAACCATTTGGTTTCCCTAAAAAAGCTGCATACATTGCTGCTTTTGAACATGGTACAAATGACAACTACTTCAACTTCTTAATGGAGAGAAGAGGTTATGTTCTTCATTCTGCAAATGGTCGTTATTCAGACAAACCAGTTGCTGTTAAACCAACATTCTTTGGTAAAACAGACTGGGGTAGACTAAACTACAGAATCACAACTCACCCAAGTGTAGGATACAGTGATCACCAAGTTACATATCTTGGTTCAGAATTACCACCACAATTCGGTAATGGACACAGATTCCAGCTAGATCCAAGTTCTATTAGAACTGCTACTGGAGAAGATATGAGATCATGGTATATGGCAGGAACTCCTTTTGACTTCATGGGAGGTTCATTAGGAGATGTTAAAGTACATGGATTAATTTCATTTACATTTAACTTAATCATTCCGCCAGCTTCAATTGTATGGGAGAAAAGAGTTGAAAGAAGTGATGAAGATACTGCTAAGCATCTTCTATTCTCAACTCCTTACAAATATACAATGAGACACAGATTCTTAACACCTTACTATCCTGGTGCATAAGAATATAATAAAAAAGCAACTAGCCTATTTTAATAGGCTAGTTGCCCTTAAATGAAAATTAGCGTTTTGGGGTGGAAGGCCGTTGACGTGACTATCCGCTAAGTAGTCTAACCTTCCACCTAAAACCAATAATAGCTTTAAAAGCATCAAAAAATCAATAAAACTTTATATATTATGTATTTTTGTTTATATTCCTTGTTATGTCACCAATTATTGTCACCAAATGTTCATGCTCTGAAGACAAAATATATCTAAGTATTCCTAAAGAAATATATTTTAGTGGAAGAATAGATGGAAAAAATTGGGAATTAGAATATTCGAAAAAAGTAAAAGAAGAAAAATATCAATTTTATAAAAAAAATATTAAAAAAAACTCAGATCAATGGATAGAAATAGAAAAAAAAGAGGTCTTTTGTAAAAAATGTGGGAAAAAACTAAAATTTTGACAAAAAAAAAGAGAGGTACCGCTAAATACCTCTCAGAGTGTTACGGGGATGTTTAACCATCTCCTACCTACGCTTGTTCCATTGTAGCATACATAGATTTAAAATTTCAACAACTTTTTTATATTAAATACCTTTTGGTGAAGCAATTTTAGGGTGTAGTTTTCTCCATCTTAAATTATTTAAAGCATTGATAAATGCTTTTGCACTAGCAACAATTACATCTGTACTTGATCCCTTACCTCGAGCGGTATGTGATGATTCATTAATTATTACTGAAACTTCGGCTTGAGCATCCATTCCACTAGTGACAGAAGCTACATTATAGGAATTTAATTTTGGATTTAGCTCAACAGCTTTACAAATGGATCTGAAAACAGAATCAATAGGTCCATCACCAAATTCGTTAACGTTGACTTCTTTACCATCTATACTAAGTGATAGCTTTGCTGAAGGTTTTTCATCTGTTCCTGAAGAACAATACAAAGATATTAACTGATAGTAATTTCCCGACCTAACAAACTCTTCATTAATCAATGCTTCAATATCTTCATCAAATACATATTTCTTTTTATCACATAGTTCTTTAAATTTTTTAAAAGCAATTTCAAATTTATCACTGGATAAGCTATATCCAAATTCGTTGAGTCTATCACGAAAAGCATGCCTTCCAGAATGTTTACCTAAGACAATATAGTTAGATGGAATTCCAACCTCTTCTGCTTCCATTATCTCATATGTATTTCTTTGCTTTAAAACTCCATCTTGGTGAATTCCCGCCTCATGTGCAAATGCGTTAGCGCCAACTATAGCTTTATTGGGCTGAACATTTACCCCTGTTACACTACTAACGAGTTTACTGCAAGGATATATATTTTTTGTATTAATAGCTGTATCAAAAGGATTTAAATCATTTCGGACTTTTAGTGCCATTACAATTTCTTCTAACGAAGCATTCCCTGCTCTTTCGCCCAAACCATTAATTGTACATTCTACTTGACGAGCTCCTTCATGGATGGCGGCTAAAGAATTAGCAACCGCTAGTCCTAAATCATTATGGCAATGAACACTAATTGTAACTTTATCAATTCCAGCAACTCCCTCTCTTATCGAGCTAATCATCTTAGCAAATTCACTTGGAATTGTGTATCCAACAGTATCAGGAATATTTATTGTTGTAGCACCCGATTGGATTGCAACAGATATTGCTGAACACAAAAAATCTATGTCTGAGCGTGTGGCATCTTCACATGAAAATTCAACATTTGAAGTATATTTAGCAGCATGTCTTACAGATTGACCTATGATTTCTAAAACTTCATCTTTGGTTTTTTTTAACTTATAATCAAGATGAATATCGGATGTTGCAATAAATGTGTGAATTCTAGGGTTTACGGCTTGTTTAATAGCATCCCATGCTCTATCAATATCTTTCAAATTTGCTCTACAAAGACCTGCTACTTCACAATTTTTAATCTGATTAGCGATTAATTTTACAGAATTAAAGTCGCCTTCAGATGCAATAGGAAATCCTGCTTCAATTATATCGACACCCAACTTCTCCAGCTGAAGAGCTACTTTAACCTTTTCTTCTTCATTCATACTACAGCCAGGTGCTTGCTCACCATCTCTCAGTGTTGTATCAAAAATTTTAACAAAATTATTCATTGAATTAAAAAAATATAAGTCAACCTTCAGTTTTGTCAATTTTGTTGAACAAAAGGTCTAATTTTTTAATTGTTGCACCTGGTAATAAACTTTCAATTTTATTGAAGCCTGAAAAGCTATTAGACTTATCATCAATTTTTATATTAAGTGCATTTAATATTTTTTTACTAGAATCAGGCATAATTGGAAATAATAAAATAGATATCAATCTAATCATTTCCAATGATGTTCTTAGTACTCTTTTTAATCCTTCATGATCATTATCTTTTGCTAACTTCCATGGTTGGGTTTCATCTATGTACTTATTTGTACTTGAAACTATATCCATAGCACTTGATATTGCTTTGCTAAATTCAGCAATTTTAAATTGCACCATATAATCAGATATTTTTTCATCACTTATTTTAATTAAATCTGACTCACGTTCTGTAATTTCTACTTCAGGAACAATGCCATTTAAATTTTTCATAGTCATAGAAAAAACCCTATTTACTAAATTTCCATAATTGTTTGCAAGTTCTGAATTAACTCTTGCAATTAATGAATTTTGGGAAAAGTCACCATCATTTCCAAATGGTACTTCTTTAAGTAGGAAATATCTAAATTGGTCTAGACCATATTTGCTTATCATATCATCAGGATCAATTACGTTACCTAATGATTTCGACATTTTTTCTTTTTCGACTGTCCACCAACCATGTGCAATAATTTTTTTTGGTAAAGGTAATTCTGCAGCCATTAACAATGCAGGCCAATAAATTGCATGAAACCTGAGAATATCCTTTCCAACTATATGAAAATCAGCAGGCCAAAATTTTCTTATGTTATCACTGTTTAAATTAGGAAATTCTAAAGCTGTTAAATAATTAGTTAGAGCATCAATCCAAACATATACTATGTGTCTATCATCATCTGGCACTTTAACACCCCAGCTAAAACTTGTTCGCGATATTGATAAATCTTTAAGTCCTTGTTTAACAAAACTTATTACTTCATTAAATCTAGATTTAGGTGTAACAAAATCAGGGTTATTTTCATAAAAATCTAGTAGTTTACTTTCCCATGATGATAATTTAAAAAAATAGCTAGACTCTTCTACCCATTCTACAGGAGAACCGCTGGGTGCTTTAGAATCTACCAATTCATCTTCACTATAAAAAGCCTCATCTCTCACGGAGTACCACCCTGAGTATTTATCAAGATATATTTGATTATTATTATTTAAAATTTCCCAAAATTTCTGAACTCCCGCTTTATGTTTTGACGAACTAGTTCTAATAAAATGGTCATTTGTAAGATTTAAGTTATTTGACATAGCTTGAAAATTTTTACTCATGCCATCAACAAAATCCTGAATAGGAATGTTTCTATTTTTGGCTGCTTGTTCAATTTTTTGACCATGTTCGTCCGTTCCAGTTAAGAAAAAAACTTCTTTATCTTTGAGCCTGTAGAATCTAGAAAGTGCATCACAAGCAATACTGGTGTAAGCATGCCCAACATGTGGAACATCATTTACATAATATATAGGTGTTGTGATATAAATACCTTTTTGATCAATTTCAGTCATAAAATATACTACCTGATTAGTTTTAACTTCTGTTGGTTACAAAATAATTTAAAACTAATTCATCAATTGCTAATTTGACATTAAAATTTGTATCAAATGAGTCTTCAAAAATTTTGCATAAACTATCAATAAAATATATACCATCTAAAAGATTTAAATTATCTAAGTTACTTTTAATTAAGTTTTTTGATAGTATATTTTTTAAAAAAATTATCATTTCTTCAATAACTATATTAATAGAAAATTCAGAAGATAAATTATCAATTATTTTGTTCACATCATCTATTTTATCGAGTTCTTTTCTAATAATTAGAGTTGAAAGTTCAAAAATTTTATCAAAATTACTCTTTGAATAAAAATCAATATTACGTAAAGATCCATCCAAAATACTTAAGATTATTTGCTTATCCTCTTCATTAAAATCATCACTTAAATAATTATTAATTATACTATTAGGAAGACTGTTTAAAGAGAATACAATTGACCGTGATCTAACTGTAGGCAGTAACATTTGTGAATTTTCTAAAACTAAAAAAAATAAAATATAATCAGGTGGTTCTTCCAATAATTTTAAAATTTTATTTTGAACAGTATTATTCATTGCATTTGCATTATTGATCAAAATAATTTTTTTACTAGATTCGTAAGGTGGTTTATAAATCCAATCATCTAAATCCTTTATGTCATCAACTAGTATTTTATTATTTTCAGGTTTTATTTGATAAAGATCAGGATGAATATTTTTTCTAACTTTATAAGTATTATTTAAAATATTTCCCGATAATTCTGATAAAAAAATTTGTTTTCCAATACCCTTTTTTCCTTCAAAAATAACAGATCTCGAAGATAACTTATTATTAATAATCTTTTTCAAACTTTCTTGTGAATTTAAATGAAAATCATAAATATCATTTTCCATAAAAATTAACCTAATTTATCTAGACGTTTGAAAATACTAAATCTATTTCTTAGGGTTCTTCTAATTTCTGATTGGACACTGTCAATATCTTTCTCACCATCAATCAAGCATATTCGATTTGGTTGTTTATTATGTAAAGATAAGTAGGATTTTCTGACTCTACTATGGAACTCAAATGATTCGTCATCAATTCTATTCCGCCCGGGTCTTTCTATTATTCTGCTGAGTGCAGTATTAACTGATATATCTATTAAGAAAGTAACAGTTGGTATTATTCCAAGTGCAGCCCCAAACCCCAATTTTTTAACCATTTCAGGATCTAACCCTCTGCCATAACCCTGATAAGCAATAGTTGAATCATAAAATCTATCACATAAAACAATTTTACCTTGAGATAATTTTGGTTTAATAAACTCTTGAACATGCTGAGCTCTATCAGCACAAAAAAGAGATAACTCAGTTATTGGTTCAATTTCAATATCATCATAATCCAAAATAATTTTTCTAATTAGACTACCAACCCTGCCCCAACCAGGTTCTCTTGTAGACTCAACATCAAAATGAATCTTTTCTAAGGCTGCTTTAAGTAATTTTACTTGAGTAGACTTACCTGAACCTTCTATACCTTCAAATGTAATAAACATAATTAAATAAATACCATCAAAGTTAAGTTTTATATTCTTTTATTTCATTATAATCTAATTTAATAATTTTTCCTGATTCTAGAGTTCCAAGATTTATTTTTCCAATTGCTACTCTTTTAAGTTTTTTTACCTTTTTATTAAAAAATTTGAAAAAATTCTTAACAATATGGTTTCTACCCTCACTTATAACTATTTTGATTAAAGTTTCAGACTTTTTATTATCTATAATTTCAATATCAATAGGCCTTATGAAGCCATCATCTAAACTTATACCTTTTTTCATTTTTTTTAATAGATTTAGTGCAATGTTTCCATCAATATGACAAATATAAGTTTTAGTAATTTTAAAGCTTGGGTGAGCTATTTTATGAGCAAAGTCTCCATCATTAGTAAATAGTAATAAACCCTCAGCATCATAATCCAATCTACCAATAGGAAATATTTTAATTTCTAATTTTGGTAAATAACTAAGAATTGTTTTTTTACTTTCAGTATCAGACATCGAAGTAATACAAAATCTAGGTTTGTTCATCTTATAATAGACAAAATCTTGAAATTTTAATATTTTGTTTTCAAATTTAACAATATCTACTGATTCATCAATTATAGTTTGTGGCTTAATAATCAATTTATTGTTAACTTTAACTTTGCCAAGCTTAATTAATTCATCAGATTTTCTTCTTGCTGCTACACCACAAGCCGAAAGGTATTTGTTTAGTCTGATTCCCATCAAATTAAAAACTTATTTTTTCTTTCCAAAAGTTGAAGCCGTTTCCATTGTAATACCTGCATGTGCCCAACAGGCTCCTGCGGCCATAACCATAGCAATATTTACAGCTTCGGTTATTTCAGCTTTTGTTACACCTTCTTTAATACCATCACGAATACAACTTCTAATGCACCAAGAACATTTAGCTAATATCGCACAAGCCAAACCCATGAGTCCTTTTTTTAACTTTTTAGACAAGTGTCCATCTTCATAAACCAAATTATGAAATTCATTAAATTTGTCATGCATTTCTCCACTTAATTCATGAAATTCTTTAATTTGTGGAGTTATATTTTTTGAAAAAAAGAAGCCATCTGTTACATCCTCTTTATTCATCATTTTTTCATAGTTCTCAAAAGCGATGCTTGAATAAGCATAAGGTTGACCCATTGATAGTCTCATTGCTATAAAAACAGTCTCAGCTATTTCTTCATCCGTAGCACCACAAGATTTAGCAAGTTTTGTTCGTGATCTTATACAATATGGGCATGAAGTAATATGAGCACAGGCTAATGCTATCAATTGCTTATCTTTTTTTGATAATAGGCCATCCTCAAAAACAACATTATGATAATTCATCCATTTTTCATTTAATTCAGGTGCAGCATTTTTCAGCATACCCATATAAGATGCAATATCGTCTTTATATATACTATCTGACATACACAACCTCCAGCAGAATAATAATTATTTTATCACACATTAATTTTATGTATATTGAAAACAATGATTGATAACAGAGTCAAAAAATATTTAAAGAAAAACAAAGTCCAAGATAATCGACTATATATGCTGCCGAAGGACGCGTCCAATAGGTCATATTTTAGATTAAGCGATAAGAAATTAATTGCATTATTTCCTTCAGAATTTGGAGAGTCAATTGAAAAATTTGTACAAATATCAAATATTTTGAAAAAAAGTAATATTAAAATTCCAAAAATTATTGATTACGATAAAGATCTTGAAATTCTTTTAATTGAGGATTTTGGTGAAAATAAAATATCCAATCATAAATATAATATTTCGGAAAAAGAATTATTAAAAAAAGTTATTGATGTAATATTTAAAATTCAAAAAATTACAATCCAAGACTCGATTGATGAATTTAATCTAAAATCTATACTAGATGAATCTCAATTATTTATAGATTGGTATTTGGTTGTTGAAAAAAAACTACAAATTACCAAAGAAGCTTCACAAGCATTTCTTGATATGCTAGAAGACTTATATATAAAATTTAAAATAAAAAATAATGTTTATATTCATAAAGATTTTCATGTTGATAATATTTTTTACCTTCCTAACATTAAGGATGAGATTGCAATTATTGATTATCAAGATATGAATATAGGCCATATTTCATATGATATTTTATCTTTATTACAAGACGTTAGAAAACCTTTAGAAATAGATACAGAAAACCTTTTACTTGATTATTTTCTAACTAATAACTTAGATTTTAAAAAAGAAATATTAGATGGATATAATTTTTTTTCATTACAAAGAAATCTTAAAATAATAGGTATTTTTGCTAGACTTAAAAACAGAGACAATAAAGATAAATATATGAATCTTATTGAAAATGGGAAAAAATTTATAATAAAGATATTAAAAAAACCAGAGTTTTTATTAGCTAAAAAATGGTTTGATAAATATTTTAAAGAAATTTATGATGTCTAATCAGATAAAACTTATTCAAAATAAAAATACATATTCAGTCAACGCTGATACTATAGAGTTGATAGATTTTATTAGAGGTATTCCTAAAAATTCATTAGTAACCGAATTATGTGCAGGAAATGGATTAATATCTATGGCCCTCGAGAAAAAATATGACGTAAATGAAATCCATTCTTATGAAATAAATAAAAAAGCAATCAGTATATTTAAAAAAAATATTATTCTCAATAATTTTAAAAAGATTAAAATTTACGAAAGAGATATAAAAAATATTGACCTAAAGAAAAATAAAGATGTGTTTGATATAGTAGTGGTTAATCCCCCATACTATAAAAAGGAATCAGGCAAGTTGCCCACTCACGACTTTAAAAAAATAGCAAAATTCGAGATGAAGATCAATATGAGTCAGATATTTCAAATTTCTAAGATAATTTTAAAAAAAGAAGGGGAATTTTATTTTTGCTATCCAAATGAACGAATAAATGAGGTAAAAGAAAATTCAAATAATTATAAATTTAAAATTAATGAAATATATAAAAAAAAATATAGTAATAAAATTATAAATTTTTTTAAATTAAAAAAAATTTAATTTATTAGTTTTTTAATAAAACTTGAAGAAATCTTAATACCAACTAGATTTTTATTGTTTTTCTTTAACTCATTAACAGTCATATGATCAAAATTAAATATTTTTATAATTTTTTTATTAATAATTACTAAAGGCAAATATTTTCTTGCGAATCTTGGAATTTTATAATCAATAAATAAATCATGAACTTTTTTTGTTATTCCTCTGTTAGGGAATTTCATTTTATCACCTTTTTTAAAAGACCTTATTGATAAAACATCAAAGCTACTTATATCAAAATAAGTATAACCTTTAAGATTAGGTTTATGTGTAACACTAAATAAAAAATGTGAAAATTTGGTTGTTCTCAAATTAGTTATTTCATAATCAAAATCATTATTGAATATATTCTTATCGTCATAAAAAAAAATTTTATCATAACCTTTTTCTACAAAAATATTTTTAGAAATATTTATTTTGCCTGATACTTTTTCAGATTCTATTAATTTAATTGAATCATCAATATTTTTAAAAATGATATTATTTTGATTACCTAAGATTTTTTCTAGTATGTTCTTTATCACTAAATATTTTAATGCTTTGGGTTTATCAATGAAAAATTTAGTCTTTAGTATCAAAATATTTTTATTTTTTATAAGATTTTTATTTATAAATTCATCTGTAAGGTCATTCAAAAAGTTATTTGTTAAATTAATATTATTTAATAAACCATTGAATGAATGTTTAAAGTTAGGATTCAAATTAAGAACATTATTTAAAATTTTATGTCGAATAAAATTTCTAGTAAACTTTATATCGCTATTTGATTCATCTTCACGCCAATTTAGTTTATTTTTTTTTAAGTATTCAATAATTTCTTTTTTTTCTATTGACAACAATGGTCGAAAATAATTATCCGAAATCTCTTTCATAGAACTTAAACCTGTCAAACCAGTTCCTCTAATTAATCGCATTAAGAAAGTTTCAATTTGATCATCTAAGTGATGCGCTAAAATAATTTTTTTAGCTTTATGATTAATTAAATTTTCTTCAAAAAAAAGTTTTCTTTCATCTCTTGCAGTTTCTTCAATACTTTTTTTTAATTTTTTAGAGAGTTGGATAATATCTTTTTTAACAACCACCAAATCAATCTTTAATTTTGCACAGAAATCTCTAACAAAAGCTTCATCTTCATCAGATTCCTTAGATCGTAAGGAGTGATTGTAGTGACACGCTTTAATTTCAAAATCAAAATTCTCATTTAAATAATGTAATAATGCTATGGAGTCTGAGCCACCTGATAAGCCATAAATAATTTTAGACCCTGGAGATAAATTTTTACTAATTTTAGAACTTAAATTTTGAAATATTTTGCTCTTCATTTAATGAAAGACCTCCGGAAACTATTAACTTAAATGCATCGTCGGCAGATATATCTAGTTCCTTGATATCTTCTTTTTTTAAAAAAATTAAAAAACCTGATGTAGGATTTGGTGATGTTGGAACAAATACTGGAATTTTATCAAGTTTATCATTTTTTAAATCTTGAGTAGCAAAACCAATTGTATAAGATCCCTTTCTAGGATATTCAACAAGTACTGCTTTTTGACTTTTAGGGCCTTGAGAAAATATTATTTTTGAAACCTGCTTTATGGTTGTAAATATAGTATTTGCTAAAGGAATTCTTGTTATAGTTTTTTCCCCTGCATTTAATAAAAATTTACCTAATAAGTTTTTAGTAAAAATACCAAGCAAAGTAATAAATGCGATAAATGAAAATGCAGCAATCATAAAAACTATAAACTGGGATAAATATGGATTAATTGAATCTGGAATATCTAAGAAACGTGCGGGAGTAAAATCAACAAAATTATTAAGCCAAGCTGTGATTTGAATTATTAAATAAATTGTTATTAAAAAGGGGATAAATATAATTAGACCAGAAATAAAATATCTCCTAAAAAGACCTAAAAACTTATTCATCAACTTCCTCTTTTTTGTTTAATCTTGCTCTTAAAATTTTACTAGGTCTAAAAACTATTGCCTTTCTTTTAGAGATTTCAATTCTTTCACCAGTAGATGGATTTCTACCTAGTCTAGGTCTTCTTTCTTGTATTTTCAGTGATCCAAATTTAGGCAACTTAACATCGCTTCCCTTAGATAAAGAATTAATTATCATCTCGAAAAATTTATCGACAATTTTTGCCGATTCCTTTAAATTAAGACCCATTTTTTTATGTAATCTACTCGCCAATTCTTTTTTTGTCATGTGCTCCTCACTTCAAAATCATACAATTCTTTAATCTTTGAGATTATTAAATCTGTAGCATTGGATACTTCTGAATCCTCGAGGGTTTTTTCTGATGTTTCATAAATTAAAGAAAATGAAATACTAACTTTATCTTTTCCAATTTTATCACTTTGAAAGGAGTCAAAAATTTTTACATCTTTTAATATAGGTACATTTAATTCCAAAATCTTTTTAAGAATTGAGTCAGCAGGAACATTTTTTTTCAATATAATCGAAAAGTCTCTTTTCACTTGAGGTAGATTTGAAAAAGCCTTCATAGATTTGGTCGTATTGATGTCTTTGGGAAGATTTTCTATATTTAATTCACACCCGAGTAAAGATTTTTTTATATTAAAAGATTTTAATAATTGTGGGTGTATTTCACCTATCTGGCCAATTTCAATATTGTTGATTTCTATTTTTGCACTTTTTCCTGGGTGATATAAGTTATTATCGTTTATTTTTGAAAAAGAAATTTGTGTTGAATTAAAATTGAATGAAAATAAAATCTTTTCTACTATACCTTTTAAATCATAATAATTTGTTGGTGTTTTATCCCACAATAAATCTTGCCTAGTTTCGGATGAAAGAAAAGAAATGTAAAGATTTTCAGAATTTTCCTTTTTATCAATAAATACTTTACCAATTTCAAAAATATTAATCGCCTCAGATCCTCTGTTGAGGTTATAAGAAGCATTTTCAATCAAAGATGAAAGAAGGTTGTTTCTCATTACCGAAAGATCTGATGAAATGGGATTCAAAATTTTTAATGAACTATTATTAGAATTTAAAATATTTTCATTACTAACAAAACTAAAGTTAACAACTTCTGAATATCCATGAGATATTAATATGTTTCGGATTAACTTTTTTTCATTTCTATAAGATAAAAAATTATTATTAGGCTTTAAAGCAAGCGGTATTTTTGGGGAGATTTCAGGTATTGAATCTAAACCCATCATTCTAGCTATTTCTTCAATTAAATCATGTTCATCTTTAAGATCTGTTCTATAATCAGGTGGAATTAAAGTTGAATATTCTTCAGTTTCATTAATCAGTTTAATATTTAAACAATTAAAAATATCATAAATTTTCTCTTTATTTATATCTATACCTATTACAGAAGAGATTTTAGATAAATTAATTTTGATAGGATCTAAATTTTTTATGTTTATATTTGAATCATAAATTTCATTGGAAATTTCTCCACCGCAAAAATCTGCAATTAAATTTGCAGCATTAATTATGTTTATTCTCGTCAAATTAGGTGGAACATCTCTTTCAAATCTAAAAGATGATTCAGTAGAAATATTTAGATGTTTTGAACTTTTTCGAATAGATTCGGGATTAAATGAAGCACACTCTAATAGAATATCTTTTGTTTCAAAAGAAACAGAGGTTCTTTTTCCACCTATTATTCCTGCAAGAGCGACTGGACCTATACCATCAGAAATAGATAAACTTTTGTTTGTTTGACATTGTTGGTTAGATAAGGTTTCAAATTCTGAATCAGTCTGATCTGATATTATAATTTTTTTACTATTTATTAAATCTAAATCAAAAGCATGAATCGGTTGACCAGAAACCAGCATAAAATAATTTGTAATGTCTACTAAATTGTTAATTGATGAGATTCCAAACTTTGCTAAATAATTTTTTAACCAGAAAGGTGAATTACCGATTTTAACATTATTTATTTTTGTTAAGCAATATCTTCTAACATTTTTCGAATCAATTGAAACGTCAATATCAATCTGGGAGCTATTTTGAAACAAATTATCATCAAAATCAAAAGCTGGTTTTATTTTATTTTTTAGAACTGCGCAAATCTCTCTAGATATACCATAAGAACTTAGGCAATCTCCTCTGTTAGGCGTAATACCTAAATCTAATATAAAGTCATTCAATTCATAAAATTTATTTAATGATTCTCCAATTTGGTAATTATTTGGAAGTAAAAATATTCCATCATCAATTTGATAAGGTAAGCCTAACTCCTGTAAGGAACACAACATCCCATAAGACTCTTGATCCCTAATCTTACTTTTTTTGATTTTTAATCCTGTAGGCAGTTTGCTTCCTACTAAAGCAGTGGGCACAAAATCTCCAATATTAATGTTTTTTGCTCCACAGACAATTTGTAAACTCTCTTCTTTTCCAATGTTAATTTCACAGATTTGTAATTTGTCAGCATTTGGATGCTTAAAAATGTTAGCAATTTCACCTACAACTATTAAATCATCTAAAGATTCAAAATCACATTTTGTTACAGAATCGACTTCAATTCCGGACATCGTCAATTTTTCAGAGATTTCTTCAATATTTAGCTTTTCATCAAAGAAAACTTCTAAAGATGAGAATGATATTAACATGATTATTACCTAACCTTCCCAATATATTACTTTTTTTTTATTATTTTGTCATTTAATTTAAAAAAAAAGATATTAACATTTTTCCACATTGTGTTGATAGATTACTTTAAAAACTCTCTAAGTTATTGATATTATTGACTATTTTCCTATACAAAACTTTGCAAAAATCACATCATATATATCATTATTGGAAATTTCTCCTGTAATTTCAGACATAATGTTTAATAATGATCTAATATCTATGGAAACTATTTCTAGAGGTACTTTTCTAGTATAGAGCTCTTTGGCTTTGTAGAGTGCTTCCAATGCATTAGTTGTAAGATTTTTTTGTCTTTCATTTGTCATGACAGATTCAGGATTTGATTCGGCAATATTTGAAAAACCCGACACAATCTTATTCATTACTTCATTTGAATTGTTAGAATCCAACGCTGAAATATTTATAGACTGAACTTTTTCGTTTGATGCGAAACTCTTTAAAAAATCCAATTTTTCTTTTAAATTTTTTTCATCAATTAAATCTATTTTATTATTAACTAAAATTATTGTTCCACGTGGAACTTTTTTTAACTTTTTTAATATACTTTTTATATTATTCTCAATGATTTTATTATCCTTTATGCTAATATCGTTAATCAAAAGAACCAAATCAGCAAATTCAACCTCTTTTAAGGCTTTATCTATCCCTATTTTTTCAATTTTGTTAGTGGTTGATCTTATTCCTGCTGTATCTAAAAAAATTAATTTTAGTCCATTATATAATATGGAATATTCCAAGGTATCTCTTGTAGTCCCAGGTTCGTTAGAAACAATAGCTTTCTCATTTTCCAAAAAAGAATTAAACATTGTAGATTTTCCAGCATTTGGAGGTCCAAGAATCAATACTCTAAGACCATTTTTTAAAACCACTCCTTTATCATAGCTTTGAATAATTGATTTTAACTTCAGTTCAATTTTGTCAAACAAATTGTAAATTTTTTTGTTCTCTATTAATGGTATATCTTCTTCTGGGAAATCTACCCTGGATTCTATTTCTGCAAGCAACTCGATACTTAAGTCTTTGATATTATTGAATTTTTTGTTAAAATTTCCAGAATAATTCATAATTGAATTAGATAAAGAGGCTTGTGAATCTGAATTTATAATATCAGAAATCGCTTCAGCTTTTAGTAAATCAATTTTTCCATTCATATATGCTCTGTAGGAAAACTCTCCTGGCGAAGCAATAACCGCACCTTTATTTTCTAAAATCTTTAAAATTTCAGTTGAAACCTGCTTGCCACCATGTAAATGATATTCAATTACATCTTCGCCAGTAAAAGAATGTGGTTTATTAAAGAAAACACATAGTCCTTCATCTATCATCGTTTTACCATTTAAAAATTGACCATAGTAAAAATATCTCGGCTTTTTTAGTTTTTTTGAAAAAATTTTCTCTGATATGGTCAAGGCATTATCACCAGAAATTCTTACAATAGAAACAGATCCCAGCCCAGGAGGTGTACATAAAGCGCATATTGTAGTTTTATTATCAGCTATAGTCATTATGTATATTATTTCTGAAGAGCAGAAATTCGCAAAGTTTTCTTTGCGAACAAATGACCTCTCAGATATAATTATTTGTCGTATCACCCCACAATTTTAAATACATTGGAGGAAAAAATGAGTTTATGCTTTGATTTTTCAGATGACCAAAAAATGATGAAAGAAGCAATAGTAACTTTTTGCAAGGAGGAAATATCACCCTTAGTTGAAAAAGCAGAAGAGGAACAATCTTTTCCACTTGAGCTATATCCCAAGATGGCCGAAATGGGTTTTCTTGGAATTTGTTTCGAAGAAAAATATGGTGGACTCGGTTTAGATAAAGTAACCCAATGTATACTGGCTGAAGAGTTAGGAAAAACTTGCGCCGGGATTGCTAAAGGGGTAGCAGCGCATGTTGACCTCGGTTCGCTCCCTATAGCAAAATTTGGTACAGAAGCCCAAAAAGAAAAATATCTTGTACCATCAATTGCAGGTGAAATGATTGGCGCATTAGCAATAACAGAACCAAATGCTGGCACTGATGCAAGATCAATCAAGACAAATGCTGTTAAAGATGGTGATTCATGGATTTTAAATGGAACTAAAACTTGGTGTTCTAATGGTGTTACATGTAACTATGTTATTGTTGCTGCTTACACAAACAAAGAGGATAAGAAAAATGGAATAAGTATCTTCATTGTCGATAAAGACCTTCCTGGTTTTGAAGTTTCTAGAAAAATTCATAAACTTGGCCATAGGTCTTCGGACGTTGCTGAACTCGTATTTGAAAACTGTAAGTTACCAGCTGACGCTTTGCTAGGTGAAGAAGAAGGAAAATTTCAAGCACTTATGGACACTCTTATTGCGGCTAGAATTTCCCATGCTATAAAAAGTGTTGGCTTAGCAACTGCTGCTTTTGAATACGCATTGCAATACTCAAAAGAAAGAGAAGCTTTTGGAAGACCAATAAATAAATTTCAAGGCGTAAGTTTTAAACTTGCTCAAATGGCTGTGAAAATTGAAACAGCTAGACTCTTAGGTTATAAAGCTGCATGGCTTTATGATCAGGGAAGGCCTTGTGTAATGGAAGCCTCGATGGCAAAACTATACTCTGCTGAAATTGTTCAGTGGTGTGCTAGTGAAGGAGTTCAAGTTTTAGGAGGTTATGGTTATGCAACAGAATACGATGCTGAAAGATTCTATCGAGATGCAAAATTATCCTCAATTACCGAGGGAACCTCAGAAATTCAACATGTTATAATAGCAAAGGAGCTTGGAATTTAAATAAATTTTGTTAATCTAAAAAAATATTATTTTAAAGGAGAATTATAAAATGAGTGCACAAATACCAAATATAGAAGACACAAGAGAACTTCTCAAAAAAAACCAAATTGGTATAGTTGGTGTGGGAGAAACCGAACAAGGTAAAATCCCAGGGAAAAGTTCTTTTCATTTTTTATCTGAAGCATCTAAGCTGGCGATAGAAGATGCAGGATTAAATAAATCAGATGTAGATGGAGTCATAACAGCTTTTTCATTAGTTGAAGAAACTTTTATGCATTGTACAACATTTGCAGACTACATTGGAATAAATCCAAAATATTTTGAATCAGTTGCAATTGGGGGAGCAACCGCAGTATGGATGACAGCTGCTGCTGCAATGGCAATAAACTCAGGGCAAGCAGAAGTTGTTTTATGTGTAAGAGGGGACAATACTCTATCAGGAATATCTTCAACAGGAATGATTGCACTTATTAGAGAAATGTGTCATGGAGAATTTGAATATCCTTTTGGATTAACAACTCCTGGCGGATATGCTTTGATGGCTCAAAGATATTTACATGAGAGTCAAGGTAAAAGAGAGCATTTAGCTTCCGTTGCAGTAACAATGAGACAACATGCACAAATGAAAGAAAATGCTATGAATAAAGATGATCTAACCATGGACGACATAATGGGCGCAAGGCTACTAGCTTCACCTTTAACTAAATTCGATTGTTCAATTATTTCTGATGGCGGAGCAGCATTTATCGTTACAACAGCTGCAAAGGCAAAAGAATTAGGTTTAAAAAGAGATCCTATTTATCTTCATGGTATGGGGCAGGGATTTTCTCACCAATATTTAACATCATGTGAAGACTTAGATCAAATATACGGAGCTATACAAAAATCTGGAGATAAAGCTTTTAAAACAGCCGGAATGTCAAATCAAAATGTTGATATAACTTTTCTTTATGATTGTTTTACTATTACTACTTTATTAGAGCTTGAAGGATTAGGAATTGTTCCAAGAGGTCAGGCCGGGGCCGCAGCTTTAGAAGGAAGACTTCATAAAGATGCCGATATCCCATTAAATACAAATGGTGGATTACTATCTCAAGCTCATTTAGGTGCTATGCATCATGTTGTAGAAGCTGTTCTTCAATTGCGTGGAGAAGCTGGTGATAGGCAAGTTAAAGATCCAAATGTCGCTTTAGTTCATGGTAACGGTGGCATTGTATCTGCTCATAGTACAATTTTATTAGGAAATGAACCATTAAGTTAATTAAATATTTAGGAGATTATTATGTCAGAAGAAAAAATTGAATATGCAAAACCTCTACCAGATTTTAGACCAGAAACAAAACCTTTTTGGGAAGGAACTAAGCAGCATAAATTGCTTTTACCAAAGTGTAAAGACACTGGTAAAGTTTTCTTTTATCCACGTGCTATTAGCCCTTTTCCAGGTTCAGTGAACATGGATTTTGATTGGGTTGAATCAACAGGTAAAGGGAAAGTGTGGACTTACTCAGTTCATTATATGGGTCCAACAAAAGCTTACAAAGGTGAAACCTATGTTGTTGCTATGGTTGAACTTGAAGACGGAGTAAAAATGATGTCTAATATTGTGGATTGTGATCCAGAATCAGTAACAATAGGTATGGAAGTTGAAGTAGTTTTTGAAGATGCAACAGAAGAAGTTACTTTTGCAAAATTTAAACCTGTACAATAGGGAGATTTAAAATGGATGATAAACTTTTTTATGAAGATGTTCCAGAAGAAACAGAACATGTATCCAGTGGAAGAACAATAACAGAAGCAGATGTTGTAAATTTTGCTGGTCTTTCCGCAGATTTTAACAATATGCATATTGATGAAGAATTTGCTAAAAATACAGTTTTTGGAACTAGAGTTGCTCACGGTATGTGTGTATTATCTATCGCTACCGGACTATGGTTTACAATGCCAAGATTAGCAACAATTGCCTTTATGGGATTACAAGATTGGCGTTTTTCAGGTGCAGTTAAACCTGGTGATACCGTAAAAATCACAAGAAAATTAGTTGAGAAAAAAGAACACAAAAGACCAAATATGGGTTTTCTTAACTGGGAAGTTAATGTTGTAAACCAAAACGACGAGGTAGTTCAAAAAGGTGTTTGGGTTATTTTAGTTCAAAGAAAAGAATCTTAATTTAATACTAAAAAAGCTAGTAATTTAAATAACTTATGTTATTTGTTACTAGCTTTTTTCTTAATTTTTGTTGACTTTTATCAAGTATATATGTTAAAAAGTACAAAACCCTTAAAAGGAGGTATAAGTATATGTTAGGATATGTACTCGTACTAGTAGGTTTCGTATTCTTTTGTAACGGTATGACCGTGTTAGGTAAAACTGGTGCAAAAGAAGTTGGTATGCTGAACGGTGCTGTTGCAGTTCTTATCTTAATCGCGGCATTCACAGGTGCTGGATTAGGACCAGAAGGTGCAGCAAGTACAACACTCGTTTCAGTTTTTGCTCTTATTTATGTTATAGCTTTTGGTGTTTTCACATTAGGCCATGATGCAAAAGGGCTAGGTTGGTATTGTCTATTCGCTACTATAGTTTTTCTATGGTACGGACAGTATTTCTTAGGTGTTGGTGCAATGGAACTAGGTATGTTCAATATTGCATGGGCAGTTCTTACACTTGTAGCATTTTTAGTTTTAGCTCAAGGTAAAAACCTAGGAACATTACTAGGATATTTATTTGTTGCAGAAGCGTTTGTAACTCTATTAATTCCTGGAATGAACTTCCTACTTAAAGGAACACTATATTAATAAGTTATAAATTATATTAATTTATTTTTTTAAAGGGCTGATTTATCAGCCCTTTTTTTATGGCATTATCCATTTTGATGAAACCAAATTTCCATCTTTTACATCCATTCTTACCCTTACATGACCAGAATAATTTAATTCAAGTACATCAAGTTGAACAACATTTGCATCGACTATAGAGAACACTTTGTAACCTAAGTTTTCATCTTCAACATTTAGATCGTCATTAAAAATTGGTTTCTCTATATCTGATGATGGTGCTTTTGGAACGTAATAGCATCTTCTACTTATTTCCTGAGACTTATCCCAAGTATCTTTTTTTGTTTTTTCGTCAGATGATAAATAACTATCGCATTTTATTCTAATTTGTAGTTTTGATTTTTGATTATAAAAGAGTAAAAAACTTTTGAAATTTTTTTCCAAATGCTTAACTTTTCTAGATCTAAAATCAGTATGGAATCTCAAAGTAAAACTATTTTTAACTAACTTTCTCAATACAACGATTCTCGAGTCAGGATAACCAGAATCTTCGTCATATGTAGAGAAATTGAAAAGATGAAAACCATGCTTTCTGTCAACACTGCCTCTTTCAATTTCACCCAATATATGGGAATAAATATCTGTAAAACTTTTATCTCTAATTGTTTCCATACCACTTAGGTAATTTATCTCCAGTAAAAATTGAAACATTTTTTGTTTTTAAATATTCATTCAAACCTTCAACTCCCAATTCTTTACCATAACCACTTTGTTTGAATCCGCCATATGGTGTTTCAGGGATAATACCACCATAAGTATTTATCCATAAATATCCTGCGTCTATTGATTTAGAGACTTTAATTGCTTTTGATATATTTTGGGTCCAAATTCCACCTGCTAGTCCGTATGATGTCTCATTTGCCAGATTTATCGCTTCCTCTTCTGTAGTAAAAGACATAATAGTTACAACGGGCCCGAAAACTTCATCTTGAAATAAAACATTCTTTGTATCTTTAATTTTAATTATTGTAGGTTTATAAAAATATCCTTGGAATTCTGCATTAACTTCACCACCAAGCAAAAGCTCTCCTCCCTCGGCAATACCTTGCTTAACATATGCATCTACTTTTTTTAAGTGTGGTTGAGAAATTAGACACCCAATTTCGGTATTAATATTATCAGGCATTCCTTGGTTAATAATTGATGCCTTTCCTACATAGCTTTCAACAAATTCATCTATAATTTTTTCGTCAACAAGAAGTCTTGTAACAGCTGTACAATTTTCTCCTTGATTAAAAAAGCCTCCGCGCAAATTTGCTTCTAAGCATGAATCTATATTTGAATCAGAAAAAATAATATTAGGAGCTTTTCCTCCCAATTCTAAAGAAATCTTAGTTAAATTTTCAGATGAATTTTTTACAATTTCTTTTCCAACTTTAGTAGATCCTGTAAAAGATATTTTTGATATAATTTCATTTTTTACTATGGATGCCCCAACAATTTCACCCGTCCCCTGAACTACATTTAAAACTCCTGGAGGAACTCCAACATCTTCACAAATTTTAGCTAATTCTAAAGTTCCGCCAGGGGTTAATTCTGAGGGTTTCAAGACAATTGTACATCCTGATGCTAATGCAGGAGCAATCTTCCAAGCAGCTAATAACAATGGAAAATTCCAAGGAAGAATTTGTCCAACTACTCCAACTGGTTCTTTCATCGTTAAAGACAATAGGTTTTCATTAATGGTTTGTGATGTTCCACTAATCTTAGATGCTAACCCAGCATAATATTCGAAAGTTTTTATAACACCATTTATTTCAACTAGCATGCTCTCCTTAATAGGTTTGCCAGTTTCTAATGTATTAATTTTGCTTAGTATTTCAGACTGTTCTTTAATCTTTCTTGATATATTAAATAGAATTTCTCCTCTTTGCGAACCAGGCATTCTTGACCAAACTTTGAAAGCTTCTTGAGCGCTTTCACATGCAAGCTCAACTTCCTGTTTGGAACACATTGAAACTTCATAAATTTTTTCTAAAGATGCAGGGTTTTCTCTAATAACAGAATCTTTTGTTTTTATTAATTCACCATTTATTAACGAATGTATATATTTCATATTATAAATTTAGCACGTTAATTAGTTATTGAAAAATAATGATATATAAAAAGGAGCCCCTTAAAGAGGCTCCCAAAAAGATCAAATCTTATGCACCAGGATAGTAAGGTGTTAAGAATCTGTGTCTCATTGTATATTTGTAAGGAGTTGAGAATAGAAGATGCTTAGCAGTATCTTCATCACTTCTTTCAACTCTTTTCTCCCATACAATTGAAGCTGGCGGAATGATTAAGTTAAATGTAAATGAAATTAATCCATGTACTTTAACATCTCCTAATGAACCTCCCATGAAGTCAAAAGGAGTTCCTGCCATATACCATGATCTCATATCTTCTCCAGTAGCAGTTCTAATAGAACTTGGATCTAGCTGGAATCTGTGTCCATTACCGAATTGTGGTGGTAATTCTGAACCAAGATATGTAACTTGGTGATCACTGTATCCTACACTTGGGTGAGTTGTGATTCTGTAGTTTAGTCTACCCCAGTCTGTTTTACCAAAGAATGTTGGTTTAACAGCAACTGGTTTGTCTGAATAACGACCATTTGCAGAATGAAGAACATAACCTCTTCTCTCCATTAAGAAGTTGAAGTAGTTGTCATTTGTACCATGTTCAAAAGCAGCAATGTATGCAGCTTTTTTAGGGAAACCAAATGGTTCTCTACCTGCGAAAATTGGTGAGTCGTTAGATAGATACATATAAGGATAGTATCCACCTTTCCAGACCTGTCCGTCGCTTCCTTTAACTGTTGAAGATGCGGTTACACCAAACTCCATGTAAGGTCCTAACATTGTGTTTCTGTGAATAACATACCAGAATTCTAATATAGGATCATGAAGCTCAACAGGGTCAGGAATAATTGCTTTTAAAGCAGCTTCGTCTGCTTCAACAACACATGCCATCCAACGACTTTCTGTGTATGTTAAAGGAACGATATCATAGTCGAAGACAGGATCAGCAACACCCTGAGAGATGATATGAATTCTATCTCTATCAAGTGGTAGTGGTGGTACTT
>CAJWZP010000002.1 GCA_913050325.1 uncultured bacterium
TTGAAATTTTAATACGATTTATTGGAGAACCTAAAAAGTTAAATTTTTTTAAAAGTGGATGGAATATATTTGATACATTAATCGTTTTACTTTCATTAGTTCCAATACCAAATAATTCAAGTTTTTTATTGTTAAGATTGTTGAGAGTATTTAGAGTGTTAAGACTTATCTCTGTTGTTCCAGAATTAAAAAAAATAATAGAGGCATTATTATCCTCAGTTGTAAGAGTGTTTTATGTAGGATTATTGTTATTTATAATCCTTTATATCTATGCAACTATAGGATCAATTTTGTTTAGTAACGATATACCTGAAAGATGGGGTGATGTAGGGGTATCAATGATTACATTATTTCAAGTTTTAACCATGTCCAGTTGGGAGCAAGTTATGTTGCCCTTACAAGATATTTATTGGTGGGCCTGGATTTATTTTTTCAGCTTCATTATAATTTGTGGGATTACCATGCTAAATTTATTGATAGCAATACTTGTCGATGTAGTGATTAACCAAAAAAAGATATAACTTAATGTTACATTTAGATAATTAAACAGATAGGAATATTTATTTAGTTTTTAGTCAAATTTGAAACGGTCCATGCACAAGAAGCAATTAATTGAAAATAATCAGCACTACTATTAAGTCCATATATAAGAACAGATACCATCCATGACACACTTGCTAAAAGTTGTAAACTTTTATTGATATTTATTCTATGACAAATTTTTTTCTTATTTATTAACATAAGCATTCACCTGAACAACAACTTAAATCATCTAAATAGAGACCCTCGTGCTTATAGCTTTCAAGAATATCGGTATCCAGTCCTAGAGCTTTACCAATAGAGTTTGCTACAACACCAAAACGTTGACGGTATTTATAGATAAAACAAAAAATTAAATTATCATGCCTAACTTGTGGACCAACTAGAAATAGGCCAGGGGTTTTTGTTGATTCATCATCACTAGTTATTAATGGGAAAGATTCCTTACTGTCCCAATCAAATAAATTTTTAATTATTTCAGGATTATTTTTAAAACCTGTGGCGAGTATTGGTCTTGTTCTACTTATTAAAGGATTTTTTATTCCTTTAATTTTTATTAAATATTCACCATTTTGTTTTTTTATATCTTTAATTTCTGAATTTTTAAATAAGTTGATTCTCTTATTTAAAAGTTCATCTCTTAATCTTCCCATGGTGAATGGTGAAAGATTTAAACTAGGATCACTTTCTTTTTGAACCCAAGGCTCTTTTCGATCTATAACATGAACGGTTTTATTTAGTTTGCTTAAGTTTATTGCACTATCAATTCCACTTTCAAATCCACCTAAAACAAAAAATTCATCTCCCTTTAAATCTTTCCAATTATCTATTTGACTATTATGAATACAATTCTCAGCACCTTTAAAAGGGCTTAAATTTGGAGTTTGAAATTCACCACCTGCCCAAATCAAATACTTCGATTGTACTAAATCACTACCATTAATTTTTAGATTAAATGCTTTATCAGAATAATTTATTTCTTCAATTAATGTATTCTCAACTACAGGTAACTTAAAATAACCTGAAACGCTTTTTAAATAATGCGCATATTCTTTACCTGTAGGATGTTCAGTTTGAAGCATATAAGCAGGGGAGGTTGATGAAACTATTGCATTTAAATCCAGATGACCAAAAAAGTTAGTTGTAAATGAAGGAGTAATTAATCTCATATCTTGTGGCCAATTTTCGAAAGAATTTCCAATTTTATTTTTTTCAAAAACTACTTGTTTTTTAACTCCAAGATCTGCAAGCATAGCACTTATTCCGATACCCGCTGGACCTGCACCTATAATTGCTACATCAATTTTTTTCATTTTATTTACTTTTAAATTAATCATCTGTGATAATCAAGAATTAATAATTTAATGTTATAATATAACATATAATTATTTAAATTTTTGTAATTTTTTAAAATATTTATAATAAGTAATTCACACTATTTAATATTTATTCTGATACAATAACTAACTTATGGGATCTTTAAATTCGAGTATATTAAAGACATTAAAAGTTGCTTCTAAATCTGCTTCAAAAATAATAATAGAGGCATATGAGAATAAGAATATTCATACATCTTATAAATCAAAAAAAAATCTTGTAACACAAACAGATGTTGAAGCAGAAAAAGAAATTATTTCCAAAATTTTAAAAAAATTTCCAGATTCTAATTTTATTGCCGAAGAATCTGGAATAATAAAGAAGAATAAAAATAATATTACTTGGATTATTGACCCAATTGATGGAACAAATAATTTTATTTCAGGCTATCCTTTTTTCTGTATCTCAATTGCAGCTTTAGAAAATGGAGTGATAACACACGGTTCAATTTATAACCCAATTAGTAATGAATTTTTTTATGCTTCTAAAGGAAATGGTTCTTTTTTAAATGATAAAAAGATATTCGTTTCAAGGGTAAAAAAATTAAGCAATTCTATATTGGGAACAGGCTTTGTCATGTGCAGTGATAAATCTGTAAATGCAAATATGAGGAATTTAGTGAGAGTCATCAAGAATTTGAGGTCATTTAGGAGATCAGGTTCAGCTGCTTTAGACTTAGCTTATGTAGCATGTGGAAGATTAGATGGGTTTTGGCATATAGATTTGAAAGTTTGGGATTTTGCAGCCGGTATTTTATTGGTTAAAGAAGCAGGAGGTAAAATTACAGACTTTGTCGGAGACAAATTTCATTTAGACTCAAAAAACTTATTAGCATCCAATAAATTAATACATAAAAGCATAATTGAGAAATTAAAAATATGATAAATTTAACGAATTTAATTAAAAAAAATAAAATATTTTTATATGCATTTATTATTTTTAATATTTATATACTGTCCTGGAATTACAGTTATCTCATAATAAGTGAAGGATGGTTTTTGTTGCCCGCCAAATTGATTAGTGAAGGGAAATTGCCTTATAAAGACTTTTATGCGTATTTGCCCCCATTTTATTATTGGTATTCATACTTTATTTATTCTTTAGGAGATTCAATAATTTATATTGCCAGAATAATTGGCCAGTTTGTTTTCTGTTTAATATTCTTTTTTACTTATAAATTTTTTAGAATAAACTTTAGTAAAATAGTCTCTGTAACTGTTACTTTTGTTTCGTTACTAATATATTTAAATACTAATGCAATTTTTACATATGATTTTACTCATCTTGTAACACTGTTTTATCTAATTTCTTTTTTCTTTTTAATTAGATCTAATAAATCTGATTCCTGTGCATTCTTCTCTGGTTTTTTTGGAACTCTTTTGGTTTTAACAAAACAAAGTAATGGTAGCGTGATATTTATATTCTTAGTTATAATTTTTCTTTTAATTAATAAAGAAAATCTTAGCCGAATTTATATTCCTATTTTAGGTGCATTACTAGCTGGTTTACCTTTTTTGATTCATATTATATCTTACGGTGGATTCGAAGATTTTATTGATCAAGTAGTTTTTCAAGCAGGAAGTACCAAAGGTGGAATATATCATTCTTTAACTACTTTATTCCCACCAACATCCAATTATTATTCTTTCAATACTTTAAAATATTTTATTTTAGATATTTTTTTTCCACTTTTCATTTTTATTTTCATCTCAATAAGATCAAATAAAAATTTATACTTATTTAAAGATAATAATAGTGACAATAATAATATAATTATTTTCTACATTATAATTATTGCTTCGTTAGTTGCAATATTTTTTGACTTTCCTAATATAAAGAATTTACCATACTCATCAGATGTAATTTCATATTTTTGGAATAGAGCATTTGTATGGAGTGGCTATTATGTGTGTGTATTATTTTTATTAAAAAACTATAATTTTTTTCAAAAAGAAACTTTGGTTTTACTTTTTTCTTTAATTTTTGCTTCTGCAACATCTGCTGGCTTAACGCCAACTTCTATATATCTGCATTTGGGATTTTTATTTGCAATTCTTTTATCGATGAAATCAATAGCGAATGTACTAAAATACTCAGGTTTAATTTTTCTACTTGTTTTGACCGTTTCATCTATTCAAGGAAGAAGCCTAATACAATATCAATGGTGGGGGTATCTTTCTTTAAAAGGTGTAAATGTATCTAATGAAATTCCTTCAATCAGGAATATAAAAAATCAAACAATATCTGGCAATCTAGTATATTTAAACAAAATAATTTCAAATTGTAGTATCAAACCAAAAAATTTATTACCCTTTCCGCATGCACCATTAATTAATATAACCACGGGAATTAATCCACCTGGTAAATTTACAACTTACTGGTTTGATTTTGCTTCAAATAAAGATGTAGAAGATGATTTAGAAAGAATTAAAAAAATAAAAGTTGATGTAGTTTCAATTGTTAATTTAAATGAAAATGCTTACAGTGGGCATAATAGGCTTTTTAGAGGTAATAAAGGGCTGTCTCAGACAAAAATGTTAAAGTATCTGAAATCTTTAGTTTCTACAAATGAATATGTACTTTTAATGAGTAAAGAAATTAGTGGATCTAAGGTTGACTTTTATTTTAGAAAAAATCTTGGGTGCTATTCACAATAGTATAAATCAAATCTTTTAGTGGTTTTTGTTAAATTGCAATTTTTTGTTTTTTTAATAACTTGTAATAATTTATCCAGATAAGTGTTAAATTCTTTATCATAAAGTATATAGCCATTTTTATTCTTATAACTTTTACTATTTGACAATAAATTTGATACATAATTAATATCTAGCGATATAAGTGCAAGTGGTGGTCCAGGAATTAGAGGAGAGTATCCCCCTGATTTAATTAAATTATATTTAATCTTACTCCATGTAAGAATAGATAAGTATCCTTTTGATTGATCAATCTTCTCAATCTCTTTTAATATGCTTTTATCTTCTTCTTCTAACTGAAATGATTTTTTAAATAAATTATTGTCTATTGTAAATGAATATGTTGACATTATTTCTGGAATTTTTTTATAATTTATTACTATGTTGCTAAAGCACAAACTAGCTATTAATACTGTTGGTAAAAGAATAACTTTTAAGCTGTAATTTTCCTCCTCTGAATTTCTATCTTTCATTTCATAATAAATAATTGAAAAACATAAAAAGAAAATTGGCCATAAATTATTAATATTATTTGCTATAGATCTCATGAAAGAATATGAAATAACGGCAATTATAATTGATCCGTAGCATGCAATTGTTAAATAATTTTCTTTATTTTTTCGATTCATAATTAGTGCTAAAAGAAGTGGAACAGTTATTAAAAGGATAGGGCTGAATATATTTGGAATAATTGCACCTAGTGTCATTCCAAAACCATAACTATAAGCCATTAAGTATGAAAAATGTAAGCCTAAATTTAGCGATTCAATATCAAAAGAATTTTGATAGATTTTTAAAACTATATAGCTTAATGTTATAGATATTGTAATTATGGAAAAACCTTTAAATAAAACTTCTTTGAGTTTTTTTATACAGGGTTGATATAAAAGTTCTTGAAGATAATAAAATCCAATTGAAAACAAAACATAAAAGGATGCCTCTGCAGCCCATAGTAACGATGAGCATAGAACAATACTCAATATAGATATTTCTCTTGTTTTACTATAATTATTATTTCTAATAAAACATTGGCATAAAATTAAAATATAAACGGGAAAAAATCTAACAACTCCTGTTGATGGATAAACTTGAGGTCCAAACAAATCTGTACTAGATAAAAGTAATATTATTGAAAATAAAAATATAAAAAAAGAATAATTTTTTAATTTTAGAATTCTTACCGCTATAAAAAAAGCTATGAATATAGTAATTATATTTAGAACTCCTTGAAAAATATGAAATGAATTTATGGGTCCATTAATATCTAAAATATGAGGTATTAGAATATTTAAAAATCCATATTGAGAGGGTTGATCTAACAGAAGTTTGTATCCTGATTCGATACCCACTATAGGCTGAATAAAATAAGAGAGATGAAAGCCATGGTCAGAATTAAAAAGATAATCGGTTCGAAATGAAAGCTGTAAAGCAATAAAAAAAATTAATAAAAGAAAAAAAATATTATATAAATTTATTTTCATAGAGATAACTTCTTATTAATTAATAAAAAAGAAGGGATAAATATAATTAGAAAGTAAATAAATTCAGATACATATATAGATCCACTTCGAAACTCTAAAATACAAAGTGGAAAAATTAATGATAATATGAAATTAATTGTAATAAATTTTTTATATTTTGAAAAATAATAATAAATTAAAGTAAATAAAAATGAAACTATTAAAATTTTGTTTATGAATGGAGAGTCAGACATAGACCCTTGATATCCAAATCTACTTATAATTTGATGGATAAACATAACAAAAACAGTTATCAAAATAGCTTTGTTAAATATTAAAAATTTATAATTTGTATAATTTATTTTAGGTAGAAGCAAAATTGATAGTACAGTGAGTCCATAAAATAAATACCATAATTTAACATCACTAAAAATTTTAAACCATATCAGAAAACTAAACATTCCAATATAAATAATCAGTGGTGGCTCAATATATGAAAATTCATTTTTTTTGTTAATCCTTCTTTCTATATTTAATATATTTCTTTTAAAAACCGAGTAAAAATTTATTTTAGGAAAAATATAAAATGATAATCTAATTAATAATAGAATTGATATTGATAAAATGAAAAATAAATTCATATTATTTTTTATAATTCCAAGCAGTAATTTTTTGGAATCAGAATTCATATAAATAATTAATTCATTATCAAGCTTATCAGTCTCTACGTGAAACTTAATATAATTTTTTTTAATAAATAAATATTTATCTTTAATTAGCTTATTCTCCGGATCTTTATTAAGTTTTATATCAAGTCCGAATAATTCATTGTTATTCATAAAATATTCAATCTTGTTAATTTCAATATTTATATAATATTGAGTATCAGATTTTATTTTTTTAAATTGGTCAAAATATTTTCTATTTGATTTATTAATCAGATCAATATATTTGATATCTTTTTTTCCAATAAATCCTTGGCTATTACTAAATTTTTCTTTTTTTAATACATTTTTATAAAAATATTTAATATTTTCTTTGTGAATGAAAAATGAATTAAATATATGATAAGTAAACAGAATTACTAAAATAATTTGAGATAGTATTAATATTTTTCTCATTTCATTAATTTACCTTTCCTCTACACTATAACATTCATAAAAATCGTATCTATTTGATTGAATTAAGGATTTACATGATTTTATATTTTTAACAATTTTAAGAATATTTTCATAAGTATTCCATTTTTTGTCATGAAGAATATATCCATTCCTATTTTTGAATATGTATGAATTTCTAAAAATTTTTTCAATATAATCATTTGAATGATATGTCATTGATACTGAAGGACCAGGTAAAAATGGCTTGTAATTTTCATTAAATGTATTACCTGTTTTACCGCTCCACGTTAATATAGATAAACTTGATTTTTTCCAATCAATCTTCTCAATCTCTTTTAATATGCTTTTATCTTCTTCTTCTAACTGAAATGATTTTTTAAATAAATTATTGTCTATTGTAAATGAATATGTTGACATTATTTCTGGAATTTTTTTATAATTTATTACTATGTTGCTAAAGCACAAACTAGCTATTAATACTGTTGGTAAAAGAATAACTTTTAAGCTGTAATTTTCCTCCTCTGAATTTCTATCTTTCATTTCATAATAAATAATTGAAAAACATAAAAAGAAAATTGGCCATAAATTATTAATATTATTTGCTATAGATCTCATGAAAGAATATGAAATAACGGCAATTATAATTGATCCGTAGCATGCAATTGTTAAATAATTTTCTTTATTTTTTCGATTCATAATTAGTGCTAAAAGAAGTGGAACAGTTATTAAAAGGATAGGGCTGAATATATTTGGAATAATTGCACCTAGTGTCATTCCAAAACCATAACTATAAGCCATTAAGTATGAAAAATGTAAGCCTAAATTTAGCGATTCAATATCAAAAGAATTTTGATAGATTTTTAAAACTATATAGCTTAATGTTATAGATATTGTAATTATGGAAAAACCTTTAAATAAAACTTCTTTGAGTTTTTTTATACAGGGTTGATATAAAAGTTCTTGAAGATAATAAAATCCAATTGAAAACAAAACATAAAAGGATGCCTCTGCAGCCCATAGTAACGATGAGCATAGAACAATACTCAATATAGATATTTCTCTTGTTTTACTATAATTATTATTTCTAATAAAACATTGGCATAAAATTAAAATATAAACGGGAAAAAATCTAACAACTCCTGTTGATGGATAAACTTGAGGTCCAAACAAATCTGTACTAGATAAAAGTAATATTATTGAAAATAAAAATATAAAAAAAGAATAATTTTTTAATTTTAGAATTCTTACCGCTATAAAAAAAGCTATGAATATAGTAATTATATTTAGAACTCCTTGAAAAATATGAAATGAATTTATGGGTCCATTAATATCTAAAATATGAGGTATTAGAATATTTAAAAATCCATATTGAGAGGGTTGATCTAACAGAAGTTTGTATCCTGATTCGATACCCACTATAGGCTGAATAAAATAAGAGAGATGAAAGCCATGGTCAGAATTAAAAAGATAATCGGTTCGAAATGAAAGCTGTAAAGCAATAAAAAAAATTAATAAAAGAAAAAAAATATTTAATACTTTCACTTTTATAATCATACTTTAATTATATTTGAAGTACATTAAAGATCCTTAAAATCGTTTAATTTTGACTTGTATTTATTTTTATATAGTTAATTATTTCAATACTCATGAAAATATATGAATTTTTTAAAATTAGCTTTTTATCAAAAATTTTTAATTTAACACTTATAAAATATTTTTTAGTTGGATTATTTAATACCGCTGTTAGTTTTGGCATATTCAGTTTATTATATTTTTTAGGTTTGCATTATTTTATTGTTTCAATGGTTAATATGGTTATTGGTGTTGGAATTAGTTACTATAATCATAGAAGGTTTACATTTAGTATTAAAGGTGATTTCTTAGAAAAATTTACTCCTATAGCTTTAGCATATTATTTAGCAACAAATATTTTGTTGTATTGTGGCGACATTATGGGATTTAATATTTATATTACTTATCTTTTTATTTTACTACCCGTGAGTGTTATTAATTATTTTGTTTTAAAAATATATGTTTTTAAATAATGTATTTTTTCTTATAAGTATTTTGTAATATTTTTATATATATTTTTGGCGTCAAGTTTATTTCTTAATCTTAAATATTCTTGAGTACCAACTTCATAGATTGTTTGTCTTTTTATCCCAAAGCTCAAAATTCTCGGTGGACTTGATAATTCTGAAGCAATTTCTTTTAAGAAAGAGCCAATACCTCCAATTGTGGAATGCTCTTCAAAAGTAAAAATTAGTTTACTTTTTGATATAACTCTTTGTATTTCTTTCTTTGTAACATCATTAATAATTGGCATTGAAATAAGTCCAATATTTTTATTATTTAAGTTATTAAATGCTTTCTTAACTTCCCCTAAAATAGTTCCAGAACTTATTATATTTATTTTTTGAGGTTTATTTAAAATAATATAATTTTTATCTGTTTTGATTTCCCTATGATGAATATCTGGTTCCCCTCCACGTGCCAGACGTAGATATTTAGGTGATTTATTTATCATTAGTTTTTTATAACAATATGTTAGTTCTTTTCTATCTGCAGGAATATATATAGTCATATTGGGTAGAACCCTTGTTATTGCTATATCTTCCATGCCATGATGAGTATATCCCAGATTTCCATAAGGTAGTCCTCCGCCAACAGCAACTATCGATACATCTAAATTATGATAACAAACATCATTTCTTATTTGTTCATGACACCTTGAAGTAGCAAAATTAGCAATCGAATAAGTAAAAACTTTTTTTCCAGACATTGATAAACCTGCAGCGATACCAACCATATTTTGTTCAGCTACACCAACATTAATAAAATTATTTGGAAATTTATCCTTAAAGTTATCTAGAACACTAAAGCCTAAATCACCAGTCAATAGATATATATTTTTATTTTTTTTTGTTGATTGCTCAAGATACTTAGCAAATAAATTTCTCATTTCTCTCCTTTTACTTCTATGTACTCATTGCTAGTAGGAGGTCTATAATGAGATATTAGCTTATTTTCAAAATTTTTAATTCCTTTTCCCTTGATTGTCTCAAAAATAATTACATTTGGACCCGTTTTTTTCTTAATTGCAAGTTTAAAGGTTTCTAAAATTTTCTTATGATCATGTCCATTAGATTTAAAAGTATTCCAACCAAAATTTTGAAATTTTTTACTTAAATCTTTTAAATTAATAATATCTTTCGTATTACCATAGCTTTGAATATTATTTTTATCTACTAAACAATAAATTGAGCTAAGCTTATGATGACCTGCAAACATTATAGATTCCCAAGTACTACCACAGTTTAATTCACCATCACTTATCATACAGAAAACTCTATTATCATATTTCATATGTCCAATACCGAGACCTATTGAAATAGGTAATCCATGACCTAAAGAGCCAGTTGAGACTTCAACACCTTTAACTTTATGACTTATATGAGCAGATAAAATAGAACTATTTTTTCCAAAATTTTTTAATTCTTTTTTATTAAAAAAATTTAGATTAGCCAAAGTTGCATATACAACAGCAGCAACGTGGCCTTTACTTAATACAAAAATATCTCTCTTTGAATCATTTGGTTTTTTTGGATTTATCCTTAGAACATCTGAGTATAAAACGCTTAATATATCTAAACATGATAGTGCACCCCCAAGGTGAGAACTTTGTGCATCATATATCATTTCAACGATATTTTTTTTAAGAACTTTTGCAAGTTTTTGAGATTTAGAAATATTTTTTGATTGCATCTTTTAAAGAATTAACACCATATAATTTATCTGCCTTTACAGATAGTAACCCAATATAAATGAGTAATAAAGTATTAAATAAGGTATTAGTGTTTGCATAAATATTATCATAAAAATAAATAAAGCTTTTTGATATCATTAATAAGCAAATTAAAATTATAATTTTTAAATATTCAGAACTCTTTCTTTTACTTTTTATCAAATATATTAAAGGAATCATAAAATGTAATAATTTATAATCAGTTGAAGTCGGGGCGAATAAACAAACTATACATAAGCATAAAATAAACTTATATATGTGACTATTCATTTTTATTAAAAAAATAAATCCAGAAAAAATAGATATAAATAAAAAGCCAACAATAATTGAATAGTAATTGGCTATGTTAAAGTTAGGACCTAAAATTAACCATATTGAATTCAGAAGTGAATGGCCAAAATGAACACCACTCCATCCCAAAACCATATGATTCTTGTAAAATTTTAATCCTTCTGGGTAAGTATTAAGCCATATATTTATATTTTCAATCGGTTCTCCGTATGGAAAGATAATTGATGACAGTAGAAATGGTAAAAAGAATAAAATAGTAAATCCACAAAAAGTACCTAAAATTATATCCTTAAGATTATTTTTTTTTAGATAAACAGTTAAAAATAATATAGGATATATTTTTAAAGAAGTTGCAAATCCTATTAAAAAACCTGATAAAAAATATCTTCTTTTTATAAAATATAAGAATGACAATGCTAAACCAATGAAAACAAATCCTTCAAAGTTTGCCGTGTGCAAAGTAAATAAAAAAGGATAACAACAGAAAATGAATATTGTTGTAAATATAATCTTTTTTGTTTTTTCTAAATGTTTTGTAAAATTATTTAAGTAAAAGATTGTAAACAATATATAAGAAACTAATATTATTTTAACCCCAAGATAGGGATTGCTGAGAGTTGATAATTTTAATATTTGTATTATTAATAAACTTCCTGGCAAATAGTTATTTTTTGATGAATCAAAGCCATTTATATGAAAATGATTATCTATAGAGTAATAATCACAAAAAATACTAATGACATTGTGGAAAGGTGTAAAAATAACAGGAGAGGGAGGATATATTAAAGATTCAATTAAATAATAATAAAATATGGAAAATAAAAATCCCAATAAAATTATAGATCCTACAAGATCAAATTTTTTATCACTATTTAAATTTTGATTTAAATCAATCTTAATATTAATAATTTTGAGTATTCTTTCTTTAATTTTTTCAACTAAATTTGAATAAATCAAATCAAGTTTTCTTTTAGGAGTTTTAATCAAAATATAGTTAAAAATAATAATTAATATTATTGAAGTTATTAAAAATTTAAGAAATGTTTTTTCGAAAATAGATTTAAATATGAATTTCCCATCAGACTCAAATTTAAAGAGAATTTTTTCATTAAGTTTATCGTTTATTTTTACATACTTATTATAGTTTCTTTTCAAAAATAAAAATCTTTCAGAATTAATATTACTCTCATGATCTTTATCTAATTTGTTATCAACTCCTATATTTTTAAAATTTTTATACGCATAATCAAAATTATAGAACGAGAACAAAATCTTATAATCAATATTTCCTTTAATTTGGATAAAATTTTTACTTCTATCTATTTGTTTAATATCATTAAAATTTATTTTTTTATTCTTGTAAATATTATATATTTCTATTATTTTACCCTGGTCGGCATTAATTGATTTATATAGATTTTTAATATTTCCTTTATGAAAATAAAATGAATTATATAAGAAAATTATATATAAAATACTAAATAATATGCTCAAAAAAATTGTGAATTTTCTTTTATTCATAAAACTTATATAAACTATAACATTCAATTTATTTTTGTTCATAATTAAAAGATGATATTATGATTCTGTGAAAAAAATAACTATTTTAAGTCCTACATACAATGAAGAGGATAATATTGATGAACTTGTTCAAAGAATTATTAATATTTTTGATAAAAAACTCATTGAATATAAATATGAAATAATTTTTATTGATAATAGTTCTACAGATAATACTGTTGAATTAATAAAAGAAAAAATAAAACAAAATGATAATATCCGACTTATTGTAAATAAAGAAAATTATGGTCATATAAGGTCCCCCTTTTATGGCTTACAACAAACTAACGAATCAGCAACTATTCTTCTAGCTTCAGATTTACAAGATCCTCCAGAGCTGATATATGATTTAGTTAAGAAATGGGAAGAAGGTTATAAACTTGTATTGGCAACTAAACCAAAGAGTGATGAGGGCTTTGTAATCAATAATTTAAGAAAGTTATATTATAAAATCATGAAAAAATTTGCAGAATTTGATCATGTAGAAAATTTTACTGGTTTTGGACTGTATGATAGAGAGATTATTGAACGTTTTAAAGAAATCAAAGATACATATCCTTATATGAGAGGCATTGTTTCAGATATGCCATATGAAAAGGGATTTGTAGAATTCCATCAGCCTTTGAGAAAAAGAGGAAAAACTAAAAATAATTGGTTTACATTAATTGATATGGCATTGCTAGGTATGACACACTCAACAAAGATGCCCTTGAGATTAGTTACTATAACTGGGATGATTTTTTCTTTTTTTAGTTTTCTGACTGCTGTTGGTTATTTTATTTTTAAATTATTATATTGGGATGAGATTTCTTTTGGTATTACTCCTCTTATATTAGGTTTTTTTATATTCGCTTCTTTGCAAATGTTATTTCTTGGTATTATTGGAGAATATATATCTAGTATGAATACCAAACTTAATAAAAATAAAATAGTTGAAGAGAAAGAGCGGGTAAATTTTTAAGATTTTGAGTATAAAAAACAAAAATTACCCAGATACAATGGCAATTGCCAACCACCCTTTAAATTGTTTTTCTTTTTCAATATGACTCTTAATCCATGACCTATTAAATAAAGAATAGGAAAAAAATTTTTTGTTGGCTTTATAAATATTTTTTTTAGTTTGAAATTGTTAAGAAAGAAATCAATTGAATTTTGATTATAAAGTTGAGGATGTTGTAAGCAAAATGCCGGCCATCTTTTTCCTAATATACTCGCAAGCGTTGAGCTTTCATCATGTACTACACCAAATATTTTTCCATCATCTTTTAATAGGTTTGATATTTTTAATATTGTTTCTGAAATATTAACAATATGATCAAAAACATGAATACCAATTGCAAAATCAAATTTTTTTTCAATATTATTTATATCAAATATATCAGTGTAAATTGAAGATGAAATTTTCTTTAATTCAGAATGCATTTCGAGATTTGGTTCAATGAAGGTGAACTCTATATCTGGTCTTTTGTTTAAAACTTCTAAAGCAAATGCACCGTTATCTGCACCTATTTCAATAATCTTTGCATTTTTGGGGAGATAATCAATTATAAAATCCAGGTAATATATTTTAGTTCTTTTTTCAGATTCATAGTCTCCCGAATGAACATTATCTGGCATTGATCCATATAAATTAACTAGTTCATTAGGTGAAAAATATTTTTTCGTATATAAAAAGCCACATTTGCATCTTGAATACTTAAAAAAAACATTTTCTTCGCTAAAACCAATGAATCTTTCTTTGGCTAATTCATAGTTCTCTGAAGCATCGTATTGTGGATTTACGAAATCATTTTCTAAACACGATGTACTATCACAAACTGGACAGTTTCTATTTATGAATAATTGATTCATTTTTTACCCTATATTATTTGCTCTAAAAACTTCGTAAGGTTTAGTATTATAATATTCAGGACTATTCCTGAAAGAAATAGATAAGGTATTATCATCTATTATCTCAATACAATAATCAATACTTGGAATAATTTTAAAATTTCTATCTTTATCAATTTCGAACAAATGACTTATTCTTCTATGATGCCAAGGACATAGAATTCTTTGGTTAACCATACATTTACTATTTAGCTTTGCACCCTCATGAGGACAAGTTGTGGGCCAAAGTAATATTTTTTGATCTTTATTTGTTGTAAAAAAACTCATAATACCTTCTTTTTCACCTATAACAGCTTCTTTATTATTGTTTATTATTGAATCTATAGAAATTTTAATAGATGATTTTCCTTCTTTTATATAAGCATTTGCTCTATAAATCTCTTCGGTAAAATCGAAAGAATATGTTTTATCTGGATTGTAAAAATCATGATTGATTGCTCTAAGGTCTGCTTTACGACATCTCATAGGCATGTCTTCTGACATTAACACATCATTATTTTTTTTAATAACCTTCAATATTAAAGGCACTAGGAAATTGAATAATGGTTTATTCACTACTGCAAATCTTGATTCAACTTCGACCCCACCAGGCTTATCTTTACTTTTAGTATTAACAACAATTAAAAAAGGGCCAAAAGAGCTATAATAAATTTGATCGTATTCATCAAACTCATAATTAACAACAACAATTGGTATTTCTATTCCAAAAATAGGTAATTTTGTTAAATTTATAGATCCAACATAAGAATTACTTACTACGGGTTGAACACTTTGAATAGATTCATGAACAATATTCAGATGAGGAACATCTTTATAGTTCCAATCGGAATCTTTTGATGTATATCTTCCATTCATGTTTACTTGTAATATTTTGGAAGAATATCCTTCATTCTCTAGTTCCGATATTATTGTTTCAAAAGACTTTTTTAACATAGATTACATTATACTTAAATCGATTTTTTTTATCCATAATAAGCTCATTAGTGCTAAATTTATTTTTAAGTTGATTTAAAAACATTATTATTCTTCTTTATAATTCTTATTATCAATGGAGTTAAAAAATTAAAAAAAGGTTTATTAAGCACAGCAAATCTGGATTCAATTTCGTACTCATTATTTGTAATCTTTCTTTTATTGTTTATTACAATTAAAAAAGGCCCAAAAGAGCTATAATAAATTTCATTATTTACAGCATATTCGTAATTTACTACAACGATAGGTATCTCTATACCAAAAAGAATAGGTAATTTTGTTAAATTTATAGATCCAACATAATTTTCATCTACAATAGGCTGTAGAGATTGTTTTGACTCATAAACAATATTTGGTTTAATAAAGTTATTATTATTTGGTTCAGAATTTTTATCTAAATTCTTAGTTTTTGAATTTACCTGAACTATTTTTGACGAATATCCCTCTTTTTCTAATGCAGAAATTATTATTTCAAATGATTTCTTTGCCATTGACTACATTATACTTAAATGGATTTTTTTTATCTATAATTTAAAGTTCTACTATGAAACGAAAAATTTTATTTTTATTATTGTTTGTTTTTATTTTATTGCTTCTAGATTTTAACAATCAAAAGTCTTTATTTAAAGATACTTTCTCGAATGGCATTCATGTTTTTGGTCTTGAAGTTCAAAAAAAATGTTTTAAAAATCAAATTGATAAAAATTGTTTAAATGATTCGTTGTTATTAAAGAAAGAAATTATTAATTATTTAAATGCTACTTCAGTTAGTTCAAATTTTATATTTAAGAACGTTGAATTACATTATATTAAGAAGGAATTGATTATTGAAAGTTTATCGTCATTTGGTTTAACTAAAAATCTTGTTAAAGATCATAGAAATGATTATTTTGATAGATACAAAATTCTCGGATTCCCAACTATTTTAAAAAAATATACAAGATATTTATTTTTTAAAAAAGATAATATGTCTTACCTCCATAAAAGCTTCAATGATTCTTTTCAAAACATTGATGCAATTTATGTTTCAGAAGTATCATTAGATGATTTTTTTAGATCATATTTTAATAATAGGTTTCCATTAATATTAGTAGTCATATCTCTTTTTGGCATTTTTATTTATTACACTTTAAAGGAAAAAATTAATACAAAGACTGGTATTAATAAAAATTTTTTACTTAATTTTTTATTTTTTATAAATATTCTCTTTATAACAATTAGACTTATTGAATTTTCTAAGTATTCATTTATAAACATACCTAATGATAATTATTTTTTTTGGGTGCATGATAAAATTCACGATAAATATAATGAATTATTTTTGTTCCTAACTTTATTGGTTGTATCTTTTATTCTAATAATTTTTAATTCTAAATTTAAAATAAATGAAAATATATCAAAATTTAAAAAATTTATAATGTATATACTTCTAATCTCTTTAGCTTTTTTTGCATCCTATAATTTAGCTCTTGATAGTACATATAGGTATTATGAATTTTTTGTTTCTATTTCCATCTCTTCCTTAGTTGCAATTAATATTTTTACAAAGGAGAGAAAATGAGATTCCATATATTTTATTTATCTTTTATTTTTTTATTTTTTTTGAATTTATTATTTATATTATTTCCATTCATAAATAATGAGATAGTAATAATAAATGAATTTATGAATATTCCTGATATTTTAAAAAATGGTTCCATTGTTAAGTTAGGAAATGAAAATGATTTATTGAAAGGAGTTGCTGATAATCTCATAAAACTTAGGTTTTTTCCATACAAAATTTTAGAGGGAATGTTTTTTCATCATCATATGAGCTTTATTGAACCTGCATGGCTTCTAAATCAAGGTGATAATACACCAATCCATCAATATGGTATTTTAGTTTCATTACTAATCTCTTCACTTGCTTCAATATCTAATGATATGTTATCAATAGAATCTTATTTTAAAATTAATTATGGTTCATATTTTATCTTTTATTTTTTTATATTTTTATTGTTAAAGAAATTTATAAAAAATAAAATAAATATATTGATTTATTTTTCATTGATTTCTTTACTAATTTACTCATTAGGTTTTTTGATACTTTACATGACACCTACAGTTTCACCATTAAGACAAATTTTCTCGCCTATCATTATTTATATTGTACTTCTCTATTTCACAAATTTTAAAAAAATTTTTATTAATTGTATTTTTATCTTTTTGGTTATTTATAGTTTTTATAATTTTCACGCAAGTGTTTTTATTATTTTTTCAATTATTCTTATTTACCTTTTATTATTTATAACAAAGAAAAAAACTTGTAAATATAGTTTATATTTAAGTTCTACTTGCTTCATAATAATTCTAGTATTAAATTTTTATTTTAACTTTAATTCTGGTAATTCTTTTTCAGAGATTGGAATATTTTTTGGTAGTAGTCTTACTTTTAGTTCGACATTGCTTATTGTTTTTATATTAGGTTTATTTTATTCAATAATATCCTCAACAGACTGTTTAAAAAATAATGATTTACAATTATTATTTTTGATATTTTATTCTTCTATGTCTTTAGTTTTTTATGCATGGAACCCCTCTATAGTTCATTTGTCACAAATTTTTTGGATTATATTGTTTACATTAATATTTTGGATAGATAAATATTTAAAGAAAATTAATTCAATTTCTATATTTTTTTTCGCATTCACTATATTAACGATAATTCCTACAGCTGAATCATATTTTTATAAGAAAACTTTTTACTATGATAAAATTATTGATAAAATATCTGTTTTTAATTGGGATTTTCCCAATGCAAAAATTAAATCAACCATAGATCCAAGATTAATTGATGATTCATGTAAAAAATTTCAAAAATATCATATTAATAAAGATATTGTAATGGTTTCGGAATATGATCTTTTTCTTCCCTATGTCTGTGGTTTTAAGAATAAAGGATTTTACCCACAGCTTGGTCAAGGTTTAATATCAGAAAAATTTTACAATAAGGCTTTAGAATATTATGATAAGCAGAAGCCAGAATATATTTTTGTAGATAAAGCAATATCCAATAATAATATGGACAAAGATAATTTTGGATTTTATAGTATGATTAGTGACTATGCATTTAAAAAAATTAATTATATCTCACAAATCGAAAATGTTTATAATGATTTAAAGATTCATTATGATTTAGTAGAAAAGGGTAAATTAATCAATGTCTATAAAAGAAAAAATAAATAATTCATTATCTCATGACCTTTTTTTTCAACAATTATGTTCAGATGTAGATCATGTAATTTCTTTAACTAATATAAAATCAATAGAAGAAAAATCATACAAAGAATGGGTAACTAATATTGATTATTTGGTTGAAGATTTTGTAATAAAAAAATTAAAAGCAAATTTTCCAAATTCAATCTTCATTTCAGAGGAGAGATCTAATGTTAAAGATTTATTAAGTAATGGAGAATCCATTACATGGATAGTAGATCCAATTGATGGAACAAATAATCTCATTAAAAATTATCCATTCTATGCTCTTTCAATATGTGGAATAGTTGATAACGAAATGCAAATTGCATGTGTCTATGATATTTCTAGAAAAGAAATTTTTTATGCAGAAAAAGATAAAGGTTCTTTTTTAAATGGAAATAAGATATCCGTATCTTCTGTGGAAACATTAAAAAATTCTATAGTTGCTACAGGATTTGTAATGTCTAAAGTAGACTATGCGGCTGAAAATTTTGAAAATTTAAAAAGAATTTTTTTTAAATGTAAATCTTTTCGTAGGCTTGGTTCAGCTGCATTAGATTTAGCTTATCTAGCAACTGGCAGAGTTGATGCTTGTTGGTATAAAGGCCTTGAAAAGTGGGATTTTGCAGCAGGTTGTCTCTTAGTTTCTGAAGCGGGGGGCAAAATAACTTCTTTCAAAAACGAAAAATTTAATCTGAATTCGGATACTTTAATAGCGTCAAATTCACTGATTCATGATGATTTATCAGATCTATTTGATTAAATAAATTTAAAAAATTTTTTAATTTCTTCTTTACTGGGTAATGGTGACATTAAATGAATTGGATTAGATTCCATTGATCCTTTAGATGTAATTCTACTTGTTATTTTAGGATAATAAGTTTGTAGTGGGTCTATAGGAACTACAAATACAGCAGGCTTTTTTTGATTCATTAAATTTAAAAATTTTTTATTTTTTTCAAAGTTTGGATTTAGCTTCATGAAGCTAATATTCCATGATTTAAACAATTTATCCCAGTTTGGAATACCTAGTAGGGTTTCCTTATCACAACCCATGTAAGCACCTTTAAAATAATTTTTTTGTGTCATCCGTATGGATGCATAACCATTATCATCAAAAATAAATGTCTTAATATTCAAATTGTTAATACTAACTGTACCAAATTCTTGCATATTCTGAGTGAGTCCTCCGTCACCTTCAATGTGTATTGTACGTTTATCTTTATCTGAAAAAGAAGCACCAATTGCACCAGAAAGTCCATAACCCATAGATGCTAATCCTTTATTGTTTGCAATCAATTGACCATATTTTTGAAGAAATGATTGCTGAAACGTTGTATAAGCACCTCCACTACTACATGGGATTACTATGTCATTTTTAGTTAAAATATTTGAAAGTTTTTTATAAAAATCATAGGGTGAAATGTATTTTTTCCTTGTTTTATTATGCCTATCATTTAGTGGATAATAGTTTTTTATACCTTTACAATATTTCATCCAATCAAAATTTCTACCAAGATCAAATTCTAATAAACTTTTTAAATACTCATTAGCATCTGAATTAATTGGATACTTAACAAATGGATGTTTCTTTGTTAATTCTTTTTTATCTATATCAACTTGTATAATATCACCATTTTTAATGAATTCACGCCAATTGAATCCACTTTGCTGTAAACCTAGCCTGGTCCCTAATGCTATCAACAAATCAGATTGTTGAATTATGATATTTGAATGCCTTTGACCCCAAGTATTAGGTCTACCAAAATAATTATTTGCTGTCGAGCAAATTCTATCAGCTGCATTCCATGTTGTAAAAATAGGAATATCTAATTTGGTTAATTTCTTCTGTAACTTTGAGGCGACAAATCTTGAAATACCGCCTCCTAAAAGAATAGATGGCCTTTTAGCGTTTTTAATCATGTTAATATGATTTGACATTAATTGTTTTCTAATTTTTGGTTTTGAAATTATTTTAATTTTTTTAGGTATTTTAAAATTCACATTGGCACCTTGCACATCGAGGGGTATTTCCATAAAAACAGGGCCTTTTCTTCCAGTAAAAGATTTTTTTATGATTTTATCAAGCTCATTATCTGATAAGGGTTTATGAAACCTCTTTGATAATTTTGTAATATTTTTAACTATGCCATGCCCATCAATTTCTTGAATACCTCTTTGTATCAAATCTCCGTTGGATAAATCCTCTCTCTTAACTTGACCACCAATAACTAATAATTCTCTACTTTCTAAAAATGCTCCTGCAATTGAAGTAACAATATTAGTTAACCCTGGACCTGCTGTGACAAGTGCAAATGCTTTTTTATTATTTAAATTTAATTCATTAAAGTATTCCGATGCAATACCCGCAGCTACTTCATGAATTATGGGAATACAGCTAAAATGAGTCCTGAAGCTATTTTGTAGATGCATTATATTTCCACCCGAAAGGTAAAAGCAATGAGTATATCCATTTTTTTTCAGATACTTCGCAAGATAGTCACTGTATTTCATTCGTAAAATTTTAAATGATTTGGTTTTGATTGTATAGGATAAAATTAAAACTTATGATATATTAATGAAAGTTTTTTATTCTAAGATTTTATTTAAGGATTTATTTTGAATCAACTTGAAAGGAATATGCTTAATGTTTTGTCTGAACTTAAAAATGAGTTCAATATTTTAGGTATAAAAGCAGAATTTGAGGCGGAAGGGACTCGTAATGATGACCTTTTGAGACTATCAGATGTGGTAAAAAGATCCGATTTAGACTTAGTAATTAAGATAGGCGGTTGTGAAGCGATAAGTGATCTTATAAATTGTAAAAAAATTGGTGCAGAAAGAATTGTTGCCCCAATGATAGAATCAAATTTTGCATTAACCAAATATATTGATTCAATTAATAAAGTATTTGATGAGGATGAGATATCAGATATTTCTTTTTTTATTAATCTTGAAACAATAAGCGCAATGAACATTATAGATGAGTTAATTTCAACTTCATTAAAATCTAAAATTATTGATGGATTTGTTTTAGGCCGTGTTGACTTCACAGGTTCTATGGGTTTTGGAAGAGATGATATTAATTCCGATGAAATCTTAAACCATGCAAAGAATTTTTGTTCAAAATTAAATAAAAATTCATTAACTTCGGTTGTTGGAGGTGGAATCTCTAAAGAATCATCTGAATTTATAAAAGTTTTAAATCAGAACCATTCTCTTTATTCTTTTGAAACTAGAAAAGTTCTATTTCCCTCTGAGGCCGTTAATATTGACTATGAGAGAGCCATAGATTTAGCGGTGACATTTGAACTATATTATCTTAAAAATAAATTCAATTACTATAATAAAATTTCTAATGAGGATACTGTTAGAATTGAAATGTTAGAAAAAAGAGTTGGCAATAAATAATTAAACGGCTATTTCATCTATATTAATTTTGTTTTTAAATTTTTTCAAATAATCATAAACTATCTTTATTGAATTATTAATATTGACAAATTCATGATTACCGATTGTATTTTGTAATTTTTGATTATTACCACCATACTTTGTTTCAATCTTCTCATTGTTTACTATTAAATTTAAATCTTTATTTGAAACTTGCTTAACGATATTAGCGATTTCAATTAATTCCAATGCTCTTGATGAGCAAAGATTATAATCACCATTGGGATATGTGTTAGTAATAAATTTATTTGTAACCTCACAAATATCATTAACATAAGTAAAATCAAATAGCGCATTTTGATTAATTACTAAGTCCAAATCAAAAATAGCTTTTACACATATATTTGGGATGAACCGGTATCTCCAATTATCTAATTCTCCAAAGACTCCAAAAAGTCTCAAATTATAAATTTTATTATGATTTTTTGCATAATTATTCATTATTATTTTTGATAAACCATAGGGATCGGTTGGAATCTTATTTCCAATATCATTTTCTGATATTTTTTCAAACCACATTTCACGAGGGTATTCAGCACCTGAACCGAAATAAATTAATTTATCTACTTTATCTATGTTCCTTAAAAGATTAAAAAACATAGTGATATTATTATTTAGTTGAAGATCTAAATCTTTACTATTTATGTCCCTAGGATGAAAATGGTGATTTGCCGTATGAACTATTACATCTATTTGATTTAGCATTAAAAAATTATCTACCATTGTTGAATTTGATAGGTTCAATTCTTTTGAGGAAGGAGTATAAATTTTATAATCGGTCGACCATTCAAAGAAATCTTTTAGTGATTCACCAATAAATCCTGATCCACCCGTGATAAGTATTTTTAGCATTAATTAATATAATATACATTTTGGATTAAATGCAAAATTTAATCTATTATGTTAGTTATGTTTAAGAGCTTTAATCTTTCTTATTGTTTTTATATAGGAATTTTTTTATTTCTATCCTATATACGATTTTATGGTTTGACATTAGATTCGGTTACTTGGGATGAGGCAACTTATATGATTGCGGGTAGATATATTACTGAAGGCTTAATACCTTATAAAGATTTTTTAGAATTAAAGCCACCTTTGACTTTTTTTATATATTCCATCCCGTCTTTTATTGATCAAAATTCATTTATTATTTTTAGAATTTTTGGATATTTATTTTTATTCTTAACAGCAATTATATTATTTAGAATTTTAATCAAGAATCAAAACCATAAAATTTCATTTTATTTAGTTTTATTGTTTGTTTCAATTATGAATTATCACTTCTGGTTATGTAATACTACAGAGTTAATCAGTCTACCTTTTTTACTTCTTTCCTATATTTTCTATAAAGACAAAAAATTTTTTTCATCAGGTTTAATGATATCATTTGCAACTTTAATTAGAATTAATTTCTCAGTTTTAGTTTTAGCCTTAGTCAGTGAGATAATTTTTAGAATTTATAAAAAAAATTATAACATCAAAGATTTAATAAGATTTGGTATAGGAGGCTTGCTTCCTTTACTTCTTTTTATCATTTATTTTTTTATGAATGATGCAATTTTAGATTTTAAAATTTCAAATTTTGATATTTTTATTGCATATTCAGGTGAAAATACTTTTTATGAAGGGTTTTATAATTTTTTCAAGGCAATATTTAAATTAAATTATTTTTATTATTATGTTTTTCTTCCTTTTACGTTTCTAATTATAATTTCTTTTTTTGAAAATAATAAAATTAATACCTTATTATCGATTTATATATTTTCTATATCTATTTCAATAATAGTAAGTGGTCATTCCTATTCGCACCATTTTATTCAATTAATTCCTTTTTTAATAATATATTTAAGCACTAAGAATTTTTCTAATTCAAATTTTCTTTTAAGTTCAAAAAAAATAATTTTATATCTTTCCATATTCATAAGTTTCACTATCTCTACAGTTGATAATATAAATCTAATTATTAAAAATAAAAATATAAGTGAATATCATTTGTATAATAGAGTAATAAATTTAATTAAAGACCAAGATCGTCCGATAACATTATTAGCTCTTGATTATCCAATAATTGATTGGAAATTAAATCCTAAAAGAATTACAAAAATTATTCATACCCCATCAATCTTTAGAAATACTACAGACAAAAGATTATTACCATATATTGAAAATAATATTTTTGAACGAAATTATATAGATAGTTTGTTTGAGTTAAGACCCGATATTATCATTTGTTCTGTTCGAATCTGTGAGGAAGATAGAAAAAATTATAAAAGTGAGAAGATCAAAAAATTAATTTCTAACTATAAAGAAATATATCGTGAAAAAGATGTTTCTAGGTGGGAATATACTCAAACAGGCACAATTATTGTGTATAAACTGGATAGCTATTAAAATATTCTAGGATATTATTAACTAAATGAAATGTGTAATATTAGCCGGTGGTAAAGGAACTAGACTATCAGAAGAAACAAATCTTCTTCCCAAGCCAATGATTGAAATAGGTGGAAAACCTATTTTATGGCATATAATGAAAATTTATTCTTCTTATGGCATAAATGAATTTATTATTTGTGCAGGATATAAATCAAATATCATAAAAGATTATTTTATTAATTATAATGCTAACAATTCTTCTTTACATATTGATTTGGAGTCTAATGATATAACATTTGAAACTTCGCATAGTGAAAATTGGAAAATATCAATAATTGATACAGGTTTAGAAACTAATACTGGTGGAAGGCTTAAATTGATTAATAACTATATAAAAGAAGAAAATTTCTTGATGACATATGGAGATGGGGTCGGTGACATTAAAATTGATGAATTAATTAAATTTCATAATAATCATGGAAAATTAGTTACGCTCACGGCTACTGTTCCTGAAGGAAGATTTGGTGCTATAAATATTGATGGCGACAAGATCCATAGTATAAAAGAAAAGTTAGATACAGCTGATAAATTTATAAATGGTGGTTTTTTTGTAATCAACAAAAAGGCACTATCTTATGTAGATAACTTAAATCAGCAGTGGGAAATGGAGCCATTATCTAAGATTGCTGCTGATGGTCAATTGATGGCTTATAAACATAGAGGTTTTTGGAAGGCGATGGACCATTTAAGAGATAAAGTTCAGTTAGATGATTTAGCAAGCCAAGAGAATCCACCATGGAAAAAGTGGAAATAAAATATGTTAAAAGGATTTTATAAAAATAAAAAAATTTTGGTCACTGGACATACAGGATTTAAAGGTTCCTGGCTTTCATTAGTTTTAAAAAATTTTGACGCTCATGTTTATGGTATTTCTCTTAAACCTGAGGATAAAAGGGGAAATTTATATAATATTTTAAAATTAAATCAAAAAATAAATTCATACTATATTGATTTGAGAGATATTAAAAAGCTAGAAAAAGTAATCGAAAAAATAAAGCCTGATATTGTATTTCATTTAGCTGCTCAGCCATTGGTTTTTGAATCTTATAGAAATCCTTTAGATACAATAGAGTCCAATATAAATGGTTTGTGTAATTTATTAAATATATTAAGAAACAATAAGAACTTAAAATCATTTTTAAATGTTACAACTGATAAATGTTATGAAAACAACGAGGTAGGTAAGCCTTTTAAAGAATCTGATAGACTAGGTGGTGATGATATATATTCTGCCAGCAAAGCATGTTCAGAGATATTAACTAAATCCTATTTTAAAAGTTTTTATTCACATAATAAAATTGGTTTTGCTACTGCAAGAGCAGGCAATATAATAGGCGGAGGTGATTTCGGAATGGATAGAATAATTCCTGATTTTATCGAATCTATTGAAAAAAATAAATATTTATCAGTAAGAAGTCCATTATCGATAAGACCATGGCAACATATTTTTGATGTCATTAATGGATATTTGCTTTTAATGAAAAAAACTTTTGAAAATGGAAATAATTTTGATTCATTTAATTTTTCTCCAAGTTATAGAAAATTTCAAAATGTGAAATATATTGTTACTAATATGTCTAAGATTTTAAATTTTAATAAAATTAAGTTTTCTAAGGTTAATAAAAATTTTAAAGAATCAAAAATATTAAAGTTAAACTCCACAAAAGCTAAAAAAAAGCTTGGTTGGACAACTCAATATAATATTAATGAAACTCTTGAAAAAACAGCTAATTGGTACCTAGCATATATGAAAAAACAAGATATGTACGATTATTCCTTGAACGAAGTTAAAAAATTTTTTAAGTAAAATCTTCTATAAAGCTATCTATGGTTTTATGAAGTCTTTTAAACATTGCATCTGTCATGCCATGGTGAACAGGCAATAGAACTCCTTTTTTCATTACGTTATCTGAATTTGGTAACTCTTTAAGTTTTCCTTTGTATATAACATTTTTCATCATCGGTTGTCTGAGAATATTTCCTGTAAAAACTACTCTTGTTTGAATGTTTTGTTTTTCCAAATATATTTGAAAGTCTTTTCTTGAAAAAGGTGCATTTTCCTTTATTAATACTGGAAAAGCCAACCAGGCAGTACTAGCATTTTTTATTTCTTCAGGGTTGGTAAAATATTTCTCATATTTTTTAAAAAAATTACATTGTTTTATAAAATTTTTTTGTCTAATCTTGATATTTTTATTTAAATTTTTTAATTGAACAAGTCCAAAAGCCGCACCAATCTCACTTCCTTCTAAGTTGTAACCAATAGTTTCAAAAACAAATTTAGCATCATAATCAATCTTTCCTAGTTTGATGTTAAATCTATTTTCAATTGCTTCACTTTTTTCATCAAATAGCGATGAACTTCTACCCCATGATCTAAGCAATTTTGCCCTCTCAATAGCTTTTTTGTTATTTAACGTAAGTGCCCCACCATTCCCTGCACAGTTAATAATATGTGATCCATAAAAACTAGTAATAGACATGTCTGAATAATGTCCAGATGAAACACCATTGATTTTGGCTCCTAATGTATCTGCGGAATCTTCAATAACTAATAAATTATGTTTATTTGCAATTTTTCTTATTAATTTCCAATCACACAAATTACCCATAAGGTTAGGAGCTAATATAGCAGCAGTTTTTTTTGTAATTTTTTTTTCAATTAAATTAGCGTTAATACAAAATGTATTTGGTTCAACGTCAACAAATACAGGTACTAAATCATTTTTTACTAAACACCCTACACTGGTACTAAAAGTCAGGGCAGGGGTAATAACCTCACTTTTCTTTGGTATGCCTAAGGCTTCTATTCCAATATATAATGCTGATGATCCTGAATTTACAAAAAGACCATATTTTTTATTAAATAAATTTGCTATTTTTGATTCAAATTTTCGTGCGTTTTTACCCATCTGTGTTGAACGATTAAGGCATTTAACAACAGCATCAATCTCTTCTTTACCATAAACAGTTTTAGCATAAGATATATTTTCTTGTTTCAATTTCATAAATCCTAGAATTAAAAGTGACTGATTTAATTATTACTGATTAATTATTAATTTTGAAGAATTTATTTAATGCAACAATCATCATGGGAGTGAGGAATAGAGTAAAAAATGTTGATATCAAGAGACCTGATAAAATAATTACGGCCAAACCTTTATATAGTTCTGAACCTAAACTAGGAATTAGTGCTAATGGTAGAAGCCCAAAAGAGGTTGTGAAAGTAGTCATAAATATAGGTCTTACTCTTTGTTTTACAGCTAATAAAACTGATTTTGTAGGCATAATTCCATTTCTAATATTATTTAATGATTTGTATACAATTAAAATTGAATTATTAACAACAATTCCTAATAGAATTATAAAGCCCAGCATTGATAGCATATTTAATGGTTCATAAATAAATATATTTAAAATTTTTAAACCATAAATTCCTGCAAGTGATGATAAAGGAACAATGGTCAAAACAATTAAAGGATAAATAAAACTTTGAAATAAAGAACTTAGTAAGAAAAAACTAATCAATAATGCGTATATGAAATTTTTAGAAAGTGATGATTTTGCTTCCTTTAGCTTTCCGATAATACCTTCGATTGAAATAGTAATATTTTTATTGCCAATAAATGATTTAATATTTTCTTGATTGATGAAGGCATTAATTTCTTCAACAGCGTTTTCAATATTTGTTTTTTCATCTGGTGAAATTTGTAATTTAATAGTTCTAAGTCTTTCAACATGATTAATCTGTTGAGGAGAATTCATTATTGAAATTTTTGATATTGAGCTGAGAGGAAAAATTTTATCATCATAATAAATAAACCTAGTATTTAACATGTTTGAAGATAAATCCGAGGGCTTATTGGCTCTTAGTCTAATATCAATTTCTCTTCCATTGTCATTAAATTTACTTATTTTAGCGCCATCTAAAATAATATTTGTTATCAATCCCAAGTCTTTTGTGGTCATATTTACTTCTTGTAGCTTTAATGTCTGAGGTTTGATAATAATTTCTGGATTTGTATTACTAAGACTAGGTCTAGGTCTTATTTGATAATTAGGATATTCGTTCGTTAGTTTTGAAAATATAATCTGAGATAATTCAACAATACTTTCATAGTCTGAACCTTGAATGTTTATATCAATTGATCTTCTTTCACCTATTGATCTACTAAACAAACTAGATTGATTAACAATATTTATAAAGCCAGGAAATCCCGAGGCTGCTGCTTTAAGAGGATTTTTTAATTGTTTAATATTTTTTGGATTTTTTGCAACTGCACCCATAAAAACGGATTTTGGTCTTGCAACAAAGAAAAAGTTAGAAATTTTGTCTTCTCCATCATAATCTTTTTGCCAGAACTTTTTAATTTTCATTTCTGTTTTTTCACCAATATCTTTAATTTTATTTAAATTGTATCCTTGTGGCGGTATTAATATTGAAATAATTAAATTTCTGTTTCCTTCTGGTAAATATTCAACTTTCGGAAAGAAAATATATAAAATCAATATAGAAAAAATAAATATCATTGAAATATACAAGAAGATTTTCCTTCCTTGATTTAATATAAATTCTAATTTTTCTAAAATAAAACTTATAAATTTTTGAGAGATTAAATCGATTTTTTCAAATATTTTATTTAAAAAAATATTATATAACTTTTTATTATTCGTACTTTTTGGTATTAATACTCTGGATGCAAGTCCTGGAATAAAAGTTATAGATACAAAAAAACTTATAATTACTGATATTGAAATAGATAATGCTATATCTTTAAACAGCTGACCAATTTCAGTTGATAAGAAGAATATTGGAACAAATACTGCAACAGTAGTTAGAGTACTCGCTAAAATGGCACCTGAAACCTCTTTAGCTCCATCAACAGAAGCTTTCTTAATATCAATCTCACCTTCTTCAATCTTAGAAAAAATATTTTCAAGTACAACAAGTGAATTATCAACAACCATGCCTACAGCAAAACTAATTCCTGCAAGGCTAATTAAATTAATAGTTCTTCCTAACATTTCAAAGATAATGAAGGAGCTGACGATACTCAAAGGAATTGAAATTCCAATTATGAGCGTTGACCTGATAGATCTTAGAAAAATATATAGAATTAATATTGCAAGAATTGCACCAAAAATTAAATTTTCTTTTACTGCGGATATGGAGGAGTCGATGTACGTCGTATCAGAGTAAACATTAGTAAGTATTAATCCTTCTTTATTAAGTATTCCATTGTTTAATTCATCTGTAGCTTTTTTCAGTTCTTTGAAAATCTCAATTGTATTTGCATTATTTTCTTTAATGACATTTAAAGCTATTGCTCTTTCGCCTAAATGTCTAACAATATAATTCTCATCTTCAAATCCAAATGAAATTTGTGAAATATCACTAAGCTTTATGTATTTATCATTTTCTTTTTTAACAATTAAATTCTTTAGGTCTTCAATGTTTGTTAATTCACCTGTAGTTCTAGCAGTATATTTTCTTTTACCTTCATCAATAAATCCTGAACTTATATCGATATTGTTGTTTTTAATAATTTCAACAATATCTAATAAATTAATCTTTGATAATGCTAATTTATTACTATTTATATCAATATGAATTTCTTTTGGTCGCCCACCTCTGACACCTGATTCACCAACTCCTTTGATTCTTTCAAATCTTGTTTTTATAAAATCCTCAGCAAAGTTTCTATAATTTGAAATTTCATTATCTTTATCTTTTGTTTTTAAAATGAACCAAGCAATAGGGGATGAGTCAGATGAAATTGATTTTATAACAGGTTTATCGGCCTCAGGCGGTAAATCTTTAACTCTTGAGAGTATGTTAGAAACTTTTATTAATGAAGTATTGATATCTTGACTCTCTTTTAATTCGAGAGTGATATAGGCTCTATTCTCAATTGATACACTCTCCATTAATTTTAGACCTTCTAAACTTTTCAGTTTATCTTCTTGTCTGATTACGATTTCCCTTTCTATTTCTTCAGGGCTTGCCCCTGACCAGGTAGTCTGAACAGTAATTTCAGATTTATTTACGGTTGGAACAAGTTGGACAGGTATTTTATTTAATGAAAAAATTCCAAAAAGAAAAGATAATGAAAAAATAGATATAATTGTAATAAATTTACTAACTGAATAATCAATAATCTTCATTTCATCTTTCTATTTTAACAACCTTTACATTTTGTTTTGGAATCAAATTTTCATTACCATCAAGTACAATCAAGTCAGATGCACTTATAGGACCATTTGCAATAAAATGTTCGCCGTATAAATCTAGAACTTTAATTTCGATGGGTATAGCTCTTTTATTCTTTATAACATAAATAATTTTTTTATCTTTTTTATTAATAACTGCATCTTTATTGATTAAAAAAGAATTTTTTGGTGATTTAATTTTGATATTAACAATTAAATCTTCACCTGGAATAATGGAATTGTTTCTTTCAATGTATACCATAGCTAAAAATGTACCAAAAGTATTATCTATTTTTTTAACTATACTAGAAATATAAGAATCAATTTTATTTTCAGTGCCATAATTTATTTCTACAGGGTCATTAATATTAATTAGTTCGAAATAAATTTCGGGAATATATAGTTCAACCTCAATTTTTTCATTATCCAAAATTTCAAATATTTTATCACCCTCATCTAAATATTGACCTTCATTTATAAATTTTTTACTTATTATTCCATTAAAAGATGCTCTTATATTACAATTTTCCAAATTTATCTTATTGAATTTCATTATTTCAAGCTGTGAATTAAAGTCAGATAATATAGAATTATGCTCATATAGAACTTCTTCGTATTCTTGATTTGAAATAATTTCTTTTTCTAATAAACCATTGTATCTTTTTAATTTTGAAGATGATTTTTTAAGATTAGATTCCAAAGAAAATAGTTTCTCTTGTGAGCTGTTGAATAATGCTAAATATTTTGAGTTTTCTATTTTTGCTATTATTTCATCTTTTTCTATTTTGTTACCTTCATATTTTAAAACTCTTAACACTTTACCTTTTATTTCAGAACTTATAATTGCCTCATTAAATGCTTTAGCTTTAGCTTCAATCGATATTTTTGTGTTTGATAACTTTTTTATTTTAGTAGCAGATACAATTGTTTCAGCAAATAAATTTAGATTAAGCACTATTAAAAAAAAATTGAAAAATAAAAATAGTATTTTAATGCTCATTTCAGTAGTATATCACTATCTTATTTTTTTTGGTTAATTTGAAATAAATGTTACTCATAAATTTAAATAAACTAATTTCTACTTTCTTCTTTTTTGGCTATTTTCCCAAATTACCAGGTACTTTTGGTACATTAGGAGGAGTATTTCTATATATATTGATATTTCATTATTTTAAAATATCTAATATTCATTTTTTAATTGTGACAATTATTATAATTTTATTATCTATCTATACTTCAGATAAATCTATAAATTTTTTTCATAATTCAGATCCAAAAGAGGTAGTCATTGATGAGGTTGCAGGCTTTTTTGTAACTATGTTATTTGTACCGTTTAGTATAGTTAATATAATAATAGGTTTTTTACTATTTAGACTATTTGATGTTTCTAAATTGTTTTTTGTTAAGAAATTAGAACGCTTGCCTGGAGGTATTGGAATTACAATGGATGATGTAGGTGCAGGAATAATCTCCAACGTTTTATTACAAATAATGATTTATTAGTTATTTTAAATTCATGAAACTAGAAAAACCTGATATCTCTAGAATAATTGAAATGTGTTGGGAAGATAGGACACCATTCGAAGCAATTATGGAACTGTATTCTCTTTCTGAAAAAGAAATAATAAGTATTATGAAAACTAACTTAAAGAATAAATCTTATATAATTTGGAGAGAAAGAGTTCAAGGCAGAAAAACTAAATTCAGGAAAAAAAATAATTTAAATTATTTACGTCATCAATCTTATGATCATAACAAATATAGATAATAATTATGGACAACAAATGTCCAAATCTTGACTAAAAATTTTTATAAATTAACATTGCTAGGTGGATATTATTCTATTAGGTTTTATTGCGAGTGGATTAGCTGGATTAGCAACAGCAGCAGGAGCAATTCCAGTATTTTTTGTAAATAAACTAAGTGAAAAATTTGAAGATGGATCTCTTGGTTTTGCAGCCGGTGTAATGTTAGCGGCTAGTTTTTTTTCGTTAATAATTCCTGGTTTTAACTTTGCGGTTGAAATGTATGATAGTGAAATTTTTTCCTTAGGAATTGTTATTATTGGACTTCTGACTGGAGCTGGAATTATTTGGATTGTAGAGGACAAAGCACCTCATGAGCACTTTGTTTTAGGTCAAACACACGGTGTAGATGAAAAATTAAAAGCTAAAATTTCTAAAGTTTGGCTTTTTATTATAGCTATCACTCTTCATAATATGCCAGAAGGTCTAGCCGTTGGCGTTGGCTTTGGTGGAGGTGATATCGATAATGGTATATCTCTTGCCACAGGAATAGGTTTACAAAATATTCCTGAAGGTTTAGCAGTTGCCTTTTCTTTAAAAGCTATTGGATATAGCAATAAAAAAGCTTTTTTAATATCTGCAGCAACAGGATTATTTGAACCTATAATGGGTTTACTCGGTGTTAGTATCGTAACTATTTTTCAACATTTTCTCCCAGTTGCTTTAGGTTTTGCTGCTGGAGCTATGCTTTTTGTTATTAGCCATGAAATTATTCCAGAATCACACAGTAGGGGGAATGAGAATACAGCTACTGTAGGATTTATTATTGGTTTAACTGTAATGATGAGCTTAGACATTTTGTTAGGATAAAGTTAATAAGTTCTACTGAGTAAATAATTTAAAAAATTCTTAAAGAAAGGATTTCTTTTTCCAAAAAAATTATTTTTATTAGTACATTCTATTATTAGATTATTACAAATTTCTATTGCTTTTTTTTGAGAAATCTTACTCATTAAATGATTTTTAATAATATCTTTGTTTGTTTTTTTACCAACTTTTTTAGAGGTACTATTTGCATCCAATAAATCATCAGTAATTTGAAAAATTAAACCTAAGTTTTTTGAATATAATCTTGCTGATTCAATATCATTATTCTTTTTATTTGCCAAAACAAAAGGCGATACTATGCAAAATTCAAATAGCTTTGATGTCTTTAATTCATATATTTCTAGTATTTTTTTTCTCTGAAAATTGTTATTAGGTATTTCTAAATCTAATGATTGCCCTTTCGCAAGACCTTTAATCCCAGCTATATCACATAATAATTTTATTATTTTAATTTGTTTTTTAATATCTTTTTTAAAATTGGTTTTAGATAGAATTTCAATTGCTAAAGTAAAGATAGAATTACCGGCAAGTATTGCAACTGCTTCGTTAAATTTTTTATGCGTTGTTGGTTTTCCTCTTCTAATATCATCATTATCCATAACAGGAAGGTCATCGTGAACCAAAGAATAGGTATGTACAAGCTCTGCGGCAATTGATATTGCAATTTGATGAGATTTTTTAATCTTTAATAATTTACAAATTTTATTTACTAAATATGGCCTTATTCTTTTTCCTCCATTTGTTACAGAATATTTAATAGCCTGATCTAAATTATCACTGTTTAGATTATTTTTTAAAAAATTTAGTACTTCCAAATCAAATTTCTTTTTATTAAGGTCTATTTCTTTAATTAAATTCATTATTAAGTAACATATCACCATAAAATATTTTTTAAATTGATTTTTTTTGTTAGAATAAAGCATGTCAAATATTGATGAACTTTTATCAAAAGCCGCAAAACTCCTTCAGGAAGGAAGAATATGGGAATCTTGTAAAGTTTATGATGAAGTTCTTTCTATCGATTCTAAGTGTGAAGCCGCCCTCCTTAACAAAGCAATAATATCTTTTCGAGACAATAAATATTCTGAAGCACTAGATTTATTATCGAATATTTCAAGTGTTGAAAAAATAATTGATACAAAATTAATTGAGGCCAGCTGCTTTTATGAGCTAGGAGATTTATCAAAATCTGAGTCTTGTTATAATGTATTGTCTAGCAGAGTTGATGGAAATAATGATTTAATTTTTAGAGTTGGATTATCAGCTATGCAGCATGGTTTTTTTTTAAATGCAGCAAAAATTCTTGGTAAGATTGATAAAAAAAAGTCTTATTCATTTGAAAAAGAATATTATATGGCTCTTTCATATAAAGGTATAGGAGATTTGACTAATGCAATTAAGTGCTTTGGAAATGCAATCAGAGAAAAAAGTGACTCTTTTCAACTGTATCCAATAATTGCATCAGCGTGTTTTCAGAACAATATGATTGAAGAGGGTGATAAATTAATGAATATTTTAAAAGAGAAAAATAATGCTTTCTTTCAGCATGTTGCAGGGATTGTGGCAAGTTATAGAAATAAAAATTAAATTATTCATCATTTAAGAGATTGCTACCAAAAACAATTTTTACAATTCCCAGAATAGCTAATCCTACAAATAGTGGCGCATTAAAACCAAAAGATTGAAAGAAAATACCCGCAAAAGGTTGACCACTGAATCTGGCAATACTCATAGCTGACTGATTTATACTTAGAGCTGATCCTGTACTGGATTTTGAAATTTTTTTACTTATAAGACTATATATTGTAGGATTAAAAATTCCTATTCCTAATGTTAGAAAAAATATAGCAAACCCAAGAAAGTAGTAATTTCTAGTAATACTTAGAATTAAAACACCTATAAATATAGAAACTATTCCAATAAAAATGGTTTTTTTCTCCTTAAATTTAGATGCGATAATATTTATAGAAAAGGATTGGTGAAGGGCTAATAAAATTCCAACGAAGCACATTAAAAATCCTATTTGTTTAGGCCCCCAATTGAAAACTTCCTTACTCCAAAGCGCAAATACACCATTTAAACCTGAAAAAACAAAATTTACTAAAAAATATAAATAAAAAAGATAAGAAATATTTTTATTTGTTATGATTGAAAATATCTCGGATAAGAATTTTTTGCTTTTTTCTTTTGCTTTTTCAACAGGTTTACTTGGTTTTAGAAAAATAAATAATATAAAAAAATTAATAAAATTTATTGTGGCGGCAAATATATTAGCTCTAAAATAATCAGGATTAGAAGGATTTGATCCTGCCAATAATCCACCAACAATTGGTCCAATAACAAATCCTAAACTAAATGCTGCATTATAGTAGCCTATATACTTAGTCCTATCTTTTTCATTTGTTATATCTGATATATAGGCTGAGCCGACAGAGATATTACAAGAGAATAGTCCTGCTATTATCCTAGATATTAAAACTAAATTTAAAGTTGTCGCTATTGCCATTATTGAGTGAGATATGAAATCTGCTACACATGATGTTAATAACATAGGTTTCCGACCAAGTTTATCAGATAATCTTCCAATATATGGTGAAGCAAAAAATTGTATGAAAGAGAATGTAGACATGTACAAAGTGACAATAAATGGACCGGCACCTAAAAACATAACATGAAAAGGGAGCACAGCTATTATTACAGAGCTAAAAGCTATTACATCTATAAATACATAAATAATTAAAGGAAGCACAAATTTAAAATAAACAAATTTTGATTTAAATCAATTTTATTTTGCGCAAAAGCCACCATCAATCATTAAAGTATGGCCCGTCACATAACTAGACTTATCAGAAAACAGCCATATTACCGCATCACTAATTTCCTTAGGCTCTCCAATTCGTTGCATAGGGACCATTCCACCGAACTGCTCTGGATGACCATCAGTGGGAACTTCTAGCATCGGGGTTCTAATAGGACCAGGACCAACTGCATTTACTCTAATGAAGGATTCTCCTAATTCAGCAGCCGCACCTTTTGTTAAACCAGAAACTGCATGCTTGGTAGCACTATATACAGTAAGACCTGGATAAGCAGCATGAGATAAGATTGAGCTATTATTTACAATACTACATGGGTTGCTGGCTGTAGCATATTTTTGCATTTCTTGAATTTGATAATGAAGACAATAAATCACACCTTTTATATTCACATCAACAATATATGAAGAATCTGAAGGTTTTTGTTGGGAAATAGGTTCAACATCTCCAAGTAAGCCAGAATTATTAAAAGCATAATTAAATTGACCATATTCATCTAAAGTGAATTTAATTAGATTTTTAACTTCGTTTTCTATTGAAACATCCGTCTTAATAAATTTTGCATCTCCGCCATTAGATTTAATAATTTCCACTACCTCTTCGCCTAACTTTACATTTCTATTCCCTATGACAACTTTCATACCTAGTTTGCCTAATTCAATTGAAGTTTCTCTTCCTATACCAGTACTTGCACCTGTTACAATTACAACTTTGTCTTTTAAACTCATATTAATTCTCCTTAAATTAGTTATACAATTTTAACATAAATAACTTATATATTTCTTCCCATAAAGCGTTTGAAATTTTTTTGTGAAATATTTATTTTTGTTTTACTATAAATTGCTTTTTCAATTTTTAGTTTTGCATCTTTAATTTTTTCAATAGATTTAGATTGTTTATTGTTCTGAATTATTTTTATTAAATATTGATATACAGTCCAAACTATACTTGAAGGACTAATTAATTTTTTTTCAATATAAATTCTTTCTTCTAAAGTATAATTTTTATTTTCTGGATTTATTTTTTGAAATGTATCATTAATGTCAATTGGTTCATCAAAATAAATTGATGGTTTTATTTCAATTGCATCAATAAGATAATCAAATATATTTGTTTTCAAATATAATTCAATCTTAGAAATTGATGAGTGGATGAGTGGAAGATCATAACCGTAAATTGAATCATAATTTATATTAATTCTGTCCAATATTTCTGGAAATAATTGATAATCAAAATTTAATTCATCTAATATTAATTTGTTTGCACCAGGAAACTCATATTTTTTTATTTCGTTTAATTTAATCCATCTATACTCACTGTGAACAGTAAGCTTAAGACTAGGGATTTTTTCAATAAAAGAAACAAAAGAGGTTAAAATAATATTTATATCTTCATACTCATAATTAATTTTTTTATAAAGTCTAATATTTTTAATTCTAATATTTAGCTCTTCATATAATTCTCTTTTGGCACAATTTTCATCATTTTCATTCTCTTCTTTTTTACCTCCAGGAAACTCCCAAAGATTATCCCTAGGACCCATTGAATTTCTTTTCAGAATCAGTATTTTTTTATCGTTCATAATAATAATGCATGAAACATGGATATTTTTCTTCATATGATTTTACTCTAACCAAAAAACTCTATTATGTATAATTATGTACTATTATGAAAATTCGTCTCGATACCCATTTAGTAAATAATAATTTTTTCGATTCAAGATCTAAAGCACAGATTCATATTTTATCTGGAGAGGTTTTTGTAAATGGTATTAAAGAATTAAAACCTTCAAAAGAAATTAATGACAATTCAAAAATAACTATAAAATTATTATCCGAAAATTATGTAAGTAGAGGGGGAAATAAGCTAGAAAAAGCAATAAATTATTTCAACTTAGATTTAAACTTAAAAATATGTCTTGATATAGGAGCATCAACTGGCGGTTTTACAGAATGTCTTTTAAAAAATGGAGCTAAGAAGGTTTATTGTGTTGATGTTGGATATGGTCAACTTGATTATAAGCTTAGAAATAAAAAAAATGTTATAAATATGGAAAAAAAGAATGCAAGATTTTTAAAGAGAAATGAAATTAATGATAATATCGACTTAATTGTTATGGATGTATCTTTTATCTCAATCACAAAATTTAATTTATTTTTTGATGAATTTATTAATGAAGCAACAGAATTGATTGTTTTAATAAAGCCTCAATTCGAATTAGAAAAAAGTAAAATAGGTAAAAATGGGGTAGTCAAAATCGATAAATATAGGGATGAAGCATCAGATAATGTTATAAAGTTTTTAGATAAATATTTTGTTTCTATTTCTGAGGTTATTAATTCACCAATTAAAGGTGCAAAGGGGAATCAAGAGAGCCTTATTTTTTGTTCCAATCGTTTAAAAACTTAGTAATACCTGAATCAGTTAGAGGGTGATTAAATAGTTGCATTATCACACTGTATGGAAGAGTCGCGACATCTGCACCTAATTTTGCTGATTCAGTAAGATGTATTGGATTTCTAATACTAGCCACCAAAATTTCAGTATGAAAACCGTAGTTCATGAACACCTCTGATAAGTCGGAAATTAAATCTAATCCAGATGATGAAATATCATCTAATCTTCCAACAAAAGGACTTACGTATGCGGCTCCTGCCTTTGCGGCTATTATAGCTTGGCTAACAGAAAAAATTAATGTCACATTAACTTTTATTTTCTTTTTATAAAGATAATTAGTTGCTTTTATACCATTAGGTGTCATGGGAAGCTTAATAACTACATTTTTATCGATTTTAGAAAGCTTGAGAGCCTCTTTAATCATTCCATCGTAATCAGTTGATATAACCTCAGCACTTACGGGACCTTTTACTATCTTACAAATTTCTTTAATTGTTTTTTCAAAATTCTTTTGCGCTTTTTCTTTAGCAATAAGCGAGGGATTTGTTGTAACTCCATCTAAAAGACCCAAATCTGCTATTTCTTTTATTTCATCAATATTTGCACTATCCAAAAAGAATTTCATAATTATAATATTACTTCTTTTAAAAGAATTTTAAACTCTTTATTGACAAAAAAAAATAATTGAGCAGAATTAAGGCTTAATTATGGCAAATAAAAGTGCATCAGCAAAAAAACGAGCTAGACAAAGTATTAAGCGAAGAATGAGAAATAAATCTGTTCTCTCAAATTTAAAATCTAACTTAAAAATCTTTAATGAAGCGGTTTCTAATAATTCTGAAAATAAGAGTGAATTATTGAAAAAAATAATCTCCTTATATGATAAAGCAGCAGCTAAAGGAGTTATACATAAAAGAAACGCAGCACGAAATATATCTAAATTGTCAAAGTCCGCAAATACCTAATTTATTTTTGTAATATTTTTTAACAAGTTAAAGGATACCAAGTTGGTTGGTATATCAGTGGATTTCAGTCGTCTATCAGCAATTACTAGTTCTCTTAAAACATTTAAAATTTCCTTAAGGGTTAAGTTGTTCGTTTCATTCTTGACGTATTTATATTGATATTTGGATACTTTCGCAATTTTTTGAATTTCATAATCGCTCATTTTTTTTGATAATAAAATTTTTACTTTCAAATAAAGTCTAAATTTCCAAGTAATTCTTCCGAGTTCCATAAATATTTTTTCATCGAAATTTGTTTTCGAAACGTTTGCCAATAATAGTTTGATATTCTTATTATTGATATACAAATCTAATGAAAAAGTTTCGTTGTAATTTTCTCTTTTAATATTGTAAATATAATCCTTAATTAATGCTTTATCTTGAGTGCTATTATGAATTTCAATTATATTTTGTAATTCGCTTTCAAGAGCCATTCTGTTATTAGTACATTTTGATTCCAAACATTTTAAGTCTTCTGGATTTAAAATAATATTGTAATTTTCTAATTTATTTTTTATAAAATTAGATATTTCGTTTCTATCTTTTTTTCCCTCAATAGAAATATCTGTCTTGATCTTCATTTTACTTTTATTGGTACAATAAATAACTTTTATGAATTTGTTTGGGTCTTCATTGTATTCATTAATATCTTGTAGTTTATCCTTACTCAGACTCTGTAAGTTTTTTAGTATATAAAATCTTGTTCTCATATTCATAGGATATGTATTAAGCTCATCAATTAATGAATTGAAATCGATATCCTTCTCAAAATCTTTAATAATAAGACTGGTATTTATTTCATTTTCATCGAGTAATTTTTTTATCTTTTCCTTTATATTATTTTCTATATATGAATCATCTTCGGTAACTAATAAAGTGTAACAATCTTTACTATTTATGAATTCATCAAATTCATTAATAAATGGCATAATATTGATATTAATGCAGAATATTATTTATACAAAAATTTTATTAAAACCAATCAAATATTTGAACCTAAATTCAATGTTTGAAAAATATACTCAATTTCTTAAATCTTCTAATGCCTTGGGATATTTAATATTTTTAGAGCATAATGAAGTCTTTACAGTAGGAAAATTTAAATATGAAACATATAAGGATTCTTTAAATTTAAACAATTTACCTCTAATGGTTTCAGAGAGAGGAGGGGATATTACCTATCATGGACCTGGACAAATCATTTTTTATCCAGTTTTAAATATTAAAAAAATAATGCTAAAACCCAAGAAATTAATTGATATTTTGGAGAATTCGCTTTTTAGAGTTCTAATCAATCATAAATTGAATGCAAAAAAAAATTTAATTGGACCTGGGATTTGGATAGATGATAAGAAGGTAGGTTTTATTGGATTAAAGTTTTCAAAAGGTATAAGCAGTCATGGTATGTCAATTAATTTGGATATAGATTTAAATAAATATAATAATATTAGTCCTTGTGGTAACAATTCAATTATTGTAGGTAATATTAAAAATTTTAAAAAAATTAAAAAAAATGTATTGATAAATGAATTTGTAAGTATTTTTTTTGAAGAATTGATAAACAGTATTAATTATCCAAAGAAGAATGAAATTTCTCTTTTGGCAGATTCAACTGAATCAGATCCATGAATTATATTACTATCAATACTGTCAGCAAAATCAAATCTTATTGTACCGGCATTTGCCTCTTCAGGATTTGTAGCACCCATTATTTCACGAACACTTTTTATAGCATTTTTACCACGTATGACAAATGGAATGCATGGCCCTGACGTCATAAATTTTATCAACTCCGGATAAAATGGCTTATCTTGATGCATTTCATAAAATTTACCAGCTTCTTCACTTGTTAAGTTTATTAACTTTATATTTATAATTTCAAAACCAGCATCTTCAAACCTATTCAGAATTTTACCTATAATATTTTTTTTAACCCCGTCAGGTTTAATTATTGATAATGTATTTTCCATTTTATCACCTTTGACCTATATTAATGCTTGATTTATTATAGCTAGAATGAGTGTAGATACTTTAGATCAAGATGTAAAGTCAAAAATTGATGATTTATTAAATTTAACAAAAGTATCATCATTTGAGATAGCAAAGATAGATACAGATTTAAAAAATAAAATTTTAAGTGATTTAATAGTGGAAATTGATTCTAACAAGGATAATATTGTCACAAAAAATCATGAAGATTTAGAGCTACTAGATACTAAAAATTTTACAGATGCTTTTGTTGATAGACTTAAATTGGATGATAAAAGAATATCTCAAATGTCTGAAAATATTTCAGAAGTTATAGATCTTGAAGATCCGGTGGGAGCTTTAAACTTTAAATACGATAGACCCAATGGTTTAAAGGTTTATAAACAAAGAATTCCATTAGGGGTTATGTCAATAATTTATGAATCCAGACCAAATGTTACAACAGATGCTGCTTCTTTATGTATAAAATCTGGGAATTCTGTAATTTTAAGAGGAGGATCTGAATGTTTTAATACTAATAAATACTTAGTAACTTTAATTAAAAATGCTCTTAAAAAAAATAATCTTAATCCAAATTTTGTAAACCTCGTACCTTACACAGACAGAAATGTTATGAAATATATTTTAAGAAAAGATGAATTAATTGATTTAATAATTCCTAGAGGAGGTGAGGGGCTTATAAGGTTCGTATCTGAAAATTCAAGTATTCCAGTAATAAAACATTATAAAGGTGTTTGTCATGTATATATTGATAGTGATGCTGACTTGACCAAAGCAAAGGATATAGCTTTAAACTCTAAAATTCAAAGACCAGGTGTTTGTAATGCCATGGAGACTTTAATTATTAATAAAAATTTACCAAAGGAATTTATAATAAATTTAATCGAAAGTTTCCTTGAACATGATGTTGAGATATTCGCAAGTAGTGAAATGCAGGAATATATTACAAAAGAAAATTTTAATCAAATAAATGATAATGATTATCACACCGAATATTTAGACTTGAAATTAAATATTAAATTTGTTGATAACATTGATTCCGCAATTAAACATATAGAAGAATTTGGTTCATTGCATACAGAATCGATTGTTACTGAAGACCTTAATAAAAGAGATTTTTTTGTTAATAGTTTGAATTCATCAGCAATATTTCATAATGCATCAACAAGGTTCAACGATGGAAATGAACTAGGATTAGGTGCTGAGATAGGTATTAGCACAACAAAACTTCATGCATTCGGGCCCATGGGTTTAAATGAACTTACATCTGAAAAATTTGTTATATTCGGATCTGGGCAAATTAAATAATATAAATATATTAAAATGCTGAAATCATTAGAATTAAAAAATTATTTAACAATCAAGGAATTAAAGGTTTGTTTTGAAGAAAAACTTAACATTATCACAGGTGAAACTGGAGCAGGTAAATCCTTAATTTTAAGTTCAATTCAAGTATTTATTAATAAAAAATTTCCAAAAGAATTAAAGAAAAATACTAATGAAAATTTAGAAATTCTTCTAGAGATTACTGATAATAGTAAAATATTAATTTTAAAAAGAGTTGTTAATAATAAATTTCAGTCAAGCTATTTTATAAATGATAAAAAAATATTATTTCAAGACATAAAAGAAGTGTTCGATAAAAACTTTACTTTTTTTGGCCAAAAAAGTTATGTAGAACTTTTATCTGTAAAAAATCATATAAATTATTTGGATGTTTATGGCTCGTATCAAAATTTTATTAAAGAATATAATATTTTATTTCATGAATATACTAAATTGAATTCTGAACTAGAAAAGTTTCAAAGAATTCGTAAAGACTATATTGAGAAAAAAGACTTTTACTCTTTTCAGCTGAATGAACTGAATGGTTTGGAAATAGATTCAGAAGAAAAAGAACTAGAATATTCTGATTTGCTTAAAGTTTCTAGAGAAAAAACTTCTAATAATGAATTATTAACCAACTCACTTAATAATATAGATAGTAATGTTTTAAAAAATCTAGGAAGGATTATAAAGGAACTTAATCAACTGGATTTTTTAAAAAAGGAAAGTGAAATATTAAATTCTTCTTATACTGATATTGAAGAAGTTTCTTTTAATTTATCAAAACTATTAAATAGTGCTGAACATACATATGAAGATTTAGAGAAAATTGAAAGTAAAATCTATTATTCAAAAGAGCTTAAAAGAAAGTATGGAATGACAATAACTGAATTACTCGAACAAAAAAATTATTTAAATAATTTGATTAATAACTCAGAGGATTATAGTAAGAAAATAAATGAATTAGAAGTGGCTAGAGAATCAAAAAAAAATGAAATTATGAAATTAGCAAAAGAAATATCTAGAAAAAGAAAATTGAGTGCAGATAAACTAAGTAAAAAAATCATTAAACATCTTTCTGAACTAGGAATGAATGAGGCAGTTTGGATTATCTTGCAAAGAGAAATTCTTTTTAATAAAGATGGAATTGATGAAGTTGAATTTTTATTTTCATCAGCAAAAGATTTAACGCCGGAATCATTAAGCAAGGTTGCATCAGGAGGAGAGGTTTCACGTATTATGCTATCTCTGGGATTAGAATTATCAAATTCCTACGAAGCTAAGACAATAATTTTTGATGAACCGGATGTAGGGTTAGGCGGTGCAATAGCTGAAAAACTTGGTCAAAAAATATATGATCTATCATTTAATACTCAAACAATATGTATAAGTCACCTTCCTCAAGTGGCATCATTTGCAAACAACCATCTATTAGTAAAAAAAACAGATTCTAGGAATATAATGATCGAAGTAATAGAATTAAATAAAAAGGAAAGAATTGATGAAATTGCTAGAATGCTGAGTGGTGAAATTATGGAAGAGGAAGCTTATATTTTAGCAAAAAAAATGATTAAATAATTAAAACAGTTGCGGAGATAACAGTGACCCAATTTTTATTCTTTGGACCTTCTGCATAACTAGTAATTTCTCTAGTTTTAACAGATTGTCCGCTAATTTTCCAAATGTCTTTTTGCTCATTATAGTTTTTATTAAGGTCAAATGGAGCACCAATAGTTGTAGCTAGCATGTAAGCTGCTAAATCTTCGGCATATTCACCTGCTTCTTTTTTTGTTTGACCATAAGTATGATGTTCTGAAAGATAACCATGTTTTGATCTGTCTGATGGCAATGCTATACCGACAGAAGCTGCAACTTTTCTACCAGGTTCGTTAGTAGATTGTTCGCTTAAGACAACAAAAACAATTTGACCCGCTGACAATTTTTTTAAACCATCTTTTTTATTAATTATTTTACAATGTGGAGGCATTATGCTTGAAACTTTAACAAGATTATATTCTGCAATACCAGCATCTCTTAAAGCCATTTCGAAACTAGTTAGTTTTTCTTTTGCCTCCCCAACTCCTTTAGTTATAAAAGCATATTTTGGTATCATATAGCCCCTTCATATTTTTTATACTGAATAAATGAATATTATAGCTTGAAAAATTTTGCTGAAAAGTATTAATATATATAATGACTAATTTTACAAAAAGAGTCCTAACAAGTTTTGTACTGCTACCAATTTCAGCATATGCAATATTTGAAGGGGGATGGATTTTTTTGTTTTTTGTATCCTCAATAATTTTGGTTTCTTATTTTGAATTATCAAAGTTGATCAAGAAAAAAAATACTAGTTCATATTATTCAGGATTTATTTTTGTTGCCTTACTACCAATTTCGGCTTTTTTGAATATTGAATTTTTTATTAATATTTCATTATTTTTAGTTGTTATTTACATAATAGGAATAATATATAAGAAAATTACTTTTATAGATTTTTGGTCTTCATATATATTTATAATTTTTTATGCGGGTTTTGGCCTTAGTTTTGCAATAATAATACGTAATTTAGAGACTGGATTAATCTTTTCTATAATACCAATAGTTTTAAGTTCTGTTAATGATATCATGGCATATATAGTCGGAAAAAACTTTGGTCAAAATTTAGCTTTTCCAAATGTCAGTCCTAATAAAACATATGAAGGCTCATTCGGAGGTATTTTATCAACAATATTAATTTCATTTTTACTCTTTAATTTATTTAATATTGATATTGGAATATATAAAATGGTATTTATAGGCTTGATTATATCAATTTTTGGCATATTGGGTGATTTTTTTGAATCATTAATAAAAAGGAAATCTGGTATTAAGGATACTGGTAATATATTGCCTGGACACGGTGGAATGCTTGATAGAGTTGATAGCATTATATTTGTTTTACCAATTTTCTATTTAATTATATCAATTATTATAGTAAATTAGAATTAAATGGTTAGAAGAAAAAGGGTTTTTAGTGACAATAGATTCAATTTTTTTCCATTAATTATATTAATTCTTTTCTCTGTTTTTATATATGTTGGATATGTGTTTTTTTTCAATAAACCATCCGTTAAAGTTGAAAATAAATTATTATCTAGTGGTGGTATAAATAGTGTTATAGAAAGAAATGATACATTAATTAAAAGTGTTGAAATTTATTTTGTATCTGAAAATAAAATAGAGAAAAAAATTTACGAGTCAAATGAAAATTTTATTAATGAGGAAATAATTCTTAATATCCCATATCAAAATGATAATGAAATTCTAAAGTTTTTAAAAAAAAATGAAAATAAAGAAGTAATTGTAAAGCATAAATTAATTTATGAAAATATTTTTTTTGACTCAGAATACGTTAGTGAAAAAAAATTAAATGTCGATATCTTGCCTCCCAGAATTTTTAACATAGAAACTGATGGCTATACCTATATTGGTGGGCTAGGATTTATTATGTATGATACCAGTCCTGATACCGAAAAAACATTTGTTGATAACGGAAATGGTGATCTATTTTTTCCTATAACACTAAAAAATAATGAAAATTTTAGCAATCTTGTTTTTTTTAGTTGTTCAAACAAGCCTTGTGCAAATAATAAACTGATAATAAATGCAATTGATAAAGCTGGAAATGTTTTGAAGTTTTCACAAAAAATTAGAACTATTAAAAATAAAAAGTGGGATACAATAACTATTCCTTTACCTAGAGAGCTTATTAGAAATAAATTTAATATGATTTTTAATGATAATATTGAAGTTCTAGAAAAAGAAGATTTTTTAAAAATGAATATTGATGAAAGAATTCAGAATGACAATAAAATTAAAAAAATAACAGAAGCGATTCATCCATCATTATTGTTTGATTCATCATTTAAGCAATTAAGTAATTCTAAGGTTTCTTCTAAATATAGTGAAAAAAGAAGATATTATTTTAGAGGTAATCCCAAAGAAATAATTGATACAAAATTTCACTATGGAATTGATTTATCTTCAATAAAAAATGCTCCAGTTTATTCTTCTGAAAAAGGAGAAGTCGTTCATGTAGATGACTCATTAGGTATCTATGGAAAAGTAGTAATAATAAATCATGGATTAGGATTTTATTCTTTATATAGTCATCTGAGCGATATATTTGTTCAAATAGACGATAAAGTTTCAAAAAAAACAAAAATTGGTACTACAGGGACGACTGGTTTTGCTTTTGGCGATCATTTGCATTATGGAATTTATTTGCAAGGAATACCAATAGATCCAGTAGAATTTTTTGATAAAAATTATTTAAATATAAAAATATTTGAACCTTATAAAAAATTTATAAATAAAAAGAAAAATTAATATGATAATTTATGGAGTTAAACCAGTTGAAGATTTTATTAGGCAAAACTCGTCAAAAGTTAAATTTGTATATTGTTCAGGTAGAAAATTTAATTCTTATAATTTAAATAAATCCAAAATTAAGAAAGTAACATCAATTGAATTAGATTCATTAGTGGGAAATAGCGATCATCAAGGTCTTGCTATGAAAATTGATAAACCTGAAATATTTGATTTTGAAAATTTAAAGAGAAGTATCAACAATCTTGGCAAAATAATACTTATATTAGACCATATTCAAGACCCTCATAATTTAGGAGCAATAATAAGAACCGGTGTTTTTTTTGGTGTTAAATCATTTGTTATTCCAAAAAAAAGATCTGCATCTATTACTTCTGGAGCTATTAAATCATCAGCAGGAGCTATCTTTCATTCAAACGTATATGAGGTATCCAATATATCAAATGTATTGAAACTGTTAAAAATAAATAATTATTGGACCTTGGGAACTGAAATAGATGGCAATGATATTAATTCAAAAAAACTTGATGGTTTTAAAAATCTTAATCTTGCTATAATTTTAGGATCTGAACAAAAAGGAGTCTCAAAACTATTGAAAAAGAAATGTGATTCCTCTATATCGATTTATGGCAATAAAAAAATTGACTCATTAAATGTTAGCGTTGCGACAGGAATAATTTTAAGTAAGTTTGCAAACCTATGATTGATTATATTCTATTATCTATTATTCAAGGATTGACAGAGTTTATACCTGTAAGCTCATCATTACATTTACTTATTTTTTCTAATATTTTAAATATTCAAATTAGCATTTTTAAACTAACTTCAATTCACTTTGGATCTTTATTAGCTTTAATAATATATTATTACAGAAACAGAAATTATATTATTTTTTTCAATAATAACTCTCAACTTTTAAAGATTATTTTATTTACATCATTACCTATAATAGCAATTGGTTTTTTATTTTTTTCAAATATCTCAAATATAATGCAAAATCAAAAAATATTTTTGATTATTACAACAATTTTTTTTGGAATTTTATTAATAATAGTAGATTTTCTTCCTACCAATACTGAAAATGATAAAAAAATTAATAATTACAAACTTTTTTTTATAGGTTTTTTTCAGTGTTTTTCTTTAATTCCAGGAACTAGTAGATCTGCATCGATAATTATTGGATCAAGAATTTTAAAAATTAGCCCTGAAACTTCAATAATGATTTCATACATAGCGGCATTTCCAGTTCTTCTTGGAGCTTTTACATTATCTGTCTATAATTATTTCATTTCTAAAAATCAAATTTTAAATAATGAATCTTTCATTAGTGTTCTAATTTATATAATCTCATCTGCAATCGCTTCATATTTAATTTTATGTTTATTTTACAATAAGTCTAAAAAATATGGTTTGAAGATATTTGGATTCTATAGAGTTATCTTAGGAATCTTTCTTATATTTTACTATTTCTAAAAATTTATCTAAATTTATGATATCTATTTTTAGATTTTTTGCTTTATCGACTTTAGAACCAGATTTATCACCTGTTATTAAGTAGTCAGTTTTTTTGGATAATGAACTTACATATTTTCCCGAATTTTTTGTGATAATTTTTTGTATTTCATCTCTTTTAAAATTTTCAAAGGATCCAGTAATAGCAAAACACATATTTTCTAACAAATTGCTTTTCTTGATTTCATCATCATTAATAATATTTACTCCATTCTGAAACATTTTTTCTATACTAACAATATTTTTTTTATTTTTGAAAAATAAAAAAATACTTTCTGATATTTCAGGCCCCATTCCTTCTATCTCACAAAGATCGTCTAAAGATAAATTTATAATATTTTCAAAATTGTTAAATTTTTCTGCTAAGATTTTTGATGTAGTTTCACCTACATTTTTAATACTTAAAGAATTAATGAAATTTTTCAACTTAATTGATTTTTTTGTATTAATTTCATTATATATGTTTGTTGCAGATTTATTACCTAAACCTTCCAAGTTTGATACTTCTTTAATATCCAAGCTAAATATATCACTGGGAAATTTAATTAATTTATTTTCATATAAATTATTAATAATATTTTTACCCAATCCATTTATATTAAAGCACTTCTTAGATGTCATGTATGAAATTTTTTCTAATATCTGATCCTTACAAAATTCGTTTTTACAGTATAGGTAAGTACCTTCAAAATCAAGTTGTCCCTTACAACACGAACAGGTTTTTGGAACTTTTAATTTTTCTTTATTATTTTTTTTTGAAACCTTAACAATTTTTGGAATAACGTCTCCAGCTCTTTCCACTAAAACCATATCACCAATATTAATATTTAATTTATCAATTTGATCAAAATTGTGCATTGTTGCTCTTTTAACATTTACACCCGATATGTTAATACTTTTTAGTTCAGCTACAGGTGTAATTATTCCAGTTCTTCCCACCTGATAGGTTATATCAATTATTTCAGTTTCAGATATTGATGATGGAAACTTTAGTGCTGCTGCCCAACGTGGAAATTTAGATGTAAACCCCAATTTTTTTTGATCTTGAATATTATTAATCTTTATCACTAAGCCATCGATTTCATAATCAAGAATTGATCTTTCTGATAAAATTTTTTCAAAGAAACTATTTATTTCGTCAAGATTTTTTAGAACCTTAAAGTCTCCAAGCAGTTGAAACCCCCATTTTTGGAGAATCTCTATAAATTCAGCTTCGTCTTTAATCTTAAAATTTTTTACATATCCAATTCCCCATGGAATGAAAACAAGTGGACGCTTTGCTGTTACAGATGTGTCAAGTTGCCTAAGAGATCCAGCAGCAGCATTTCTAGGATTTGAAAATAAGTTTTTATTATTTTTATTAAACTGATTAAATTTTGTAAGTGGAAATATTACTTCTCCTCTAACTTCAATTATTTCTGGAATTTTTTTTTCATTTATATTTAATGGAATATTTTTTATTGTTTTTACATTTTCGAAAATATTTTCCCCTGTTTCACCGTCACCTCGTGTTGCTCCGTTAGTTAAAATTCCTTTTTCATAGGTAAGAGATATTGAAGCACCATCAAACTTTGGTTCAATAATAAACTCAGGATTTATTATTGTTTTTTTTATTCTATCGATGAATTCTTTTAGCTCTTGTTTGTTATTAATGTTATCCAAACTGTACATTTTCTCTCTATGCGGAAATTTCTGAAAATTCTTAGAAACATAGCCACCTACTTTTTGAGTTGGAGAAGTACTCTTTTTTAATTTTGGAAATTTATTTTCAATTTGTTTAAGCTCATTAATGAGTATATCAAACTCAGCATCTGATATTTCAGGTTTATCATCAAGATAATATTTCTTATTATGATAATTTAGCAAATTTGTTAGTTCTATAGCTCGGTTCTTTGAATCTTGATAACTCATTTTTGAAAGATAATAAATTATAACATTTTTGAATTAAAAGACTTAAATGCTATATTTTTTAAGTGGAGATAATAATTTTAGGATGTGGATCTTCTGTGGGTAGCCCTGTTATTGGGCGAGATTTAATAAAAGATTTTAATAATAAAGATTTTAGAACCAGAAGTTCTGTTTTAATAAAATATAAAGGTCAAAATATTTTAATCGACACTGGTGCTGATTTTAGATATCAAGCTCTAAAAAATAATATAAAAGAAATAGATTTTGTTTTATTTACTCATTCTCATGCTGATCATACTCATGGAATAGATGACCTTAGAATATTTAGTTATATGAAAGGTGAAAAAATTAATTGTTATGCAAACCATTATACAATTAGAGATCTTAAAAAGAATTTTTCATATATTTTTGATTCAAATAATAATGCCCCTAGGCCTAGACTAAGTTTGATTGAGGTTGAAAAACAATTTAGTCAAAATGAAGTTGAAATTATTCCACTTCCTATTAAGCATAAAGATTGGGATATTTTTGGGTATAGGATTGATAATTTTGCTTATATTACTGATTGTAGTTCAATACCTGAAAGTACATTTAGCAAATTATCAAATCTTGATGTTCTTATTTTGGATTCTCTTAGATTTTCAAGTCATGATGCTCATTTATCGGTTAATGAGGCTATTGAAATTTCAGAGAGAATAAATCCAAATAAAACTTTTTTAACACACATGAGTTCAGAATTAAAATATGATGACTTGAAATCTTTTTTACCAGATAACATTTCACCAGGATTTGATGGAATGCAGATTAAAATATAGGATATTATTTATAATGCATCAATTAAGATCAAAATTATTTAATAAAAATAAAGCAAAATCCTTACTAGTTGTTTTAGACGGTGTTGGTGGAATTCCAAGAAATAATAAAACAGAGTTACAGGTTGCAAAAACTAAAAATTTAAATAAATTGGTCAAACTGTCTGAAACCGGATGTCATATTCCTATAAAACCTGGATTAACACCTGGTAGTGGCTCCGCTCATTTAGCCTTATTTGGATATGATCCTATGGACTTTGATATTGGTAGAGGAGTTTTAGAAGCTTTAGGATTAGATATAAAAATTACAAAAAAAGATATTGCAATTAGAGGGAACTTTGCCACTATTCAAAAAAATGGAGCTCGAAAAATTATCACTGACAGAAGAGCGGGTAGAATAAGTACAGTTGAGAATAATAGAATTGTAACTAAACTATCTAAAAAAATTAAATCTGTTGATTCAGTCAAAATTTCATTTAAATCTGGCCTTGATCATAGATTTGTATGTAAACTTTCGTTTCCAAAAAATATAAATCAATTGCAATGTATGATAAAAGAAACTGATCCGCAAATTGATGGAGAACAACCTTTTGAACCTGATAATTTAAATAAGGAATCTGCTAAAGTTTCTAAAATTTTAAAAAAATTACTAATTTTAATTACAAAAATTTTAGAAGATGAAAAACAAGCAAATTTTGTTCTGTTGCGAGGTTTTTCTACATATCCTAATATTCCAACCTTTAAGGAACTTTATAGTATAAAATCAGCTTCTCTTACTACTTATCCAATGTATAAGGGGATTTCTAAACTCGTAGGTATGGAATCGCTTAATTTAGATTCTAATAATTTATTAGGTCAAATTAAAGCTTTGCAAAAAAACTATGATAACTATGACTTTTTTTATTTACATATTAAAAAAACAGATAGTTATGGTGAAGATGGAAATTTTAATAAAAAAGTTAAAGTTATCGAAGATTTTGATAAATATATACCGTCCATTTTAAAAATGAATTTTGATACCATTACAATAACTGGTGACCACAGCACACCATCTATGATGAAATCTCATAGTTGGCATCCTGTTCCTACTCTTATTTATTCAAAGAATGCTTTTTCTAATCTATCCAAAAGTTTTGATGAGGTTGAATGCCTTAAAGGTAATATGCAAATTTTTGAAGCAAAAAATTTACTCACATATATTTTTGCTCATTCAAACTGTTTGGGTAAATTTGGCGCTTAGCCGAAGTGGCGGAATTGGTAGACGCGCCATCTTGAGGGGGTGGTGCCTTCGGGTGTGCGGGTTCGAGTCCCGCCTTCGGCATTTTTTTTCTTTTTAGTTATAATCAAATATATATGAAAAGAGGAATTGTAATCGTAGATCACGGTTCTAAAAGAGATGAAAGTAATGCAATGCTTGAAAGAGTAGCTAAACTTTTTGGAGAAAAATATTCTACTAAATACGATATAGTAGAACCTGCTCATATGGAATTGGCTGAACCATCGATATCTACAGCCTACAAAAGATGTGTAGAAAGGGGTGCTGACCAAATTGTTATTTGTCCTTTTTTTCTATCTAGAGGTAAGCATTGGAAAGAAGATATTCCCGCATTAGCAGATGAAGCTGCAAAAAATTTTCCTGGTACCAAATATTTTGTTGCTCTTCCACTAGGTGTGGACGGATTAATTCTAGATCTTCTAGAAAAAAGGCTAAGTGGAATTAACGATAATTCGTTCAGTGAGCCTTTGTTAAAATAAAATTTATTTATCTCTTCTCTCTTTTATTTTAGAATATTACTAATGATTGTAAAAGGTGGATATTTAATAATAATTTCTGGGCCTTCAGGTTCAGGTAAATCATCTCTAACCAAATTACTTTTAGATAATTTTAAGAATCTGGATTTTTCTATTTCATATACGACAAGACAAATGAGATCAGGTGAAACAGAAGGCGAACATTATAAGTTTATATCAAAAGAATCCTTTCAAGATATGGTTAAAAAAAATGAATTTCTAGAATATGAAAATGTTCATAGTGAGATGTATGGCACTCCTATTAATCCTATAAAAGAATCTATTAAATTTAACCATAGTATTCTTTTGGACATTGATGTTAAAGGAGCTTCATCGATAATGAATACAAATCATTTTGATTGTTGCTCTATATTTATTAAAACACCTTCAGTTGAAATTTTAAAAGAAAGATTGCTTAAAAGAAATGATATTAGTGAAGAAAATATAAACAAGAGATTGGGTGAAGCAAAGAATGAGCTGAAAAAATCTACATACTTTGATCATCTTATAATTAATGAAGAGTTGAACGATGCATTTGAAGAGGCAAAAAGAATTTTAGTGGGATTATGATAAGACTTGATGATATTGTTGAAAAAATAAATTCATATATGGATTTGAAGGATATTGAAGAGGTTAAAAAAGCTTATGCTTTTTCGGCAAAAGTACATGCTGGTCAGAAAAGATACTCTGGTGAACCATATATGATTCATCCTATGGAAGTTACATCTATACTCGCAGATATTAAATTAGATAAATCTTCTATAATTACTGGATTACTTCATGACACTATTGAAGATACATTAGCAACAAATGATGACATTGAGTCTTTGTTTGGTAAAGAGGTATTTGATTTAGTAAATGGTGTAACTAAGATTGGACAGTTAAAAATAAGTTCAAAATTTGAAAGACAAGCTGAAAATTTTAGAAAGCTCATTCTTGCTACAGGTAAGGATATTAGAGTTATTATAGTCAAACTTGCTGACAGGCTTCATAATGCTAGAACTATTGATTACTTGCCTGAAAATAAAAAAACTGATTTTGCCCGTGAAACTATGGATTTATACGCACCATTAGCAGATAGGTTAGGTATTTATTGGATTAGAACTGAGTTAGAAGATATTTGTTTTAAAATATTAAAACCATTTGAATATGCTGAAATAGACTATGCGTTTGCAAATAAAAAAAATGACTGGGAAGTTTATACATCTGAAATTCAAGATTTATTAGTTCAGCAATTAAATAAATATAATATTAAAGCAAGTATTCAGAGTAGATTTAAAAATTTTTATGGAATATATAAAAAAATGCTTTCAAAAGATTTAGATTTTAATAATGTTTTTGATATTAAAGCATTTAGAGTGATTGTGGATAAAGAAGAAGATTGCTATTCTGCTTTAGGAGCTGTCCATTCAACATGGCGCCCCGTCCCTGGCAGATTTAAAGATTACATTGCTTTACCTAAGAGTAATGGATATCAATCATTACATACTAACGTCTTAGGACCATTCGGTGATAAAGTTGAAGTCCAAATTAGAACACAAAAAATGCATGAAATTGCTCAATTTGGAGTTGCAGCACATTGGAAATATAAGCTTGATAAAGATTTTAAAAAATCAAAATCACTAGAAATACCTAATAGTATTTTAAAAATTTTTGATACTCAAACTTTAAATGACCCTAAAGAATTTATTGATGCTGTAAAAGATGAGTTGATAACAAATTTTGTATATACTTTCACTCCAAAAGGGGATTTGAAAGAACTTCCTATTGGATCCTCAATTATCGATTTTGCTTATTCAATTCATAGTGATATTGGAAACTCATGTTTTGGTGGAAGAGTTAATGGTGCCATCGTTCCAATTAGTTATAAACTAAAAAGCGGCGACATGATTGAAATAATAACTAAAAATGATCAATCACCTAAAAGAGATTGGTTAAAACATGTTGTTACTTCTAAGGCTAAAACAAAAATAAGATCTTCTGTTAAAGATTCCAATATTAATGATTCAATTAAAATTGGTAAGTCTATTTTAGCTCAAAAACTATTATCCTATGGATTAAGTATTGACAATTCTTCTACAATAAATAATTTAAAAGACTTTATTAAAGAAAAGAAAATTAGAAACTTAGATGACTTATATATTAAATTTTCATTAACGCAAATTAATATATTAGAAATATTATCCTTTTTGAAAATTGACGTTAAAAATAAATTAAAAGTTCACAAGTCTTCACGCGTTATCGATACATCTAATGCTATAACTGTAGGTGGAAATCAAAATGTAATGGTAAGGTACGCAAAATGTTGTTCCCCTATTTATGGTGATGAAATCATTGGTTTTATAACTATTGGTAGAGGTATTTCTATCCATCGAATATCTTGTAATCAAATTTTAGAGATTGATTCGACAAGGAAAATTGAAGCAAAATGGGATAAAGGTTTTGCTTCAAAATCTTCAACTAAATTGAAAGTATCATGTTTCGATAAGCCTGGAATATTATCTGAAGTATCCAATATTATAGCAAAACATGATTCAAATATAATTAAAATAAATGCTAAGCAAATTTCATCATTAAAATCGTCAATTTACTTAGAACTTTTAGTTAGGGATGCTAATCATTTAAATGAAATAGTTGATAGCTTGTCATCAATAGGCAATGTAAATAATGTTGAAAGACTCAGAAATATGAATTTAGAACAAATTGAATTAAATTTGTAATTATTTTTTAACAAAATATAATATGCTTTAGTTTTGGAACAAGATAATAAAAAAACTAAATTTTTTAATACAGTTAAATCAATACTTATTGCTTTGATAATTGCATTGGTTTTTAGATACGTACTTTATCAACCTTTTAAAATTCCATCAAAATCTATGTTGCCAAATTTATTAGTTGGAGATCATCTTATAGCCGATAGAATAAATTATGGATTTTCCATACCTTGCTCCTCATCTTTCACAATTAAACCATTTAAAGAAATAAAAAGAGGTGATGTAATAATTTTTCATTGGCCTGGCTCTCCAAGTTCAGATTCATGCCCTAATGGAGGTTTCCTTGGCTTTTTTTCAATTTATTATATAAAGCGAGTGATAGGTGTTCCAGGCGATATAATTGAAATAGAGGGTAATGATATCTATATAAATGGCAAAAATATATCTTACCCAACTGATAAATTTTTTTATGATAATGATCAAAAGTATAAGGTCATAATTAATATATTTGATGAAAAAGAAATCGAAACAATATATGTTGCTAATAATAATACGCCTGAAAATTTTATAAAAATTAAAGTTCCTTTAAATAGTTATTTTGTCCTTGGAGATAATAGAGATAATAGTTTAGATAGTAGATTCTGGGGTTTTGTTGATAGAAATAATATAATAGGAGTTCCTACAATTATTCATTTTTCTTGGGATGGTGATTTTAAATCTCCTCAAGATATAATAAGATTTGAAAGATTTTTTAAGAGTATTGAATAATGTTTAATGTTTTATCTGTCGATGACTTAAGTCAAGATTTTCTCATTAGTTTGTGGGACGAAGCTTATGATAGAAAAGGCAAGAGGAATAAAAAGCTCAATGGTAAAATTTTAACTAACTTATTTTATGAACCTTCAACACGAACTTCGTCATCCTTTTATAGTGCAATGAAGCTCTCTGGTGGTGATGTAATCCCAATAAATAATGTCACTTTTTCATCTGTATCTAAGGGTGAATCATTAGAGGATACTGTTAAAACAATTAGTCAAATGTGTGACCTTATTGTTCTCAGACATAATATCGCAGGGTCGGCAAAAATAGCTTCCCAAGTATCAGGAGTTCCAATAATAAATGCAGGTGATGGAAATAGTGAACATCCAACCCAAACTATTTTGGATGGATATACAATTTATCATTATTTTAATAAAAAAATTGATAACTTAAATATTACATTAGTTGGAGATTTAAAAAATGGGAGAACAGTTAAGAGTTTGGTTAAATTATTAACACGATTTAAAAACAATAAATTTAATTTTGTAAGTCCTGAGAATTTAAGATTTGATGGTCAATTACCACCAAATTCATCAGAAGTGTCAGATATTAATAAAGTTATAGAAGAAACAGATATTCTATATGTAACAAGAGTTCAGAAAGAAAGAGGAAGCAAGTATAATTATGAATTATCAATAGATCAGTTAGATAAAATTCCTAAAAATTCAATTGTAATGCATCCTTTTCCAAGAGTTACAGAAATACCATCTTCCTTTGATAAAGATCCAAGAGCAAAATATTTTGATCAAATAAAATTTGGAGTTTGGTGCAGGCAAATTTTATTAGAGAGAATTTTACTATGAAAAATTTTTTTATTTTAAATGGTAGAGTTTTAGATCCATCCCAAAATTTAGATAAAAAAATAAATATAGAAATTAGAAATGGGAAAATTTATAAATTTTTTTCTAATAAAATAAAGAATATTGATTCTTTAAATCATATCGATGCTAAAGGATTCATTGTTTCTCCAGGATTTATAGATTTACATGTTCATCTTAGAGATCCTGGGTTGACACATAAAGAAACAATTGGATCAGGATCTAAAGCTGCAGCTTTTGGAGGATTTACATCTATAGCTTGCATGCCAAACACTTCCCCTCCTAACGATAACCCAAAAATCACTAATTATATTATGAAAAAATCAAAAAGAGATTCTCTAGTCAAGATTTATCCTATTGGTGCAATAACTAAAGGACAAGATGGAAAGTCTTTAGCAAAAATTAAAGAAAATATACATGCTGGATGTATTGGTATTTCTGATGATGGATTTCCTGTTACTAATTCATCTTTATTATATGAGGCAATGAACATGGCAAAAGATTTACAAGTACCCTTAATTTCACATTGCGAAGAATGTTCATTATCTAAGAATGGTGTAATTAATGAAGGTTTTGTATCTAGAAAAAATAACCTTCCTGGAATTCCAAATATTTCTGAAGAGCTTGGTATTTTGAGAGATATTTTTATTTCTGATTTTACCGGATGTCATTTACATATTTGTCATGTTTCAACCGAAGGTTCGGTAAAAATAATTAAAGACGCAAAAGGAAGAGGCTCTAATATTACATGTGAAGCAGCTCCCCATCATTTTACATTGTCTGAAAAGGACATAGATATTAAAAATTCAAATTTCAAGATGAATCCACCATTAAGGTCTGATAAAGATAAAAAAGCTATAATTGATGGACTAAAAGATGGAACGATTGATATAATTGCAACTGATCATGCACCCCATGCTAAAAAAGAAAAAAAAACTGGTTTTCTGAAAGCACCTTTTGGAATTATTGGTCTCGAGACTGCATTACCTTTGAGTCTTAATTTGGTTAGAAATAAAAAAATAACCATGATGAATTTAATTAAAAAGCTATCTTTTATTCCTGCAAAAATTGCCAAAATAGAAGCTGGCAGTCTCAAGAAGGGTAATTTTGCTGATATAACAATTTTTGATCCTAATGAAAAGTTTAATTATTCGGAAAATTTAATAAATTCAAAAAGTAAAAATAGCCCTTTGATAAATAAATTCTTACAAGGGAAGGTCAAATATACGTTTGTAAATGGAAATTTGATTTATGATGATAGGAAATAAATAATTGAAGTTATCTAAAAACTTAATTCTTATAACCTCCGCATCTTTCTTCTTTTTTTATGCATATCATTCATATTTGATTTTACCAATCAGGATAATTGATTTAGGCGGTGGAGAACATGATGTAGGATTAATTATGTCCGTTGCTGGTGCGAGTACACTTTTTTTTACACCAATTTCCGGGATTTTAGGAGACTCTTATAATAAAAAATATCTTCTATTTTTTGGTGCTCTAGGTCTATCAATTACTAATTTTTTATTTATTTATTTTAATGACTTATATTTCTCTTATGTTATTTTAAGATTCTTTCAAGGTTGCTCTTTCTCTTTCTTTTTTGTTAGTGCTGGAACTTTTGTCGCTGAAAATATTGGTATTAAGAATCAGGCTCAAGCTTTAGGTTTTTTTGGTGTTTTTACAATTATTAATCATGCATTAGCGCCAACTTTATCAACATATATTATTGAACATATGGGCTATAAAAATTTTTTTATTGTTTCATCAGTTTCTGCATTTGTGAGTTTTATAGTTTTAACTTTTATTAAAAGCAAAAAACCTAAATTAGTTCAAAACAAAAAAGAATCTTTAAGAATACTTTTTGAAACTTTAAAAGATATAAAAATTGTTCAGATTATGTTGGTCATGTTTTTAGTGGGAGGAGCTTTTGTAACGTGTTTAAATTTTGCTGCATTATTTGCATCAAATAATTTAGTTAAACCTATAACTATTTTCTTTATTTCTTATACTATTATGGCTCTTATAATGAGAATATTTTTTGGCTGGATACCAGATAAATTTGGTCAATTAAAAGTATGTTTCCCTGCTTTAATGGGTTTTGGGATTTCAATAGGTATTTTATCTTTTTCTACATCATATGAAATGTTTATAATTTCAGGAGCGCTATTTGGATTATCTCATGCGCTTGTATATCCATCTTTGTATTCTTTAGCATTATCTTTTACTAGTGAATTAAACAAAACTAAAACATTTTCTCTCTGTAGTCTTTCATTTACTTTTGGTGGAATGATTTTTTCTCCTTTATATGGTTATGTTGCAGAAATTGTTTCTTTCAAGGTCATGTTCTTATCTTGTAGTATAATAGTCACTATAGGTTTTTATTTTTTAATCAATAAATTGAAATCTAATGTTAAGGATGTAATTTGATGAGCACTGAAAATGAATATATAAAAGTTAGAAAAGAAAAAATTGATAGGTTAAAGAAAGATAACCAAATTCCCTTTAAAAATAATTTGATTCCATCTATATCATTAAATGAACTTTATAATCTGTTAAAAGATTCTGATGGTGAATCTAATTTAGATGATACTAAATACAGAATTGTAGGGAGAATTAAAGCTATTAGAAGTTTTGGAAAATCAGCATTTATTAATATTGTTCAGAATCATTCTGAATTTCAAATTTTTATATCTAAAAATTCCACAGGTGAGGATGCAATGGAATTTTTTAAAAAATTTATTGATATTGGAGATTTTATTTACTGCGAAGGCACATGTTTTTTCACCAAAACAAAACAATTATCTTTAGATGCTAAAAAAATTGATTTAATTACAAAATCCTTATCTCCTCTGCCTGAGAAATGGCATGGATTAACAAACATTGAAACAAGATATCGTCAGAGATATTTAGATTTGATTTCTAATAATGAGGTAAAAGATATTTTTATTGCTAGATCTAAGGTTATTAATTGTTTACGAGAGTCTTTAATAGGCAAAGACTTTCTGGAAGTGGAAACACCAATTTTACATAAAAAAGTTGGAGGTGCAGCTGCAAAGCCTTTTCTAACTTTCCACAATACTTTAGATATGGAATTAAAATTACGAATAGCTCCAGAGTTATATTTAAAAAGGTTAATTGTTGGTGGCTTTGATAAAGTTTTTGAAATAGGTAGAAACTTTAGAAATGAAGGAATGTCAACTCAACATAATCCTGAATTTACAATGATAGAAATTTATCAAGCATATTCAAATTATGAATCGATGATGATATTAATTGAAGAATTAATATCAAACTGTACCAATGCTTTAGGATTAAATGAAAATATAATATTTCAAGAGAGAACAATTAACTTCAAAAGACCTTGGAAAAAAATAAGTATGATTGATTGGACCTCCGAATTTCTAGGTTTTGATGTTCTTGAAAATGATAAAAAATTATTTGATATAGCAAGTGATAAAAATATTGAGCATTTTAACCAAATTGGAAAGATTATTTCGGAGATTTTTGAGGAAAATTATTTCCAAAATAATTTTGATCCAGTTTTTGTTTATGATTTTCCTATAGATATTTCGCCACTTGCTAGAAGATATGATATTGATTCTAGACGAGCCGAAAGATTTGAATTATTTATTAATGGCAAAGAAATCGCAAATGCTTTTTCAGAATTAAATGATTCTGAAGACCAGAAAGAAAGATTTCAAAAGCAGCTCGATTTGAAAAAGCTTGGAGATGAGGAGGCGTCAGATATGGATCTTGATTATATAGAAGCATTATCTTATGGAATGCCACCTACAGCTGGGGCAGGGATTGGTATAGATAGATTGATTATGCTTTTAACAAATTCTCCGTCAATTCGTGATGTTATATTATTCCCTCATTTGAGAGATGAATGAATTTAATATTTTTTTTAGTTAACAAGTTTTTTAAATCTATTTTTAAAAATAAGTCATCAAGGCTTCCCGCTCTAATTTCACTTTTTTCCATTTTTATTTCAATTTTTTCTATCATGATTGTTATGTTTGTAATGAAAGGTTTTGAAATTAAAGTACAGAATAAAATTCTAGAAAACTTTCCACATATTATTTTTCAAAGTCCTAAAAATGAAAATATATCTAAGTTAAATGAATTGAAAAATATTTTAAAAATTGATAAAACCGTTGAAACATATGGCGCAATTATAATAAATAATGAATTTTCTATAGTTAAAATAAAGGGTAAAACTGAAGTTGAAGAAATAAATAATAAAAAAAATGATTCTAAATTACCTGTAGTAATTCTAGATAGAAATCTTTTCTTTCAAAATCGCACAAATACAACTATTGAGATATTTATACCGGCACCGAATACTTTGAAAAAAATCCGGAAAATAGATGTATTCGTTGGTGGCAGTTCGAATAATTCTTGCAATGTTCCATGTATTTTCATTGATTATAAAACTTCATTAAATATACTAAATAAATCTGAGAGCTTTTATGAAGTTTTACTTAAAAATCCATTTAATTCAGATATTACAATAAAAGAAATTCTGTCAATTAAGCCAGAGTTGCAAGGAAAGATTATTGATTGGAAATCATTAAATTCTAATTTGTTTAACATAATGAAATTAGAAAGATTTTCGCTTGGTATTTTTTTATTTTTTCTGATTTTAATATCTTCAACTACTTTATATTCAAATACAGTAAGCATGATATTTCAAAAGAAATCCGATATCGCTACACTCATATCATTAGGAGCCACAAATAAGCAAGTAGTTTTAGTATTTTTGATTACTAATCTTTTAATCGCACTTTGTGGATATTTGTTAGGAGTAATATTAGTTGTTTTAACAACTTACTTATTGATTAATACAAACTTGATTGAAATACTAAATATTAATTTAACTTTTTATGGAATTGAAGGATTTCCAATTATATTTTCATTGGAATATTTTTTCTATATATCTTTTTTTTCTTTGCTAATTATTATTTTTGCAACTTATTTACCTACAAAAAATTATCTAGGTAAAAACATAAGGAATTTAATAAATAGGAATAATTAATGATAGAAATTAAAAATTTAGTAAAAAATTACGATAACACATCGATTAAATATAGTGACTATAAAATAGAGAAAGGAGATTTTGTATCAATAATTGGCCCATCAGGGTCAGGGAAATCAACCTTAATCGATTTAATAGTAAATTTTATTACTTACTCGAGTGGAAATATTTATATTTTTGATAAAGAAATATCACAATATAGAAGAAAAGAAAAAAATATATTGATGAAAAGATTAGGAATAATGTCATCAAATAGTCTCTTATTGTCGGATTTAACAGTGATAGAAAATATTAAATTGCCTCAATTGATTCATAAGAATCAAATCGAAGAGAGTCACATGAGCTACTTAATTAATAAACTAAATATTGAAAATTTACTTCTTAAATATCCTATGAGCTTATCAACAGGACAAAGACAAAGAGTACTATTAGCAAGAGCTATGATCTTAAAGCCAGATATTTTAATAGCAGATGAACCTACTTCAAATTTAGACTCAGAAAATACAAATAATTTAATTAAATGTTTAGTTAATTTGAATCATGAACTCAAAACTACTATAATAGTGGCAACACACGATAAGGTTGTTTCTAATGCATCAAAAAGGATATTTCAACTCAGATGAATTATAGTATTAAGTTCATAGTCATAAATTTTATTATTATTAGTATTGCATTTTCAACCTCTGCCTTGTCAGATAACCTTAATTTAGAAGATAATAAAGAAATTTATAGAATTGAGTTTTTTGGCAATAAAGTTATAAAAGACGATAGAATTTCAGATATAATCAAAACAAAAGTCGACTCAAAGTATGATCCAAATCAAATTAAAGAAGATATTAAAAATTTATATAAAACGGAATATTTTTATAAAATTGATGTCGTTACTAAATTATTAAATGATAAATTACTTGTTATATACAGATTTGAAGAAAACCCTATTTTGGCTGACCTCAGGATATCAGGTAATGATAAAATAACAGATAAAGAAATATTAGATGTTATTCCAATTCAAAAAGGAAAACTTACAAGTAAAGACAATCTTGAAATAACTTTAGCAATTGTTGAACAATTTTATCTTCTAAAGGGCTTTAATAAAATAAAAGTAGAAGAAAAAATAACACCAATAGGTGAGGGTGTAATTCAATATTCATTAAAAATTACCGAGGGTGACAGAGGTTTTGTAAAAGGAATAGTTATAAAAGGAACAAGTTCTGAAAATTCAAAAAAAATATTAAAAACACTTGAAACGAAAACAAAATGGGTTTTCTCCGGTATCACCGGACGAGGCAGATTATCGGAAGATATAATTGATGCGGATAGGTTTAAAGTAAGAGCTTTCTTTCTAAATAATGGTTATGTGGATGTTAAAGTATCAAAACCGAAAATAGTATATATTGAAGACAAAGACGGATATTTAGTTGTTTTTGATGTAGAGGAAGGGAAAAGATTTAAAGTGGGAAGTGTAACTTTCTCTGGAGACTTATTAGATGACACAGACCTATATAAATTTACATCTCTTGATGATGCTGAATATTTCAGTTTAGAAAAAATGAATATAGATATAGAAAATTTAACTATAGCATACGGAGATGAGTCCTATGCCTTTGCTAATATAAATCCAATATTTAATCAAGATGATGAAACTTTAAAAATTTCAATTAAATATAATATTGAAAAGGGTGAAAAATATAAAGTAAACAAAATAAGTATTTTTGGTAATACAAGGACTAGAGATAAGGTTATCAGACGTGAAATACAAGTAAAAGAACAAGAAGATTACTCGGGTACAAAAATTAAAAGATCTAAAGGCTTTATTAACAGAAGAGGTTTTTTCGAAACAGTTGATATAAAAGAAATCCCTTCTGCAGAAAAACCTAATTTTCTTGATTTAGAAGTAACAGTTGAGGAGAAGCCAACTGGATATTTTAGTATTCAAGGTGGATATAGTTCAGTCGAAGCTTTGCTTTTAGGAGTACAAATTCAAGAAAATAACTTATTTGGATATGGTAAATCGTTAGGTGCTTCAGTGACTGTTGGTACAGTTAGTAAGAATTTTTTAATTGACTATGGAGATCCATATTTTTTAGATACAAATTATCAATTAAGACTTCAGCTTTTCAACAGAGATTATGAATACATTGATTACGATAGAAAAAGGTGGGGTGGTAGTATTGAAATTGGAAAGGAATTAAATACCTGGACCTTTACACGAGTAAGATATAGATATGAAAGTATAACAATTGATGATTTAGATTCAGTTGCAACCGAAGTGTTATCTGAAAGTAAAGATAAGATTAGTTCTTTTTCACTTGGACTGACTTATGATACGAGAGATAATTTTATGGATCCATCAGAAGGAATAAACTCTGGGCTTTATGTCCAAGAATCAAATAGTTATTTAGGTGCAAATTTACATTTCACAGAATATACAGGAAATATAAGTAAGTATTATAGCTTTATCCCTAATCATACAATTGCATTTTCAGCTGAAGGAGCATTTATAAATTTCCGTAATGCTGGAAACAGGCTTATAGTATCTGAAAGATATTATCTAGGTGGACCTGAGAATTTGCGTGGGTATAAATTTGCTCGTGTATCTCCAAGAAGAACTCTATCTAATGGTAAATTTGTAAGAATTGGTGGAAATAAATTTGTTTATTCTTCACTAGAATATTTATATCCTCTAGCCTTAGAAACTAATTTAAAAGGAATTTTATTTGTTGATGTTGGTCAAACATATGAAGAAAAGGATAATATTGACCTTAATCCTATTGATATGAAAAGGGATATAGGTTTTGGATTTAGATGGCTTTCACCAATTGGACCATTGAAACTTGATTTTGGATTTCCTATAGGTAAAAGAGAATCTGATGAAAGCAAGTACGAAGTACAATTTTCTTTTGGATCTGTATTCTAGTATAATAAAAAACAAAACGGAGGAATAAATGAAATTTTTTAATAAATTATTAATATCATTATTTGCATTAATATTATTATCATCTGGCATAAATGCCGAGGAAAGTAAAAATCTTAAAGTTGCAATAGTTAATTTTCAGAGATTAGTTGTTGAATCAGATTTGGGTAAACAGTACTTAAAGACGGCAAAATCAAGTATTGAGAAAAAACAGAAAATTTTATCTAAGTTAGAAGATCAAGTTAGAAATATGAGAGACAAATTTGAAGAGCAAAAATTAGTTTTAGATGAAAAAGCTCGTGACGAAAAAGGAGAAGATTTAGCATATAAGATTACAGAGCTTAGAAGAAAAAGAGAAGATTTTGAAGCTGATGTGAAAATTGAAGATTCTAAATTTCAAAGAGATATTATGAGGAATGCCATGAAGGCAGTTAAAGTTGTTTCTGAACAGCTGGGATTTGACATAGTTATTTCTTCACAATCTCCAGGCTTAATGTATTTGAATCCATCGCTAGATATAACAGATAAAGTTTTAGAGCAAATGAATAATTAACTTATTATGTTTATGAACAAGGAAGAAATTAAAAAATATTTGCCTCATAGAGAACCTTTTTTATTTGTAGACACTGTTACAAATTTAAATAATGAAAAAAATATAGAAGGGACAGTAACATTCCCTTCTAACTCTTTTTTTTTAGAAGGCCACTTTCCTGAAAGACCAATAGTGCCGGGTGTTATTATTGTAGAGTCTCTGGCTCAATTAGGTGGAATTTTAATTTATAAATCCTTTGAAAAAGATTTAATTGGTAAGGATCCTGCTCTTATTGCTATTGAAGCAGCCAAATTTAAAAAACCAACATTACCTGAAGAAAAATTAATAATTAAAGCAGAACTAGTTAAATCTAAGCTAAATATTTTTAAAATTTACGCTGAGGCATACAATGATGATATTTTAGCCGTATCCTCAAATATTACTGCGACCGTTTTAGCATAATTTCCTATATTACTTAACATTGAGAATCTACTAACCGTATGTTAATATACGGCTTTATATTTTTGCTGGCGTAGCTCAGAGGTAGAGCAGCTGATTTGTAATCAGCCGGTCGGGGGTTCAAGTCCCTTCGCCAGCTAATTTGGGGATATGGCAGAGTGGACAAATGCATCAGACTGTAAATCTGACGGCGTAAGCCTACGGTGGTTCGAATCCATCTATCCCCATAAAGCGCGGGAGTAGCTCAGTTGGCTAGAGCATCTGCCTTCCAAGCAGAGGGTCGCGGGTTCGAGTCCCGTTTCCCGCTTTTGCCCAGGTAGCTCAGTGGTAGAGCACATCCTTGGTAAGGATGAGGTCGGCGGTTCAAACCCGCTCTTGGGCTAAAAAATATTTTGGTAACAGTTATTGTTACTAGTAAATCAACGAGGTAGATTTAAGTTATGGGAGATAATATAGTAGTAGTCGCTTTAGAGTGTATAGAATGTTCTGGAAAGAACAAGTATCACTATAGAAAAAATAAAAAAGTTCAAAGAGATAAACTTGAGCTGAAAAAATATTGTAAATATTGTAAGGGACATTTTATACATAAAGAAACCAAATAGGGGTGTAGCTCAGTTGGTAGAGCGACGGTCTCCAAAACCGTAGGTCGGGAGTTCGAGACTCTCCACCCCTGGGAGATAATATAAAAATGCTAAGTAAATTTTTTAGTGAAGTTAAAAACGAATTAGATAAAATTTCATGGATTGATAAGAGAGAGAATATTAAATCAACCGCTGGTGTGGTAATAGTGACAATTGTTTTAGGTATAATTCTTTTGGTAATTGATTTAATTTTTTCAAAATTAACCGAATTCTTTTTAGGTGGTTCATAATGTCTGATAAATGGTATGTAGTTCATGTTAATACAGGTTCGGAAGACACTGTTAAAAGTTATATTTTTGAGCAAATGAAAATGGATAAGTGTGATGGAATGGTGACAGATGTTTTAGTTCCCACCGAAACAATTGAAGAACAATTAAAAGGTGGAAAAAAGAAAACGTCTTCTAAGAAATTTTTTCCAGGATATCTTTTGGTTAAGACAGAATTAAATGATGAATCTTGGCATTTTTTAAGAAAAATACCAAAAGTCATTGGCTTTGTGGGTGGTAAAGTAAAAGATGGTAAACTCGATCCTGATTCAGTTCCAAGCGTAGATGAATCTGAAATTAATAAAATGAGGAATAAAATAGAAGAGGGCACTCTCAAACCCACACCTAAAATTATATTTGATAAAGGTGAATCTGTTAAAGTTATTGAAGGACCTTTTGAAAGTTTTACGGGTATTGTAGAGGAAGTGAAAGTTGAAAAAGGTAAAATTCAGGTTATAGTTGAAATCTTTGGTAGAGCAACACCAATAGATCTTGATTTTAATCAAGTGGAGAAAATTTAATGAAAAAAGTATCTGGAAGTTTAAAACTCCTTTGTGAAGCTGGTAAAGCTTCACCTGCACCTCCTATTGGACCCGCTCTTGGGCAAAAAGGGGTCAATATTATGGAGTTTTGTAAAGCTTTCAACGCAGAATCTCAAAAACTCGAAGGTACACTGCCTGTTGTTGTTACGGTATATGAAGATAGATCTTTTTCTTTTGTAATAAAGACTCCTCCTGTGTCATATTTAATAAAAAAAGCAGCAAATATTCAAAAAGGATCTAAAACAACTCCAATGGTAAAAGTAGGTAAAATTTCAAAAAATCAAGTTGAAGAAATTGCTAAAACAAAAATGGTAGATTTAAATGCAAATGATATCTCAAGTGCGATGAAAATCGTTGAGGGAACTGCAAAAAGTATGGGTGTAGAAGTAGAGGTTTAAATGAGTAAGCTAAAAGAAAAACAAGAAAATATAAAAAGTAAATTTGATTCTAATAAGTTCTATTCTATTAAAGAAGCTGTAGAAATTATCAAGACTATTGAATCGTCTAAATTTGATGAAACAATAGACATATCAGTTCAACTAGGAATTGATCCCAAAAAATCAGATGAACAAATTAAGTATGCAATTATGCCACCTCATTCACTTGGTAAGACAATTAAAGTACTTGCAATTTGTAATGGTGATTATCAAAAAATCGCGACAGATGCCGGCGCCGATATTGTTGGTGGTGAAGAAATTATTGATAAAATTTTGAATGAAAGTTGGGTTGATTTTGATGTTGTAATATCAATACCAGAATTAATGCCAAAAGTTGGTAAATTAGGAAAAATCTTGGGCCCCAAAGGAATAATGCCTAGCCCTAAAATGGGAACAGTAACTAAAGATATTGAAAAAGCTGTAAAAGAGTCTAAGCAGGGTAGGATTGAGATTAAAAATGATAAACTTGGTTTAGCAAATTTTCCTGCAGCTAAAAAATCTTTTGATAGTTCTTCAATATTAGATAATATTTATCACTTAATGAATTCTCTTAATTCATCAAAACCATCATCATCTAAAGGGGTTTTTATGAAAAAGGTTACAATTTCATCAACCATGGGTCCTGGTTTGAAAATTGATTTATCTTCGTTAAAAGATGAAATTAAAAGTGGAGTACAACAATAATGTTAAGTAAGGAAAATAAAAAAGATATAGTTTTAAATTATTCTAAAGAGCTCTCTGACTCACCTTCTTTTCTTTTGATTAATTACGCAGGTTCTAAAGTTAAAGAGTTTGAGAGTTTAAGAAAAGCTTTTAATAAAATTAACACTAAAATTTCTGTTGTTAAAAATACTTTACTTCAAAAAGCAACAGAAAATACAGATTTTAAAGAGCATTTCTCTTCATTAAAAGGTGAAACAGCTATAGCACTTTTAAACGAAAATTATGTAGAAGCTGCTAAATCTTTCATGGATATTAAAAAAGAAAGCCCTGTGTTTGAAATAAAGTTTGGCTATATTGATGGAAATGTTATAACAGTAAGTGAATTAGAGAAAATATCAAAGTTGCCATCAAAAGAAGTTTTAATTAGCCAATTCTTATCTGTCTTGAATCAGCCTATAGCTAAATTCGCATATGCGGCGAAATCAATACCCTCAAGTTTAATAAATGTATTAAATAACTTGAAAGATAAAAAATAACCATATATAATACGAGTTCAATATTCGGAGGAAATTATGCCTGAAGTTTCAAGAGAAGACGTTATAAGTTATCTAGAAAATGCAAATTTACTGGAAATTTCTGAATTAGTTAAGGACATTGAAGAAAAATTTGGTGTCCAAGCGGCTGCACCTGTTGCTGTTGCTGCAGCTCCAGCTGGTTCAGCACCTGCGGAAGGTTCTGCTGAAGAAAAAACAGAGTTTGATGTAACTCTTAGCGATGCTGGTGGCGAGAAAATTAAAGTTATCAAGATAGTGAGAGAAGTCACTGCACTTGGGCTAAAAGAAGCTAAAGAGCTTGTTGAATCTGCCCCTAAGCCCCTTAAACAAGGTGTTAAAAAGGAAGAAGCAGAAGAAATCAAGAAAAAACTAGAAGATGTTGGCGCTAAAGTAGAGTTAGCTTAGTTTTAATTAGTTATCATAAGTCCAAGAGGTGAATTTTTGCATAAAGAAAATATTCTTTTAACAAAACGTAGAAAAAGTTTTAGAGATAGACTAAAGACAGTTACTGATATTCCAGACTTGTTAAGTGTTCAAAAAGAATCATTTAACTTGCTTATACAGGCTGACGTCGATCCTGATAAAAGAGAAAATATTGGCTTAGAAAAGGTGTTTAGGGCATCTTTTCCTATTGATGATTATCAGGGTAGGGCTTCTTTAAGTTATGTTTCATATCGTGTTGAGGAACCGAAATATAGTATAGCTGAGTGTAAACTCAAAGGTTACAATTATCAGTCAGCAATTCATGTAAAGTTTGACCTTTGCACCTGGGAATATGATTTAGATGAGAACGAAAATCCTATTCTCGAAACCAAAAGAGTTAAAGATATCAAACAACAAGAAGTTTTCTTTGGTGAAATTCCAATAATGACTCCAAATGGTGCTTTTGTAATTAATGGTACTGAGCGTGTTATTGTGAATCAACTTCATAGATCACCTGGTGTTTTTTTTGATGCTCAAAGAGGTTCTAAAGACCTAACATCTTCTGGTAAAACTAATTTTACTGCTAGAATCGTTCCACAAGATGGCAGATGGCTAGATTTTGAATTTGATTCTAAAGATATTCTTTTTGTTAGGATTGATAGAAAAAAGAAATTTCATTCGACACTTCTGATGTTAGCTTTAGGAGAAAATGCCAATACTATTTTAGATACCTTTTATAAAAAAGAATCAATTTCGTTTGATGGCAAGGGTTTTTCTAAAGATATTAATTTTGATTTATTACCATACCAAAGAGCCTCCCAAGATATAAGTGATAAAAATGGAAATCTTATTATAAGAGAGAATAGAAGATTTAATGAAAGAATTATAGAAAAAATTAACAGTTCTAAAATGAATAAATTGGAAGTACCAGATGAAGAACTACTTGGGTCTTATTTAGTTAAAAAAATAGATGGTACATTTGATCCTGAGGATGAAATTCAGTCCAATTTAATAGAAGAAATTACAGAAGAAACAATTGAATTAATTAGAGATAATAATATTGATAAATTTGAAATATATTATGTTGATAATAACTTTTTTACCAACTCACTTGTTCTTACCATAAATGAAATGATATCTAAAACTAAAGTTTTAACAAAAGAACAAGCGGTTGCAGAAATTTATAAAAAATTTAGACCTACCGACCCTCCAACGCCAAAAGTTGCCATGACATTTTTTGATAATATGTTTTTTAGTGAAGATACCTATAGGTTATCAAGAGTTGGAAGAATGAAAATAAATTATAAGTTAAATCATGGAGTATCAAATTCAAAATTGTGTTTAGATCCTCGAGACATTCTAGAGTCTTTTAAATATCTTTTACTCTTAAAATCAGGTAGGGGTGAAGTTGATGATATTGATCACTTAGGTAATAGACGAGTAAGAACAGTTGGAGAGTTAATTGAGGATAGATTTTTTGTAGGTCTTGAAAGACTTTCAAAAAGTATTAAAGAAAAATTAATGTATAACGTCGTTGATGAAATGTTCCCAGCCGATATTGTAATACCAAAAAGTGTAACTTCTGTTGTTAAAGAGTTTTTTGCAACCGGTCAACTTTCCCAATTTATGGATCAAACAAATCCACTTTCTGAAATAACACATAAAAGAAGATTGAGTGCTTTAGGGCCCGGGGGTCTGACAAGAGAACGAGCGGGATTTGAAGTTAGAGATGTTCATTCATCTCATTATGGTCGTATCTGTCCTATTGAGACACCAGAGGGTCCGAATATTGGATTAATATCAAGTTTAAGCACATATTCTAAAATTAATGAACATGGATTCATTCTAACTCCGTATAGAGAGGTTAATGATTGTAAAGTAACCAATAAAATCAAATATCTTAATGCACTAGAAGAAGAGGATTATATAATAGCCCAAGCTAATGCGGAATTAAATGAAGATAATATCTTTTTAAATGATTTGGTTGATGCAAGAAATGCTGGTGAATTTGAAGTTGTTTCAAAAGAGGATGTTCAATTAATGGATGTTTCTCCAGCTCAATTAGTATCAGTGTCTTCATCTTTAATTCCATTTCTTGAGCATGACGATGCTAACAGAGCCTTGATGGGTTCAAATATGCAAAGGCAAGCTGTACCTTTGTTAAAATCTTCTGCTCCTTTAGTTGGAACTGGTTTTGAAAAAAATATTTCTCGCGACTCTGGAGTTAATGTTATTGCCAATAATGATGGAACTGTTGATTATGTTGATTCTTCAAAAATTGTTATCTTAAAAGATGATAAGAATTCAAATGAAGTATCTGATATATATGACTTAATCAAATTTCAAAGATCAAATCAGAATACATGTTGGAATCAAAAACCGATAGTCAAAAAAGGCCAGAAAATTAAAAAAGGGGATATAATAGCTGATGGTCCGTCAACTGAATATGGTGAATTAGCACTTGGAAAAAATATAATGATAGCCTTTATGGCATGGGGTGGATATAATTTTGAGGATGCTATTTTAATAAGCGAGAGACTCTCAAAAGAGGATACTTTTACATCTGTCCATATTGAAGAATTTGAATGTATCTCCAGAGAAACAAAACTAGGTAAAGAGGAAATTACAAGAGACATTCCAAATGTTAATGAGGATAACCTTTCTTTTCTTGACAAAGATGGAATAATCCAAATTGGAGCTGAGGTAAAACCAAATGACATATTGGTTGGAAAAATATCTCCAAAGGGTGAGACACAATTATCTCCTGAGGAGAGATTGTTAAGAGCAATTTTTGGTGACAAAGCTGGTGATGTAAAAGATACTTCTTTAAGAGTTCCACCGGGAGTAAACGGAATAGTATTAGATGTTAAAACACTTGTTTCAAGATTAGGTGATAAACAGGATCAGTCAAGATCAGGTTCTCCTGAAGTAATTGAATTAAAAGCTCAGCTAGAAAAAGAAGTTGATTATATTAAATCTGAAGCCCGTTCAAAATTAAAAAATATTTTTGTTGGAAAAACATCTATAAACGATGTTAGATCAAGTAGGAAAATTGTTCTTAAAAAAACTAAAGAAATTACTGAAGAGTCTTTTGCATTGGTTCCTTATGATAAAATTATTACAATTGAATTTAATGAAAGATCAAATTTTTTAAATGAGATTGAATCAATTCTAAAGATTTGTGATGAAAAAATTGAAAGTGTTTCTAGCAGAATCAATGTTGAAATAGATAAATTATCACAACCAGATGATTTACAGCCTGGTGTTTTAAAAGTTATTAAAGTATATGTCGCTGTTAAGAGAAAACACCAAGTTGGTGATAAAATGGCTGGTAGACATGGAAATAAAGGAGTTGTTTCAAGGGTCCTTCCTGTTGAAGATATGCCTTATCTTCCAGATGGTACGCCTGTTGATATGGTTTTAAATCCTTTGGGAGTTCCATCCAGAATGAATGTAGGACAAATATTAGAGACACACTTAGGTTTAGCGGCTAAGTCATTAGGTAATCAGATAAATCATGAATTAAATGATAAGTTTCCAAATACGGTAAAATTAAGAGAACTGATAAATGGTTTTTATAAAAATGATATTGATTACATAAATAATGTAAAAAAATTAAATGATGAAGATTTGATAGATTTAGCCAAACGACTTTCAGAAGGAGTACCTGTTGAGACTCCTATTTTTGAGGGTGTAAAAGAATCCGATATTCGTTCTTTGTTGGATGAAAATCATTTTCCACAAGATGGTAAGCTCACATTGTTTAATGGTGAAACTGGTGAGCCTTTTGATCAAAGAGTTACCGTTGGTATTATGTATATGATTAAATTACATCATTTGGTCGAAGAAAAGATTCATGCCAGAGCTATTGGACCTTACTCACTTGTCACACAGCAACCTCTTGGTGGTAAGTCTCATTTTGGTGGTCAAAGATTAGGGGAAATGGAAGTTTGGGCGCTTGAAGCTTACGGCGCAGCTAATACTCTTCAAGAATTTTTGACTGTGAAATCGGATGATGTAATTGGTAGAACACGACTTTTTGATTCTATTGTAAAAAATAAATTGAAGTTTGAGCCTGGAATTCCTGAATCTTTTAATGTTTTAACTAACGAATTGAAATCTTTGGGGCTAAACATTGAAATGATGGATAAAGGAGATGAAGTTGATGCTGAAAGCTAATATTTTGGAGGAAAGTTTATGTTAGATATGGGAGTGCTTTTTGATAAGCCAAAAAATCCATCAGATTTTAAATCTATAAAAATTAGTATTGCGTCACCGGAAGAAATAAAAGAATGGTCTTATGGTGAAATCAAAAAACCAGAGACAATCAATTATAGAACATTTAAGCCTGAAAAATACGGCCTTTTTTGTGCAAAAATATTTGGGCCAGTTAAGGATTTTGAGTGTTTATGTGGAAAATATAAAAGATTAAAACATAGAAATCATACTTGTGAAAAGTGCGGCGTTGAAGTTATTTCAAGTAAAGTTAGAAGATTCAGAATGGGACACATTGAATTATGCTCACCTGTAGCTCATATTTGGTTTCTAAAAAGTGTTCCTAGCAGAATTGGTGCTTTACTAGACATGACATTAAAAGATTTGGAAAAAGTTTTATATTTTGAATCATATGTAATTACAGATCCTGGTGATACTGGTCTTAAAGTTGGGCAAGTGATTTCAGAAGACGGATATAGAAAATTAATAGATGATAACTTTTTCTTACTAGTTGGTATGGGAGCTGAAACTATTCGTACCATGTTGGAAGAGATAGACCTAGAGGCTTTATCTGTTGAATTAAAACAAGATTTAAGATCAACATCTTCACCTTTGAAAAAAGTTAAGTTATCAAAGAGACTTAGAATAGTTGAAGCTTTTAGAAATTCAGGAAATAAGCCAGAATGGATGATTTTAAAAAGATTGCCTGTATTACCACCAGACTTAAGACCTTTAGTACCATTAGATGGTGGGAGATTTGCAACTTCAGACTTAAATGATCTTTATAGAAGAGTTATTAATAGAAATAATAGACTTAAAAAACTTATGGAATTAGGCGCACCTGATATAATTGTTAGAAATGAGAAAAGAATGCTTCAAGAATCGGTTGATGCATTATTTGAGAATGGTAGAAGAGGTAGACCAGTTCTTGGCCATAACCACAGACCTCTGAAAAGTTTAAGTGATATAATAAAGGGTAAACAAGGTAGGTTTAGACAAAATCTCTTGGGAAAGAGGGTCGATTATTCCGGTAGGTCCGTAATTGTTGTTGGACCCCAATTAAAACTACATCAATGTGGTTTGCCTAAAAAAATGGCTTTAGAACTTTTTAGACCATTTATTTATCAAAAATTAGAATTGTGGGGCCATGCTGCTACAATAAAAATTGCTAAAAATTTAGTTGAGCAACAAGCTCCAATAGTATGGGATGCTTTAGACGATGTTATTAAAGAACACCCAGTTATGTTGAACAGAGCGCCTACATTACATAGGTTAAGTGTTCAAGCTTTCGAGCCTGTTCTTGTCGAAGATAAAGCAATTCAACTTCACCCATTAGTTTGCCCAGCTTTTAATGCTGATTTTGATGGCGATCAAATGGCTGTTCATGTTCCTTTATCGGTTGAAGCACAAACAGAATGTAGGACATTAATAATGTCAACAAACAATATTTTATCTCCTGCACATGGTAAACCAATAATTTTACCATCTCAGGATATTGTTCTAGGAATTTACTACATAAGTAGAGAGGTTCCCGGAGTCAAAGGTGAAGGTAAATCTTTTTCAAGTATCGATGAGTTAAGAAGTGCGTTTGATCTTGGAAATGTTCATATTCATGCAAAAATCAAAGTTGATATAAATGGAACTGTTGAAAATACGACAGTTGGACGTGCTTTAATTTTTGAGGTTATGCCCAAAGAGGTACCTTTCAATCTTATTAATAAGTTGATGACAAAAAAAGCTATTGAAGAATTAATAGATTCAACTTTTAGAATCTCAGGTGGTAAGAGTACAGTTTTACTAGCAGATAGATTGAGGACTCTTGGATTTCAACATTCTACTACATCTGGCATTTCAGTATCAATCGCTGATATGACTATTCCAGAAGAAAAAAACAACTTAATTAAAGTAGCGGAAGAAGAAGTTAATAAAATAAAAGATCAATATTTGCAGGGCTTGATAACAGAGGGTGAAAGGTATAATAAGGTAATCGATGTATGGGCCAGAACAGGTGATGATATCGCAACATATCTTATGGATAGTATTGCATCATCAGATCTTTCTGATAAAGATTCTAAAGATGAAAAATCCCCGAGTAAAAATCCTATTTTTATGATGGTTGAATCTGGAGCAAGAGGTAGTCAATCTCAAGTGAGACAATTAGCCGGAATGAGAGGCCTGATGGCAAAACCATCTGGAGAAATTATAGAAACTCCAATAACTTCAAATTTTCGTGAGGGCTTAAGTGTGCTTCAATACTTTATTTCAACTCATGGTGCAAGGAAAGGCTTGGCAGACACTGCTTTAAAAACAGCGAATGCAGGATATTTAACCAGAAGATTAGTTGATGTTGCACAAGATGTTATGATTTCTGAATATGATTGTGGTACAAAAGAAGGTATTGAAATTAGTCAATTAGTAGAAGGCGGGGAAGTAGTATCTAGTGTTGGAACCAGAGCTTTAGGTAGAGTAGTGGCCGAAGATGTTAATGATCCATTAACTGGTGAGAAAATTTTGTCTAGAAATCAAGAAGTTACAGAGTCAATTGCTAAAGTTATTGATGATCTTCCGGGTTCTCAAAGAATTAAAATAAGGTCCTGTTTAACATGTGAGTCGGAAACAGGTGTTTGTGCTCTTTGCTATGGTAGAAATCTTGCTAGTGGAGAACTTGTAAACATTGGTGAGGCTGTTGGAATCATAGCTGCTCAATCAATTGGTGAACCTGGTACTCAGTTAACAATGAGAACTTTCCATATTGGTGGGGTTGCTAAAGTTGAGCAATCTAGACATGATGCAAAAAATGACGGAAAAATTAAATTTGTAGATCTTAATTATGTTAAATCTGGTGACTCGAATATTTGTACAAGCAAAACCGCTGAATTAGTAGTTGAGGATTTGAATACATCACTGGAATTAGAGCGTTATCCACTTACAATTGGAGCTAAAATTTATTTTAATGATAATGATAAAATTAAAAAAGGTGATGTTATTGCAGAATGGGATCCAACAATTTTCCCATTCGTTGCTGAAGAATCTGGTCACGTTGAATATAAAGATTTAGAAGCAAATATATCCTATAAAGAAACTGTTGATCCTTATACAGGATTGTCAAATAAAGAAGTTGTCCAATTTAAAGATCAGAAATTAAATCCAGCCCTTATATTAGTAACTGAAAAAGGTGATAGATATGAATACCCTATGCCTAGAGGTGCAGAAATTAGAAAGGATAATGGAGAAAAAGTTAAACCTGGAGAATTTATTGCTTCATTGCCTCAAACTAAAGCACAGACAAAAGATATAACTGGTGGATTACCTCGAGTTGCGGAATTATTTGAAGCAAGGCCTCCAAAAGATCCTGCAATTGTTTCTGAAATTGAAGGAGTAGTCTCTTTTGGTAAAGATATAAAATCCAAAAAAAGAATTATTGTTACACCTGACATTGGGGATGCTAAAGAATATTTAGTTCCTAAATCAAAACACATTCTAGTTAGAGAAGGTGAAAATATTACAGCAGGTGATCAAATTGTTGATGGGGCACCAGATCCTCATGACATTCTTAAAATTAAAGGTGAGAAAGAACTTTCTAAATATATAGTTGATGAAATCCAAGATGTTTATCGACTTCAAGGTGTTAGAATTAATGATAAACACATAGAAATAGTAACAAGACAAATGTTACGTAGGGTAAAAATTACAGATAGTGGTGATACAACATTGCTAATTGGTGAAGCTGTAGAAAAGAGCGAGTTCATTAGAACAAATCAACAAGTTGTTTCCGAAGGTGGTCAGCCAGCTAAAGCTGAACCATTATTATTAGGTATAACTCGAGCTTCCTTAAGTACAAAAAGTTGGTTGTCAGCTGCTTCTTTCCAAGAAACAACAAAAGTCTTAACTGATGCTTCTTGTGAAGGAAAGATTGACGACCTTGCAGGATTAAAGGAAAATGTAATAATGGGACGATTAATTCCTGCTGGTACAGGACTTCCACTATACTCTGACACTGATGTTGAGATTAATGCACCTGAAATCGAGGTACCGGAAACTATTTCTACAGATAATGTTTAATGAAACAAGCAAAGAGCATTAGTAGTTATGATTTTAAAGAAATAGAAAAAAAATGGTCCAATTCTTTTTCTTTGCCGATTAATACTAATTCTAAAGAAAAATTCTCAATAGTTTTACCTCCGCCAAATGTTACCGGAAATCTTCATCTTGGCCATGCATTAAATTCTACTATTCAAGATGTTTTAATAAAATATCATTATTTAAATGGGACAAGAGTAAGATGGACTCCTGGTACAGATCATGCTGGAATTGCCACGCAAATGTTAGTTGAAAAATCTTTAGCAGAAGAAGGTATAGACTCAAAAAATATAGATAAGTCTGAGCTGATTGCTAAAATTTGGAAATGGAAAGATGAGAATGGAAATAAAATAATTCATCAATTAAAAAAACTAGGATTAAGCTGTGAGTGGGATAAAGCTAAGTTCACACTCGATAAGGATATGTCTTTTGCAGTAAATGAAGTATTCATTAGTTTGTTTAATGAAGGATTAATATATAAAGAAAAAACATTAGTTAATTGGGACCCAAGCCTCAAATCAGCAATATCAGACCTTGAAGTTGTATCTGAGAATAAAAAGGGATTTTTATATTCATTTAAATATTTTCTAGTTGATTCAGATGATTTTATAACTGTTTCAACTACAAGACCAGAAACAGCTTTTGGTGATACTGCTATTGCGGTAAACCCAAATGATAATAGGTATAAAAAATTTATCGGAAAAAAAGTTAAGAATATTTTTAATAATAAAAATATTCCAATAATTTCTGATACCTATGCAGATATAGAGAAAGGTTCTGGTGCTGTAAAAATTACTCCAGGTCATGATTTTAACGATTTCGAGATTGGAAAAAAACATAATCTTGAGATGATTAATATATTAAATGATGATGGTACGTTGAATGAAAATACTGGTAAAAGTTATCAGAATCTTACAATTGATTTAGCTAGAGTGAAAATTCTTAAATTCATGAAAGATAATGAAATCTTTGTTTCAGAAGAAGAGGTTTTAAATACAATTCCAAAAGGCGACAGGACTTCATCAGTAATTGAACCCTTATTAAAAGATCAATGGTTTTTAGATGTAAAACAAATGGCAATTGAATCTATAAATGCTGTAGAATCTGGTCATATAAGTTTCAAGCCAAAATTCTGGGAAAATACCTTTTTTGAATGGATGAATAATATTAAACCTTGGTGTATTTCAAGGCAAATTCTTTGGGGTCATCAATTACCTGTATGGACATGTAAAGATAACAATAGTATTGCAGCTCATGATGCTAAAGATGCTTTAAAATTATATAAAAAGAAATTTGGATATGAACCTGAAATCTTAATAAGGGAAAATGATGTATTAGATACTTGGTTTTCATCTGGTTTATGGCCTTTTTCAACGCTTGGATGGCCTGAATCTACAAATGATCTAAAAGATTTTTTTCCAACTTCTATTTTGGTTACAGGTTTTGATATTATCTTTTTCTGGGTTGCTAGAATGATTATGATGTCATTAAAAATTACAGGAAAAATTCCTTTTAAAACAATATATATACACAACTTAATTAGAGACTCAAAGGGCAACAAAATGAGTAAAACTAAGGGAAATGTTATTGATCCATTAGATTTAATTCAGAAGTATGGAACCGATTCTTTAAGGTTCTATTTGTCTTCTAACATTTCACCTCATAGTGATTTAAAAATTTCTGATAATCAAATAGAAACTTCAAGAAATTTTATGAATAAAATTTGGAATGCGTATTCTTTCATTGCTATTAATTCTGACGAACATATAGATGAAAATGATGTAAACCCCATAACATCTTGTGAACATTGGATAACTTTTAATTTTATACAATTATTAGATGATTATAAAAAAAATATTGAAGAATGCGAAATTGAAAAATCTGCATTAGATTTGTATAGATTTTTTTGGGATAAATTTTGTGATTGGTACATTGAAGTATCAAAAATAACAATTCAAAAGAATCATCAAGTTAGTAGTACCGTTAATTTATTACAAAATATTTTTAAAGATTTTTTAATTTTATTATTTCCTTACTGTCCTTTTTTAAGTAAGGAGTTGATGCATAAACTTACAGGAACAGGTGATATTCTATCACTTCCAAATATTGATAAATATTCATATGATATAGACCTTTGTAACGATTTCATTAAAATTAAAAAAATTATTACATCAATTAGATCTTTAAGAAAAAATCTTTCAATTCCCCCAAAGGAAAAAATTAATATATACGTAAGTCAAGAATTTAAGGACTTTTTAGATGAAAATCATAACGTCGTTTCAAATTTAGCTAATGTGGACTCTATAGAATCAGATGATAATTGTAATTTTGATTTAATAACAAATATCAGTGAATCAATTAAAGTCTCAATTAAAAAAGATAATGATTTAAACTATGATGTTCAAATCAATAAATTAAAAAAAGACTTAGTAACTCTTCAAAAAGATTTACAACGTTCCGAAAGTAAACTGAAGAATAGTAAGTTTCTTTCATCAGCTCCTGAAGATATTGTGCTGAGAGAAAAAAGAATATTGGAAGAATCCACCGAATATATTAAAAATTTGAATAATATTTTAAAACAGCTTGATTAAATTATTTAATGGGATAATCACCCGTAAAACAATGATCTGTAAATTGAGGTGATTTATCATTTCTTTTCTTATATCCCATTGCCTTATAGGTTCCATCTAAGCTTAAGAAAAATAATGAATTTACACCTATAATTTTTGCCATTTCTTCAATAGTGTTCTTTGAAGCAATTAACTCAGAATAATTAGGTGTATCAATTCCATAAAAATCAGGATGAGTAATAGGGGGGCAACTTATTCCTAAATGTACTTCTTTAGCACCAGAGTCAAATAACTCTTTAACTATTTTTTTTGAGGTTGTACCTCTGACTATTGAATCATCAATTAAAACCACTTTTTTGTTCTGGATGCATGATTTATTAACACTATGTTTTAATTTAACTCCAAATTGTCTTATATTTTGAGTAGGTTCTATGAAAGTTCGTCCCACATAGTGGCTTCTAAAAAGACCCAATTCAAAAGGTATTTTCGACTTTTGTGCAAAACCTATTGCAGCAGATACTCCAGAATCAAGAACAGGTACTACAACATCAGCAGAAAACTTATTCTCTATTGCTAATTGTTCTCCAAGTTTTTTTCTATACGTATAGATTGTTTCTCCATCAACAATACTATCTGGTCTTGAAAAATATATTCTTTCAAAAATACATGGTCTTTCTTTTCTTCTCTTAAATGGTCTAATACTTTCTATGCCATCCTTATTAATAATTACTATTTCTCCATTTTTTATATCTCTTACATAATCAGCTCCGATTATATTAAGTGCACAGGTTTCTGAAGCAAGAACGTATGAACCATCTTTTATTCCAAGTACAAGTGGCCTAATACCATAAGGATCTCTTACACCAATTAATTTTTTATTTGTCAAAATTACAAGAGAATATGCACCTTTAATCTTTTTTAAAGCATCAATCAATTTATCTCTTATTAACTTTTTTCTTGAAAGAGCAACAAGTTGCAAAATAGTTTCAGTATCTGATGTTGTTTGAAAAATAGCACCTTTTTTTATTAGTTCTTTTCTTATTTCTACAGCATTAATTAAATTTCCATTGTGCGCACAGGCAAAACCTCCAGCTGCTAAATCAGCAAATAGTGGTTGAATATTTTTATCGATAGATTCACCTTGTGTTGAATATCTAACATGCCCAACAGCGTTTTTACCTGGAAGTTGATTAATTATTTCAGGTTTGGCAAAAGTATTACTCACGAGTCCTTGTGATCTAACACCATTAAAATTTTTTCCATCAAAAGTTACAATTCCTGCACCTTCTTTACCTCTGTGTTGTAACGAATGAAGGCCCAAAGCAGTTAATACAGCTGCTTCTTCAGTGTTAAAAATTCCAAATACTCCGCACTCTTCAATTAGTTTATCGTTTACTGATATCATTTTGGGAATGATTTACTCCATAGATTTTTGATAGTATCAATATTAACATTAAAATAGTTCTTTATTGCAAAAATTTTATCAGTTACTTTACCAATTTTTTTAATATATATTTTTTCTTTTGAACCTTTACTTATTATTTTTTCAGCCACTTTTGGTGAGCAACTTAAAATATAGCATCCTTGTGATTCAGAAAAAATTTGCAATGGGTTTTTAAAATTTAATGCTGATAGATCAATTTTTGCTCCAATGCTATTTACATCATTGAAACATGATTCTGCTAGTGCAACAACCAATCCACCTTCAGATATATCATGAATAGAGCTTAGACTAAATGCTTTATTAGATTTATATACAAAATCATTTATTTTAATGTGACTTTTTAAGTTAATTTCTGGACAATCGTTAAATTTTGAAATTTTTTTCTCATATTTTGATATTATTGATCCCCCAAAATCGTTTCTAATTCTTCCTATCAATAGAATATCATCCCCGATATTTTTAAAATTTTGAGTTTTTGTATATTTAATATTTTCTATCAGCCCTACCATAGAAATGACTGGAGTCGGCTTGATAGATTCTTTTTTATTCTCATTATATAAACTTACATTTCCGCTTATTACTGGTGTTTTAAAACTTAAACATGATTCTTTCATTCCATCAATACATTGCGCAAATTGCCACATTATTTCACTATTTTCTGGATTACCAAAGTTTAGGCAATTAGTTAACGCCAAAGGCTTTCCCCCTGAAGAAATAATATTTCTTGTCGATTCAGCTATAGCTATTTTAGCTCCCTTCTTTGGATTCAGATAGCAATAATTTGAATTACAATTTGTTGTCATAGCCAATGCTTTTTTCGTATTTTTAATTCTAACAACAGCAGAGTCAGAACCTGGTCTAACAATAGTATCAGTTCCTACCATATGATCATATTGCTCATAAACCCATTTTCTCGAGCAAATGTTAGGATCAGAAATTACTTTTTTGAATAGATTTAAAATTGATTTATAACTTATTTTAATTTTTTCTAGGTTTATTTTTCTTATATTTTTTTTAAATCTTTTAGGTTTTTTAATAGGTCTTTTATACAAAGGACAGTCTTCTGTTAAAATTGATACAGGAAGATTTACAACTTCTTTATTTCTATATTTAATAATAAACTTTTTTTCTTTTATTACTTCGCCAATCTGGGTTGAATCAAGAGACCATTTATTAAAAATTTTTTTTATTTTTTTGGATGATTTTTCTTTAATAACCAACAACATCCTTTCCTGGGATTCTGATAAGAGCATTTCATAAGCATTGATGCTAGAGTCTCTTTTTGGAACTTTATCAAGATCTAAAATTATTCCATTATTTGACCTATAAGCCATTTCAGACGCCGAAGATGTGAGCCCAGCTGCACCCATATCTTGTATTCCGATAATTCCTTTATTTTTGAAAAGTTCAAGGCAAGCTTCAAGAAGTAATTTTTCCTTGAATGGATCACCGATTTGAACTGTCGGTCTTTCTAAATCATCCTCCCCTTCAAAAACATCAGATGCCATAATTGCGCCTTTTACACCATCTTTTCCAGTTTTAGCTCCTAAGTAATAAACAGGGTTGCCTGGACCATCCGCTCTTCCTAAAAAAATTTTATTCTTTGAAGCAATCCCAAGTGCAAAAGCATTAACTAAAGGATTTCCGTTGTATGAATCATCAAAATATACTTCACCTCCAACGGTTGGAATACCCATACAGTTTCCATATCCAGAAATTCCTGACACTACTCCGTTAACAAGACTTTTGGTTTTTTTATTCTTAGGATTTCCAAATCTTAATGAATTCATCAAAGCTATAGGTCTTGCACCCATAGTAAACACATCTCTTAAGATTCCACCAACACCCGTTGCAGCTCCTTGATAAGGCTCAATGAACGAAGGATGATTATGGCTTTCAATTTTAAAAACAGCACATTGATTATCACCAATATCTATAACCCCAGCATTTTCACCTGGTCCTTGAATAACATGTTTCCCCTTAGTAGGAAGCTTTTTTAAATAGTATTTAGAACTTTTATATGAACAATGCTCGGACCACATAGCAGCTATAACACCAATTTCATTAACATTTGGTTCACGCTTAAGTTTTGAGATTATCAGCAGATATTCTTTTTTTGTGAGCCCATTCTCAAGTGCAAAAGGAAGATTTTCCATAGATTTACCTTTATAATACATAAATAAATTAAGATAATCATCTTTATAAAAATAAAATCAATCTGGTAAAGTATTTTTAATGAGAAAAAAAATAATTGTCGCAATGAGTGGAGGTGTTGATAGCTCAACAACTGCCGCTCTACTAAGAGAGCAAGGTCATGATGTCTCAGGTATTACTATGCAACTATGGGACTACGCAGACGGTGAAACTGGTTGCTGCTCATTGAATGATGTATTTGATGCAAGACAAGCTGCAAATCAAATTGGTATTGAGCATCATGTTGTTAATTATAAGAATGATTTTCAAAAATATGTAGTTAGCGATTTTATTAATAAGTATTATAAAGGTCAAACTCCAAACCCATGTGTTATGTGTAATGAGTATATGAAGTTTGATTTTTTATTAAAAAAATCTTTAGAATTGGGGGCTGATTATTTGGCTACTGGCCACTATGCAAAAATAACAAGACAATCAGATGGAAATTTCTTACTTGAAAAAGGTGTTGATAGATTTAAAGACCAATCCTATTTTCTTTTTACACTCAGTAATAAAGAAATGTCACGTCTCTTATTTCCATTAGGTGGTTTTTCAAAAGATAAAGTTAGAAAGATTTCTGAAGGTTTTAATCTTACAGTTGCTACTAAGAAAGAAAGCCAAGATGTTTGTTTTATTGCCAAAGATTACAGAAAATTTGTTGAAACAAATTCTAATAAAAATTTAAAAAAATATGGTGTTATTAAAGATTTAGACGGAAACAAATTAGGTGAACATGATGGTATTCAAAATTTCACAATTGGTCAGAGAAGAAAGCTCGGAATATCCTCAGATTCACCGAAGTATGTAGTATCAATTAATTATAATAATTCAGATGTAATAGTAGGGGAGGAATCTGACCTTTATTCTGATTTTTTATATGCATCAAATTTAAATTGGTCTGTTAATAAAGAGGAAATACCAAACCTTAATATTTCTGCAAAAGTAAGATATAGAAGCCCCGAAGCTGAAGTAAAAATCAATTTTATTGATTCAAATAATATATTTGTTAAGTTCAAAGAACCACAAAGAGCATTAACCCCTGGTCAGGCAATTGTCTTTTATTCTGGAACTCAAGTAGTTGGTGGAGGGTGGATAAGTGAAACCAGAGAAGTCAGTTAGTTTTATAACTTATGGATGTAAAGTAAATCAGTTTGATACGGATAAAATTATCTCAAATCTACCTGATAATTTTAAAGTTGTTACTGATAAATCTTTGTCTGATTTTTGTATAATTAATACATGCACAGTAACAGATAATACAGATAATCAGTTTTTTAAGGATCTCAAAAAATTAAAACGAGATAATCCTCAAATTATTACTCTTGTAACTGGATGTCTTGCACAAACTTCACCAGAAAAATTAAATCATCTTGAGAATATAGATTTAGTTGTCGACAATGCTAATAAATATTTAATTCCTAAAGTTCTTTCTAAACCAGAAAGATATCATAAAAGAATAATTTCAAACATATTTGATATTAGAGAATTTGATGATGATTTTGAAAATATATATGAGAATAGGTCAAGGGCCTTTCTTAAGGTACAAGATGGTTGTAATTATAGATGTTCATTCTGTATTATTCCTTTTGCAAGAGGTAGATCACGAAGTCTTAAAGAATTTAAAGTAATTGAAAAAATTAATCGATTGAATCGTTTGGGTTTTAACGAAGTTGTTTTAACTGGAATTCATTTGTCTAGCTATGGAAAAGATATTGGATCATCATTTGAAAAACTTTTAAATCTCATAGATAAAGAAACAGATATTCCTAACATTCGCTTGAGCTCTATAGATCCTGCTGATACAAGCTTGGATTTGATTGATTTAATTTCTTCATCAAAGAAAATTTGTCCATCTTTTCATATTTCTTTACAAAGTGGAGATGAAGAAGTCTTAAAGAATATGAGAAGAAGATATAAAATTGAAAAATTTAATGAATTAATTAATTATATTAGACAGAAATTACCATCAAGTTGTATTGGAACAGATGTTATTGTTGGATTCCCAGGTGAGAATAATAATCTCTTTAATAATACTGTTAATTTTATAAAAAATTCAGAATTAAATTATTTACATGTTTTTCCTTATTCAGATAGAAAGGGAACCCCTGCTTCAATAAGTAAAGATAAGGTTGATGACCATGAGAAACAAAAAAGATCAAAAATTTTGAGAGAATTAAGTAATAATATGAAACTTGAATTCGCTAATAAATTTAAAAATATTGTAATAAAAGGTATCAAAGAAAAAAATAACAAAGTAAGAACAAATAATTATATAGACGTTTCGGTGGAAAATTCTAACGTCTCCCAAGGTAGTATTGTTGAGGTGATTATTAATACAGTTGAAAAAGACAAAATCTTTGGGACTATTGTTGGTCCTCATCTTCAATAAGCTCAATTCCTAGTTCTTCCAGCTGATTTTTAGAAAAAACTTTAGAAGGTGCATCTGTAAGCAAGCAAGAGCTTTTTTGAGTTTTTGGAAATGCAATAACATCCCTAATTGAATCAGACTTAGTAAGAAGCATTAAGATTCTATCTAATCCCAAAGCAAGCCCACCATGAGGAGGAGTTCCACTCTCAAGAGCATTTAGTAAGAATTCAAAGTTTTTTAAATATTCATCTTTAGAAATTTTAAGAATTTCAAAAATTTTTTCTTGTAAATCTCTTTTATGAATTCTAATGCTACCTCCACCAAGCTCAATTCCGTTTAAGACAATATCATAAGCTTTAGATTTGATTTTAGTAAAATCACTAAAATCATTATTTTCTTCTGGCATTGTAAAAGGGTGATGAACGGATGTTAGGTTATTTTTATCATTAATAAAAAGTGGGAAATCAACAATCCAAACAAATTTATAATCATCATAATTTATAAGTTTTAAATCTTCTCCCAATTTGAGTCTGACTGCAGACAAGTATTTATTAACTTCTTCTATATCTCCAGCACCAAAGAAAACTATATCACCGGTCTTTAAATCTAATTTATTTTTTAAATCACTGAGTTCACTTTCACTGAAAAATTTTATAATTGGTGATTGAAGACCATCCTCATTCACTTTAATCCATGCTAAACCTTTTGCTCCATGTTCTTGAGCATATAAAGTTAATTCATCAATATCTTTTCTAGATATTGAAGCATTTTCAACTTTTATAGATTTAATTGTGCCATTGTTTGTAATAACATCTTTAAATACTTTAAAATCAGTATCTTTAAATACATTAGTGATATCTGTAAGTTCTAATCCAAATCTCATATCAGGTCTATCATTTCCAAATCTATTCATTGACTCTTGATAAGTAAGCCGCTCAAATTTGGATTCAAATTTTAAATTTAGTATTTTACTGAAAATTTCTTTAATAAGTTCCTCGGTAGTTTCGATGATGTTTTCTTCATTAACAAAAGACATTTCAAAATCTATTTGGGTAAACTCGGGTTGACGGTCTGCTCTCAAATCTTCATCTCTGAAACATCTTACAATTTGAAAATATCTATCAAAACCAGATGTCATTAGTATTTGTTTTAAAATTTGTGGCGATTGAGGTAAAGCAAAAAAATGATTTTTATATATTCTACTTGGAACCAAATAGTCCCTAGCGCCTTCAGGGGTTGATTTTGTCAAATAAGGTGTTTCAACTTCAATAAATTGTCTATCTTCGAAAAATTTTCTAACTATTTGCATAGTTTGACTCTTTATGAGGAAATTTTTATTTATATTGGGTCTTCTTAGATCAAGATACCTATACTTTAATCTAACGTTCTCATCAGTGTCAATGTTTTCATCTATTTGAAAAGGCAATGGTATACAAGTATTTAATATATTTACTTCTTCAACAATAATTTCAATTCTTCCAGTTGGAATCTTTACATTTATACTATTTTCACCTCTTTCTCTTACCTTGCCCTTAATTTGGATAACATATTCGTTTCTAATTTTCTCCATAATAGCATGAGCTTTTGAATTAATTTCTGGATCAGAAACAATTTGTATAATCCCAGTTCTATCTCTTAAATCAATAAATATAAGACCCCCGTGATCTCTTATAGTCGAAGCCCAGCCTGATAACTCAACCGATTTATCAATATTGTTTTCATCAATATCGTTACAATAAGATGTTCTCATATTTGTTTTCATAATTGGAATTTAATCTTAACTTTATTTATTAAACTCTACAAGAAAGAGTATAATGAATTTCAATGGATAATTTTAAGTCTGGTACAGTTTCGATAATTGGCAGACCAAATACGGGGAAATCAACTCTAATCAATTTAATTACTGATAGACGAATTTCTGCAGTTAGTGATAAACCAAATACAACACGTAACAAGATTCTGGGTGTTTTAAATACCTCCGAGCTTCAAGTTTTATTTCTTGATACTCCCGGTATTGAAAAAAGTAATAAATTTTTAAATAAATTGATGGTTCAATCTTCAATGCAAGCTATAGGAGATGCAGATCTTATTTTATTGCTTATTGATGCTACTAAAAAAATTATTCCAGAAGACATAGAAATATTTAGAAAAATTCAAGATAAAAATTGTATAGCTGTTATTAATAAAATTGATTTAATTAAGAAAAGTAAAATTTTAAAAATGATTGAAACATTAAATAAAGACTATAATTTTATTAAAAGTTATATACCTATTAGTGCATTAGAGAATAAAGGAATTAATTTCTTGATGGACGAGCTAAAAAAATATTTACCTAATAATTATAAGATTCTTCCAGATGATTTTGTTACTGATCAACCAGAAAAATTTTATATTTCTGAAATAATAAGAGAAAAAATTTATGTAAATTTTTATAAAGAAGTTCCTTACAGAACTGCTGTAGTTATTGAAGAAATAATAAGCAAAAAAAATGTAATTGTAATTCAAGCATATATTATTGTTGAAAGTTCTCAGCATAAACAAATTATTTTAGGTAAGAAGGGTGAGATGATAAAAAAAATTGGTCAAGAAAGCAGACTTGAAATTGAAAAGTTTTTAGAGTGTAAAATTTATTTAGATTTACGTGTAAAAATTGATTCAACTTGGTTAAAAACTAAAGATAAAGCATTTAATTATTCAAATATATAATTTAATTTCCCTTAAAGTTAGGATTTCTTTTTTGATTAAAAGCCTCTCTTCCCTCAATAAAATCATCACTGTTTTGTATTTTGTTTATTAAATCTTTTATTTCATCAAAATCTTCTTGTTTTTGTATTTGTGATTTTTCAAAAGAATTAATAGATTTCTTAAATAATTTCAGAGATAAAGGTGCATTGGTTGAAATTTTTTTACATAAATCAATTGCATCATTGATTGTATTTTTACTTTCTGATAAAAAGTTAGCTATTCCCATATTAATAGCATCTTTTGAATCAAATTTATCAGCAGTAATAAAAATTCTTCTTGTATTTGAAATACCAATACAATTTATAAAATTTTTTATCCCGCTATAACTATAAGGGATCCCTAGTCTTGCAGGAGGAATACAAAAAATTGCGGATTTAGAAAAAAATCTAAAATCACAACATATAGCAATTTCTAAAGCACCACCGAAAATATGACCGCTTATGGCCGCTATGAATATTTTACTAGATTCTTTAATTCTTTGAGTAATTTGAATCAAAGGATGATTATTGTCATTATAATCTTCCTTAATAGAAGATATGTCGTATCCTGAAGAAAATATCTTATCATTCGAACTTTTTAATAATATACAAGTTATTTCAGCATTTTCTTCAATTGAATCAATGAAATTTATTATTTCTTTAATCATTTTTGGTGTAAAGGCATTCTTTTTTTCTGGATTATCTATAGTAATTAATCCCAATTTGTTATCTATATCAAATTTAACAAAACTTTCCATATTCGTTATATTAGTCTATATTATCTCTTTTAAAAGGATTAATTATGCCAGTATATGAATTTGAATGTAGAGAATGTATGTCTAGTTACAATAAGGCTATTGATAAACTCGTCAAAAATCTTAATAAAAAATATGCCGCAGATTTATACAAGAAAAATAAAAATTTTAAATATATAGAATTATTAAATCCTAAGACAGATAAAACAATTTTTTCTGTCGGTAAAGAAGGAAACAAAGGTATTAGAAGATTTAGATATAAGTTAGATGAAAAAAAGTTTCTATATCTTGAAATAATTGATTTTAAATTTAGCGAACTTTTTTTTGAAGGTGATAAAGTTGAAGACATTGAATGCCCTAACAATAAAAAGTGTAAAGATATACATAGAGTTTTTTCCGCTTTTAAAGCTATATTTGAAAAAAGAGGAGGAGCTAAAGATAGAGCTCCTAAACCTGGAGACCCTTTAAGTTGGCACAAAGATTACAAAGTTATGAAAGATGAAGAGCAAGCTTCTAATTGGGTTGGACAAGACCATTTAAATCAATATTTTGGTAATTCTCAACATGATGGTTCTTATGGATCAGATTAAGGAGAAAGTTAATGCCATTATATGAATTTGAATGCGTACCATTAAGAAAAAATATTTTAGATTCAATAGTTTCTATTGAAAAAAAACCAACTAAGAAAACAATCGAATCAATTGTAAAAAAGTATTCAAATATAAATTTAATAATACTTGTAGACCTTGATAAAGAAAAAGAAATTGCAAGATTTGGAGAGGCTATGGATTCCGATATTGATATTGATCTTTATGTAAATGATGGAAAAATAATGGCCTTATATTCCGTAACTAATTTTAGATTTTCTGAGCTTGTTATGAGTGAAGAAGATGAAAAAAATATTAAATGTCCATGTTGTAATAAAAAACAGAAAGTTGAAAGAGTTATTTCTTCATTTTCTTACACTAGTGACTTATCAACAAACCCACCTAAGCCACCTGGTGTTAAAGATTTACCTAAAGAAATTCAGGGAAAATTTGCTACTACAGAGTACGTTGAAGAGAAAGATAAGCCAGCGAATATCAAAAGAGACAATAGATATAAGCATCAATATCAAGATAAATCCAAAACAAAAATACTTTAATAGATCTTTCTTTTACAAAATCTATAAATTTAATTAAAATTGGAAGTTTTTCATCTGGAATGTCTTTATAGGAACATCCAAATTTAGTTTTTATAAGTACCAAAATATGAGCATAAGGGTTCCTTCCCTTAGGATGATTTGGAGATTCTGGTAATTTTCCTTTAAGTTCATCACCAGTTTTTGTTATATGCTTCCAGGCAATTTTCTTATTATCTTCATTCATCTAAAGTATAGTCTTTTTTTGTTTTACCTATTCTTCTTTCAAGTTCTTTAAAAATTTCTGAAATATCAATATTATGATATGAAATTGCTACCATCATATGATATAAGAGATCTGTATATTCATAAATTATTTTATCTCTTTCTCCATTTTCGGATGCTTCTATTGATTCATCAGACTCTTCTTTAACTTTTGATAAGATTTTTTTTAAGCCATCTTTAAATAGTGACTGTGTATATGATTTACCATTATCAACATTTTCTTTTCTATCTTCAATAATTTTGAAAACCTCATTAATTATTTGCGTTTCTAACAAAGGAACTTCTCTTTCTTTATTATCTATATCGATATTAAAACATGATTTAGTATTTGTGTGACAAGCCGGACCGTCAGGATTAACTGTATATAAGAGACAGTCTTTATCACAATCAATATATATATTTACAATATTAAGCCTATTTCCAGATGTTGATCCTTTTTCCCATAATTCTTTTCTGCTTCTACTCCAAAAATGCGCAATATTGGTAGTGATTGATTTTCTTATAGCTTCTTCATTGCTGAAGGCAAACATAAGAATATCACCACTGTTATAATCTTGGACAATTGTCGGGACTAAACCACTATCATTGTATTTAATATCGTTTATAATTGAATTCATATTAGTTGTTATATAACAATATAATAGTGAGGAAATCAAATGGCTAGAGTTACTATAGAAGATTGTTTAGAGAAGGTTACAAATAGGTTTGAGTTGTCAGTTGCAGCTATGAAAAGAGCTAAATCAATTCATTCAGGTTCACCTTCTTTATCTAAAGAAAAAAATAAACCTGTTGTTTCTGCATTAAGAGAAATAGCTGAAGACAAGGTCGTTGCTGTTAAAAAACCAACTGAATAGTTTTTAAATTCAATGAAATTAATTGATCCAATTAAGAAGTATCTTATGGATAAAAACTACGTCTATGAGATAGATACTACCTCTAATAATAAATACTCATCCATCTCTTTAATTATCAGAGATATTGAAGATGATATTGAACTCCTTTTTATAAAAAGAGCTAAAAGAAAAGGTGACCATTTTTCAGGACATATGGCATTTCCTGGTGGTGTAAAAGAGAAATATGATAAAGATTTATTTCAAACCGCCCTTAGAGAAACAGATGAGGAAGTAGGAATCAATCTAAAAAAAGATGCTGAATACTTAGGTAATCTTGAACAGTATAAACCCGTAAATCCGGCGGCTAATAAATTCTTAGTATCTCCTTTCATTTTTTATCTTAAGAAAAATAATATCAAATTAACTCTTAACTCGGATGAGGTGGATGATATTGTATGGGTGCCATTTAATATATTGATTTCAATGCTTGATAAAAGCCCCAGAACCAGTGTTAAATATGATAAACCTTATAAGGATTATACCTTTGAATACAAAGGATATAAGATCTGGGGAATGACAGGGAAAATATTGTATAGATTTTTAACAAATATTTATAGGTGAAAGTTAAAAATTTTTGCTTTGAATCATATAGGTGATAGAATAAAAAAATGGGAAGCGTTAATAAAGTAATTTTATTAGGAAGACTTGGTGCTGACCCTGAGTTGAAATATACACAAGATCAAACTCCGGTATCAAACTTCAGTATTGCAACATCAATTAGCTACAAAAATAAAAGTGGTGAAAAAATTGATAAAACTTCATGGCATAGATGTGTAGCATGGAGAAAAACAGCTGAAACGATTAATCAATATTTTAAAAAAGGTAATCAAATTTATATAGAGGGGTCACTGGAGTCAAGATCTTTTGAGGATCAAAATGGAGACAAGCGTTTCATTACTGAAGTTCTTGTAAACAACTTTCAATTTGTTGATTCAAAATCTTCATCTAGTGAATCTGCTATTGGTGATGATAGCTTCTTAGATGATTTTGAAGTAGGTAGTTCAAGCTCAGATGATGTTCCTTTTTAAAAGATAAATGCCAAAACAAAATATAAACATCATACTTCTTTGTGCTGGCAAAAGCTCAAGAATGGGTTTAAATGTACCTAAAGTTATATTAAAAATTAACGGTAAAAGTATTCTCTCTAGAACTCTTGAAACTATTCAAAAAGTTAATCCACAAAAGATAATAATAGTTGTTGGCTATAAAAAAGAAATGGTAATTAACGAAGCCATGAAGCTAGGATATAAAAATTTACATTTTGTAACTCAAAATAATCAAAATGGAACTGGACATGCAGTTAAGATAGCTTCAAAAAAAATTAGTACTAATTCAACGTCTATAGTTTTAAATGGTGACACACCCTTTATAAGTCATGAAATTATTAATAATTCTTTAAAAACATTTATTAGGAACTCTGCTGATTTATTACTAGCTACATCATCATTAGATGACCCGACCGATTATGGAAGAATTATCAGGCAAAGAAATAAAATTATTAAAATAATCGAAGAGAAAAATTGCAGTAAAGAAGAAAAAAAAATTAATGAAATAAACTGTGGACTTTATATCTTTAAATCTAAAAATCTAATTACTAAAATTAAGACACTTAAAAAAAATATCAAGAAAGAATATTATTTAACAGACATGGTTGAAATCTATTCAAATGATAGAAAAAAAATTATATCTTACAATGTTATTGATAAAGCAAGATTTTTAAATATAAATAATACTGAAGAACTGTATAAAGCACATGAAATTGATAGAAAATATTTTTATTATGAATGCTTAAAAAAAGATATAACATTAACCGATCCTTCAACAATTCATATTTCACCTTCTGTTAAGCTGTCAAAAAATATTAAAGTTGGTTCAAATGTAATCATAGAAGGTCAATCTTCAATTGAATCCAACGTAGAGATTGTTGGAAATGTATATATAAAAGATAGTGTTATTAAATCAAATTCTATTATTAAACCTTTTGTAAATATCATAAATTCAAAAATAGGAACAAACTCACAGATTGGACCATTTAGTAATTTAAGGCCATCGACTGTGCTGAAATCAAATACTAAAATTGGAAATTTTGTAGAGATTAAAAAAAGTACTATAGGTGATAATTCTAAAGTTCCACACCTATCTTACATTGGTGATACTGAAATGGGTTCAAACGTAAATGTTGGGGCAGGAAGTATTACTTGTAATTATGATGGGTTTGAAAAGCATAAAACAGTTATTAAAGATAACGTATTTCTGGGTAGTGATACTAAGTTAGTAGCTCCTATAATCATAGGAAAAGAATCTACAACTGGTGCAGGAACAGTATTATCAAAAGATTTACCTGATGGAAGTCTAGGTATAACAAGAGTTAAAGAAAAACATCTTCCAAACTGGAAAAGGAAGCCCAAGAAGAAATAAATGTGTGGAATATACTCATCATTATCAACAAATAAAATATTATGTTCAGATTTTTTAATCTCTTTAAAAGAACTCGAATATAGAGGATACGATTCAGCGGGTCTAGTAACTCTTGATAAAAATAAAAAATATAAATCTTATAAAACACTTTCAAAAATTGATGATTTGAAATTAAAAATATCAAAAGAGGAGTCTTCGAGTTTACTTATTGGTCATACCCGGTGGGCAACACACGGAAAACCAAACATTAAAAACTGTCATCCTCATATCATTGAAAACTTATCTATTGTCCATAATGGTGTTGTTGAGAATTATGATGATTTAAAAAAAAATAAGATCTTTAAAAATGTAAAATTTAAAACAGATACTGATACAGAAATGATTCTTTTATTAATTTATAATTATTGTAAATCTAATAGCTTTATTAACGCCGTAAAAAAAACAATTAAATTGATTAAAGGGTCAAATGCATTTGTATGTTCAAATATAGGAAAGGATATCAATGAATTAGCAGCATACAAAAATAACACGCCACTTTACTTTGGGATAAAAAATAATGGTGAAAAAGTTTTTTCCTCTGATGTAAATGCAATGTCGAATTCACTAAAAGGATATTATTATTTAGATAATAACGATATAATTCATATTACCAATAAAAATACAGCTCTTTACAATAAGAAAAATAAAAGAATAGTTTTAAAAAAAATTGTTGATTCAAATTTTAAAAAACCTAAAGTTGTCTCAAGTTGTTATACATATTCTGAAATTAAAGATCAAAAAAAAATAATTTCAACTTATGGTAAAAATATTCAAAAAATCTATAAAGTGGTTAGAAAAATTAAAAAGCCTAATGAGATTAATATTATTGGGTGTGGATCTTCATATAATGCGGGGTTATTGGCAAAAGCTTTTTTAGAAAAAAACTCAAATATTCCTACATCCGTTTACCGTCCTTCCGAATTTAATTTTTTTTTAAATAATAAAAATAAATTATTTATATTTATTTCTCAAAGTGGTGAAACCGCTGATATTTGCTCACTGATTGAATCCAAGAAGGAATTCTTTTCAAACTCATTATCAATAGTTAATAATGATGATTCAAGATTAGTAAGAGAATCAAAATATAATATTAATCTTAATGTAGGTTTAGAAAGAGGAGTTGCAGCTACTAAAACTTTCTCCTCTCAAATATTAGTTTTGAATATAATATCAAAAATTTTATCTAAAGATAATAATAATTTAGTATTTCCATCAAGCTCTGTGATTAATAAATTATTTTCTTATGAAAAAGAAATCATAAAGTTATCAAAAAAATATTCAAAATTTAAAAACCTTTTTGTTTTAGGTAGGAATTATAATTTCCCTATAGCGTGTGAAGCAGCTTTAAAAATAAAAGAAATATCATATATTCATGCAGAAGGAGCTCCATCATCTGAAATCAAACATGGACCTATTGCATTATTTGATAATAAATTCCCTGTTATTTTTTTAGTATCGAATAAAAAAGAGACGATACATAGTGAAATTTCTAGCTTAAATGAAGTTATTTCTCGAACGAATAATATTTTTCTGATTGCTCCCGATACGGTTGTAAAAAAACTCGATCCAAAAACTTTATCAAAAATTGACGTGATAGCAGTTCCAGATTTTCAAAATGATATGGCTCCTATATTATATTTAATTATTTTGCAGCTTTTTTCATACCATTTAGCAAAAAGTAAAAAACTTAACATAGATCAACCAAGAAATTTAGCCAAGGTTGTCACAGTAGAATGAGCTTACCTGGACAGTGTGCATATTTTTGATTATTTTCTATAAATATATGACAGATTCACGATTGGTGCTAAAAACCAAACTGATGTTGAAGTCCATAGAATCCAACTTTTAGGCAAACCATGACTAATAAAAAATCCAGCACACATTATTAATAACAATATATTCATTGAAATTGCTAATTTTTTTATGTTCATTGTTGTTCTCCTTATTAAATACTATTTACTAAATAATTTTATTTCTTAATATGTAAATATAGCTAATTTACAGTGAAATATATTCTTATGGAATAAAGTATTGTCATTTTAACTATTTAGGGTAAATTCATCTTTAACTTAATTAGGGAGGTCTTTTACATGTCAAAGTATGTAAATTACTTTTTACTTTCCGCAATTATTGCTTGCATGCCGCTAGTATCATTCGCTGGAACAAATTTAGCCCCTAATGATCCTGTTGGAATTTCTTTCTGGATTATTTCAGTCGCAATGGTAGCCGCTACTGCTTTCTTCTTCCTAGAGTCTCTAAGAGTTCAAGGTAAGTTTAGAACATCATTAGTAGTTGGTGGTCTTATTTGTTTGGTTGCAGGCGTACACTATTTCTATATGAGAGAAGTGTGGGCTTCTACAGGTTCATCTCCAACTGTATTCAGATACGTTGACTGGATTGTAACCGTTCCACTTCAAATGGTTGAATTCTATCTCATATTAGCTGCTGTTACAGCTGTATCACTTGGTGTCTTCTGGAGACTTCTAATCGGTACTGTTGTTATGGTTGTTGCAGGTTATTTAGGCGAAGCTGGCTTCATTGATACAACAATTGGTTTTGTTGTAGGAATGGGTGGTTGGGCTTATATCCTGTATGAGATCTTCTCAGGCGAAGCAAGTGCTAGTGCTTCTAAAGCTGCACCTGCTGTTCAATCCGCATTTAATACAATGAAATGGATTGTAACCATTGGCTGGGCTATCTATCCTTTAGGTTATTTCTTAGGATATATGACCGGTGGTGGTGCTGATGCAGATACTCTAAATATAGTTTATAACGTTGCAGATTTTATAAATAAAATTGGTTTTTGTTTAGCAATATGGGCTGCTGCTACAACACAAGCTGATGCTTAAAAAAATTAAAGGGTTTGTATCAATGATATAAACCCTTTTTTACCTTATAATTTTAAAAATGAAAATTAATAAAACTTTAGTAGTAGGTGGAGGTTTTGGGGGTATTGCTGCAGCTTTAAGAATGAAAGCTTTGGGTCATGATGTAACAATCATTGATAGACTATCAAAGTTAGGTGGAAGAGCTCAGGTCATAGACAGGAATGGATATAAATATGATACAGGCCCAACAGTTATAACTGCACCTTTTTTATTTAAAGAATTATTTAATCTTTTTGATGAAAATATTGAAGATTATTTAGATTTTAAACCTTTAGAACCATGGTATAGATTTTACTTTCATGATGGTTCAAGCTTCGATTATTCATCATCAATCAATAAAACAAAAGAGGAAATATCTAAATATTCCAAGAGCGATTCTGAGGGATATGATCGTCTATTAGAAGAATCTAAAAAAATATTTGAGATTGGATTTACAAAATTATCGGACCAGCCATTTTTATCCTTTTGGACAATGATTAAGCAAGTTCCATCACTATTAAAGTTAAAAAGTTATTTAAGCGTATATGATATCGTTTCAAAATATATTAAAAATTCAAAAATTAGATCTGCTTTTTCAATCCATCCTTTACTAGTAGGTGGTAATCCATATACAACAACATCAATTTACTCATTGATTCATTATTTAGAAAGAAAATGGGGAGTATTTTTTTGTATGGGAGGAACGGGAAAATTAGTTGAGGAACTAACAAATTTATTAAATAGAGTAGGTGTAAGAATTTGTTTGAATGAGGATATCAAATCAGTAGAACATAAAAATTCTATTGCTTACAAAGCAATAACATCGAATGGAAAAGAATATTTTTTTGATAATATAATTTTCAATGGCGATCCTCCCACTTTCTACTCTGAAATCCTAAAACCGAAAAAAAGAAATCTTATAAACCCGATATTACCTGATAGCCTAATGACTTATTCCATGGGTTTATTTGTTTTGTTTTTTGGTACAAATAATCAATATAAGGATATAGCTCATCATACTATTTGGTTATCGAAAAGATTTAAGGGTCTTTTAAATGATATTTTTAAAGAAAAAGACTTGCCAGATGATTTTTCACTTTATCTTCATAGGCCAACTGCAACTGATTCAACTTTTGCGCCAGAAGGTTGTGATAGCTATTATGTTTTATGCCCTGTACCAAACTTAAGATCAAGCATAAATTGGAAAGTAGAAGGAGATAATTTAAAAAATAATATTATTAATGAATTAGAAAGAACCATAATGCCAAATTTAAAATCAAACATTAAAGATTTATCTTATATGACTCCTATAGATTTTAAAAATGATTATAGATCAATGCATGGAGCAGGCTTTTCAATAGCACCTATATTTTATCAATCAGCCTGGTTTAGATATCATAATCAAGATTCTAAAATTAAAAATATTTATTTTTCTGCAGCTGGCGCTCACCCTGGAGCTGGTATTCCAGGTGTTTTATCATCTGCAAAAGTAGTAGAAAATATTATAAGTAGAAATAAAAATGCTTAATGAAAAAATTGAAAAATTTAAAAATAATGGAAAAAGTTTTTATTGGGCTAGTAGGATTTTAAATAGAAATAAAAACGATAAAATATATAATTTGTATTTTATTTTAAGAGAATTAGATGATATCGCTGATAATCAAAATAATGAAAATGAATTTTTTAAAAAACTTTATGATTTTTTTGATATGAGTAAAAATAATGAATTGCCTTACAGATTAGAAAAACATAAAGATTTTTTTCTATATATTAAGAATGATTCATTAATGAATAAGAATTTTAAAGATTTTATCACTGGTTTAATATTTGATCAGAAGGATAATGTAATAATTGACTCCCAGGATGAATTGTTAAATTATTGTTATAGAGTTGCAGGAACAATAGGTGTCATGATGTGTCCAATTTTAAATGTAAAAAATGAGCATGCAACTATACCTGCTACTAATCTCGGTATAGCAATGCAATTGACCAATATTGCTAGAGATGTCTATGAAGATGCATTAAGTAACAGAAGATATTTACCTTCATCTTGGACAAACGGCATTGAACCTAAATTAATAATTGGTAAGTCTGATTGTATTGAATCAGTTGCCTATTTGTCAGTTAAAGATGGAATAAAAAAAACAATAGAATTAGCAGAAAAATATTATGAAGATGCAAAAAAAGGATATTCCTATTTACCACTTAGGTCTAGATTGTGTATCGCAGTTGCAGCAAATATTTATAGAGAGATTGGGAAAAAAATTAAAAAAGAAAATTATAATTGGTCATCTTATAGGCACTTTGTAAAAAATTATGAAAAGTTGTACATAACTCTTAAGTCTATAATTTCTGAATTTTATTTAATTTTTAAAGAGAAAATACAATGAGTTCAAGTAAAACAATTTCTATCATTGGGGGAGGTTGTGCAGGATATAGTCTTTTAAATAAATTAAAAAATGTAAGTAATATTGAAATTGATTTTTTCATCGGAAAGAATCAAGGAATAAATAATTTCTGGGGATATTGGGAATATGATAAAGATATTCCAGATAATATTTTGAGTGGCAAATGGAATAAGTGGAAAATTTCAACTCAAGATGGTGAAAAATTTTTTGAATCCTCTAGTCATCCATATTGTGTAACTACAAGACATAATTGGATTTCATATTGTAAGCAGAATACTAATAAAAAAAATATAAGAATATTAAAAGAGGATATAATGGAAATTAATAATAAAATTTATAATAAAAATAATGATGAAATTATTTCTGATTTTATTTTTGATTCTAGATATACAAATAAATCTAAAAATATTTTCTTACAGCATTTTAAAGGTTTTTTAATTAAAACTGAAACTGATTGTTTTGATGATGAAGTCTTAACTTTAATGGATTTCAGATGTGATCAATCTAAAGGTATGCAGTTTGTATATGTTTTACCATTTACAAAAAAAATTGCATTGATTGAGCCAACGATTTATTCGTACAACATTGAAGACGAAATCTATTATAAAAAAACTTTAGAATCATATCTTTATGATATATATAAAATAAAAAAATATAATATTATTAAGACTGAAAAAGGATCAATTCCATTGGAACACAATAATATTAAAAAAGGACCTTATTTTAATATTGGTATCAATGGTAATGTTAATCGAAAATCATCTGGATATACATTCACTTTTATTCAAAAACAATCAATTTTAATAAAAAATTTCTTCTTGAATATAAGTAATGATTTGTCATTAAAAGTGCAGTCAAATTTTTTTAATTTTTTAGATGAAATTTTTCTAGATGTTATTAAAAGAAAACCCAGCATTGGACCTTTAATTTTTTATTCTTTCGGAAAGTCTTTTAATGGTAATGAGATGTCAGATTTTATGAATAACAGAATTAATTTTATTCCTTTTATGAAAATGTTATTTAACTTACCATTTAAGGAATTTATTAAATCTTTCATCAGGTGTTTATTTAATTATGGATAGCATCACATTATATTCTCTGATACTTATAATTCTAGTAGGCCTTCCACATGGAGCCCTTGATGGTGCAGTTAGTTTGTGTCTTGAAATAAATAATTCGTTAAGAAATATAATTATTTTTATAAGTGTTTATATCTTAATAGCTTTTATAGTAGTTATTTTATGGTTGAACTTTTCCGAACTGGCTTTGATATTTTTTCTAATAATTAGCATCATGCATTTTGGTATTGGTGATTTAGAATGGGAAAGTGGTTTTTCAAAATATATTTTGGGATTCTTTATTGGCGGGTTGGTAGTTGTTGGTACCTCTCTATTAAATAGAGATGATGTTAATAATATCTTCTTATACTTATCTGAACGTACAGACATGGTTTGGTATTTTATTGAATACTCTTCATATTTATGGATTCTATCGGTACCATATTTCATCAATAAAATTGATAAATTTTCTACTCAATTTTTAATAAAGATTTTTTTTATTTTTATATTTGTAGTTTTTTTACCACCCTTATTAGCATTTTCTTTCTATTTTTGCTTTATACATACTATTAATCATTTTGGAAGAATAGTTCCTCAACTTAAAAACAAAATGACAAATAAGAAGATTTTTTATACTTTTTTACTTTTTACTCTATCTAGTTGGCTAATAGGATTTATTGTATATGAATTATTTAAGGATTCTTTTGATTTTGTTGAACTTACGTATAAGATTCTTTTTATCGGATTGGCAGCTTTAACGGTACCACATATGATTTTAATTGATTTTTATTTTAGGCCCCTTAAGAAAGTATGATTATAAAAATTTTGGAAATTAGTGAGACAAGCTATAATGTTATTGTAGAGTCAAGTTCAAAAACAGAACATAATGTATCATTGGAATCATCTTATTATAAAAAACTTACATTAGAAAAAATATCTAAAAAAAAATTAATTGAATTAAGTTTTGAATTTCTTTTAGCAAGAGAATCAAATTCGTCGATTCTCAGTAAATTTGATCTCAGTTTAATTAGTAATTATTTCCCTGAGTTTGAAAATGAAATTATAATTAAAATAAAGGAGATTTAAGTTGAGAGTTTTAGTAGTTGGATCAGGTGGACGTGAACATGCAATTTGTTGGGGTATAGCTAAAAGTAATAAAGTAAAAAAAATATATTGTGCACCTGGAAATGCTGGTATTAGTGAATTTGCTGAAAATGTAGAAATTCCTGCTGATAACATTAATAAACTTTTAGAATTTGCATTAAAAGAAAAAATAGATTTTACAATTGTTGGACCTGAACAACCTTTATCGCTTGGTATTGTCGATCTGTTCAGAGATAATAAGCTTTTGATTTTTGGTCCTAGTAAGTTTGCATCTCAATTAGAGTCTAGTAAAGAATTTTCGAAATTATTTATGGAACGAAATAATATTCCGACTGCATCTTTTAAATCTTTTACATCATATGATGAAGCAAAAGCATATTTAAATGAATCAAATTTACCAATTGTAATCAAAGCAGATGGTTTAGCATCTGGAAAGGGTGTTAAGGTTTGTATGGAAATGGAGGAAGCAAATTCTTTTTTAAAAGAAATAATGTTAGACAAAATTTTTTCTAAATCTGGAGAAAAAGTTGTTATTGAAAGTTTTCTAGAAGGAGAGGAGGCATCTTTCTTTGTATTTTCAGATGGAGAAAAAATACTTTGTTTAGACTCTTCACAAGATCATAAAAGATTACTTGATGATGATAAAGGACCTAACACGGGTGGTATGGGTGCATATTCTCCGGCACCAATCATAGATGAAGAAACTAAAGAAAAAATATTAAATGAAATTATTAATCCAGTTTTTGAGGCATTTAAAAAAGAAAATTTTGAATATACTGGAATTCTATATGTTGGTTTAATGATTAATAATAAAAAGCCTAGTGTTGTAGAATTTAATTGTAGATTTGGCGATCCTGAAACTCAACCTTTACTTTTTAGGATTGAATCAGATATCTTTGATCTGTTCTACCAGACAGCCTTAAAACAAATTGATCAGTACCAATTGATTTGGAAAAGAAAAACAGCTATTTCAGTTGTTTTAGCCTCATTAGGATATCCTATGAATCCAGAAACTGGAGGAGAGATTAAAGAATTAGAATCTTTTAAAAATACTGATGATGAATTTGTATTTCATGCTGGTACTAAATTTTTAGATAATAAAGTTGTTATTTCAGGTGGAAGAGTTTTAAATATAACTGCATTAGGACACGATCTTGAAGATGCTATTAATAAAGTTTATGACTCTATAAATAAAGTAGAATTAAAAAACTTTCATTACAGAAATGATATAGGTAAAAAGGGCCTTGTGAAAAAAACCAAATAGCTTGACATAGATTAAAAGTGTGGCATATTTCATGCATTAAATATGAGGTTATAATGCCAACAATAAGTCAATTAATTAAGAATCCTCGTTCTATCGAGAAGAAAAAAAGTAAGTCTAGAGCTATGGAAAAAAATCCTCAAAAAAGAGGCGTTTGTACCCGTGTTTATACAACTACCCCTAAAAAACCTAATTCAGCTTTAAGAAAAGTTGCTAGAATAAGACTCACTAACGGGTTTGAAGTTACAGGATATATTCCTGGTGAGGGGCATAAGCTTCAAGAACATTCTGTTGTCCTTATAAGAGGTGGAAGAGTTAAAGACTTACCTGGTGTCAGATATCACATAGTAAGAGGCTCTCTTGATACGACCGGTGTTGATGGCCGAAAACAATCTAGATCAAAATATGGAACCAAGAGACCAAAGGCTAGTTAATTAATATGGCAAGAAAAGGACCAATCAAAAAAGCAGAAATAACTGCAGATACAAAATATAATAACAAAACTGTTGCAAAGTTTATTAATGCCATAATGTTAGATGGTAAAAAAAGTGTTGCTGAAACTGTAATATATGACTCTTTTAATATCATTAAAGATAGAATAAATTCCGATCCCATAGAGGTATTTGAAGAAGCAATGAATAATATTCAACCTCCAGTTGAAGTTAGGTCAAGAAGGGTTGGTGGTGCTACTTATCAAGTCCCTGTAGAGGTTAACCCTGCAAGAAAGCAATCTTTAGCGATTAGATGGTTATTAAGTGCAGCCAAAAAAAGATCAGGTAAATCAATGTCCCTTAAGCTTGCTGCTGAATTTATGGATGCAAAAGATAGCAAAGGTGGGGCTTTTAAAAAGAAAGAAGACACTATTAAAATGGCAGAAGCGAATAGAGCTTTTTCTCACTATAGATGGTAGGTATCAAAAATTATGAAAGATTTAAATAAAGCTAGAAATATTGGTATCGTAGCTCATATTGATGCTGGTAAAACAACTACGACTGAAAGGATTCTTTTTTATACTGGAAAAAGCTATAAAATTGGAGAAGTACATGATGGTGCTGCTACCATGGATTGGATGGAACAAGAAAGAGAAAGAGGTATTACTATAACATCCGCCACTACAGCATGTAGTTGGGATAGCCATGATATAAATATTATTGATACCCCTGGTCACGTAGATTTTACAATTGAAGTAGAAAGGTCATTAAAAGTTTTAGATGGTGCATGTGTGGTTTTTGATAGTGTGGGTGGAGTAGAACCACAATCAGAGACTGTTTGGAGACAAGCAGACAGATATAAAGTACCCAGAATGTGTTTTGTAAATAAAATGGATAGAACAGGTGCTAATTTTCAAAGAACAGTAGATCAAATTAAAGATCGTTTAGGATCTAATCCAGTAAGATTGCATATTCCATATTTTAAAAATGATATTTTTGATGGAATAGTCGATCTGATTGAGATGAAGTTAGCGGTATGGGACGGCGAATCATTAGGTGCTAAATTTGAATTGGTCGAGATTCCCGATGACATTAAAGAAGACGCAATTTCTGCAAGAGATAATATGTTAGAACTTCTGTCTGATAATGATGAATCTATCATGGAAGATTATTTAGAAGGAAAAGACATTGATAGAGATAGAATAATATCAGCTATTAGGAATCAAACAATTGCACTTAATATTGTTCCAGTATTATGTGGGTCAGCTTTTAAAAATAAAGGAGTTCAATTATTACTTGATGCTGTAGTTAGATATTTACCCTCTCCCTTAGACATACCACCAATCTCTGGTGTTTCTCCGGATAATGAAGAAGAAGTGATGAACAGGAAGGCTGACGATAAGGAACCTTTGTCTGCTTTAGCTTTTAAAATTATGACAGATCCTTTTGTTGGAACCATTACATACATAAGAGTATATTCTGGTGTGCTTAATTCTGGTACATCAGTTTTTAATCCATTGAAAAATTCATCTGAAAGAGTAGGAAGATTACTAAAAATGCATGCTGATAAAAGAGAAGAAATTACTGCTGTAGGCGCTGGTGACATTGCAGCTGCTGTAGGTTTAAAAGATACTTATACTGGAGAAACTTTATGTGATAAAGGAAATCCAATAATTTTAGAAAGTTTAAATTTTCCTGATCCTGTTATTTCGGTTGCTATTGAACCCGAGACTAAAGCTGACCAAGAAAAGCTAGGTATGGCTTTGAATAAGCTTTCAATTGAAGATCCTTCTTTTAAAGTTAAAGTTGATCATGAAACCAATCAAACAATCATATCAGGAATGGGTGAGTTACATTTAGAAATAATTGTAGATAGGCTTAAAAGAGAATTTAATGTTGAGGCTAAAGTAGGTGCACCTCAGGTTGCATATAGAGAGACTATTAGAGGCTCAAGTGAAGCTGAACAAAAGTATATAAAACAAACTGGTGGTAAAGGTCAGTATGGACACGTAAAAATTAGAATAGAACCAATGGATACTGGTGGTGGCTTTGAATTTGTAAATGAGATTAAAGGTGGAGCTATTCCTAGAGAATTTATACCAGCAGTTGAAAAAGGGATTCAAGAAGCAATGTTTAGCGGTGTAGTTGCAGGATATGAAGTTGTTGATGTGAAAGTTACGCTTTATGATGGATCATTTCATGATGTTGATTCATCTGAAATGGCTTTTAAGATTGCAGGGTCTTTAGCATTTAAAGACGCGGTAAAAAAAGCTGGTGCTGTTGTCCTTGAACCTATGATGAAAGTTGAAGTTGTGTGTCCTGAGGATTTTATGGGAACAGTTATTGGTGATTTAAGTTCTAGAAGGGGAAAGGTTCAAGGTACTGAATTGCGTGGAGAATTACAAGGTGTCCAATGTGAAGTACCTTTGTCAGAAATGTTCGGTTATGCCACTGATGTGAGGTCCTTGACAGAAGGCCGTGCAACATTTACAATGGAGTTTTCAACTTATTCAGATGTTCCAGCTAACATATATGAACAGTTGAAATTAAAAGAAGCATAATCATTGTTATTTAGGAGGGACATATAAAATGTCTAAAGAAAAATTTGAGAGGAATAAACCTCACTGTAATATAGGAACAATTGGTCATGTAGACCATGGAAAAACAACATTAACCGCTGCAATTACTATGACTCTAGCTAAAGCTGGTGGTAGTGAATCAATGTCTTATGAAGATATAGATAATGCACCGGAAGAGAAAGAAAGAGGTATTACAATTAATACTGCTCATGTTGAATATGAAACTGAATCTCGTCATTATGCTCACGTTGACTGTCCTGGTCACGCTGATTATGTTAAAAATATGATTACTGGTGCCGCCCAAATGGATGGTGCAATATTAGTTGTTAGTGCAACAGACGGACCCATGCCTCAAACAAGAGAGCATATCCTTTTAGCGAGACAAGTTGGAGTTCCTAGACTCGTTATTTTCTTGAACAAAGTTGATCAACTTGGTGGAGATAAAGAACTAGTAGAACTAGTTGAATTAGAGGTAAGAGAATTACTAAATGAATACGGTTTTGAGGGAGATGATACTCCTATAGTTTCAGGATCTGCCTTAGCTGCAGTAGAAAATTCAGACCCCGAGACAGGTGAAAAAGCTATTATTGAATTAATGTCTAAAGTTGACGAGTGGATTCCACAGCCTACTAGAGATGTTGATAAGCCATTCTCACTTGCAATTGAAGACGTTTTTTCTATTTCAGGAAGAGGAACTGTTGTTACAGGAAGAGTTGAACAAGGGAAGTTAAACGTCGGAGATAAAATTGAAATTGTTGGAATTAAAGATACTCAAGAAACAACAGCCACTGGAATTGAAATGTTTAGAAAATTATTAGATTATGCAGAAGCTGGAGATAATGTTGGTGTTTTATTAAGAGGTGTAGAGAAAGATCAGGTTGAAAGAGGACAAGTTCTTTGTGCTCCAGGCTCAATCAAACCCCATCAAAAATTTGAAGCTGAAGTTTATGTTTTAAAGAAAGAAGAAGGTGGAAGACATACACCTTTCTTTAAAGGATATAGACCACAATTTTACTTTAGAACTACTGATGTAACTGGTTCAATAGAATTAGGTGAAAATGTTGAAATGGTTATGCCAGGTGATAATACAAAAATGAACGTTGAACTAATTTGTCCTGTAGCTATGGTCGATGGATTAAAGTTTTCTATTCGTGAAGGTGGAAGGACAGTAGGAGCTGGTGTTATTAGTAAAATAACAGAGTAAAAAATATGGAAACCGCACCAAAAGTAAGAATAAAGCTTAAATCTTTTGATCATAAGCTTTTAGATAAATCAACATTTGATATTGTTGATACTGTGAAGAGAACAGGAGCTAAGGTTGCAGGTCCTATTCCGTTACCAACGGATATTTCTAGAACGTGTGTTTTAAGAGCCCCCCATGTTTACAAGGACTCAAGAGAACACTTTGAAATGAGGACCCATAAACGCCTAGTAGATATTCTTGAACCTACACAGCAAACAATTGATTCTTTGATGAAACTTGATCTTGCGTCTGGTGTAGAAGTAGAGATAAAATTACAAGGTGTATGATGTCTGAAGAAAATACAGAAAATATAGAAAATACAGAAGTATCTCAAGAAGATGCCGTTCCAAATTCCGAGAATTCTGTAAATGATGCTATACAATCTCTTCGATTAAGCGGACTTATGGGAATTAAGTTGGGTATGACTCATTCTATTCTTGATGATGGAAGAGTAATACCAACTACTTTGGTTAAACTTGGGCCTTGTTATGCATTAGAAAAAAATTCAAAAAATCATAAAGTTTCACTCAAAGTTGGTTTTGAAGATATAAAACCGTCTTCATTAAATAAACCAAAATTATCATATCTCTCAAAATTAAATGTAAAGCCTTTAAAATTTATAAAAGAATTTGATTTATTAGAAGATACTGAAATTAAGCCTGGAACGGAAATTAAAGCTGATATTTTTAAAGCTGGAGATATAGCAGATGTTACCTCTAATTCTAAAGGTAAAGGTTTTTCTGGTGTTATAAAAAGACATAATTTTGCTGGGTTGAGACATACTCATGGTACACCTCAAAATCAAAGATCTGGTGGATCAATTGGTGCTTGTGCATATCCTGGTAGAGTTTGGAAAGGACAAAAAATGGCTGGTAGATATGGCGGTAAGAAATCTACCATTCAAGGACTTGAAATATTAAAAATTGATTTAGACAAAAACTTAATATTTATTAAAGGATCAATACCTGGTTCAAAAGGCTCATTGGTTTATGTTAATCATACAAGGAAAGGTAATGGATTTAGAGATATTTAATTTAGAAAACAATAGTGTCGGAAAACATAAACTTGATACTTCAAATTTTAAGGAAATTAACAAAACTGTTGTAAGTCAAGTTGTAAAATGGCAATTAGCTAAAAAACGTGCAGGTACTGTTTCTACTAAAAATAGAGCTTTAGTAAAAGGAAGTGGTAAAAAACCATTCAAACAAAAAGGCACAGGTAATGCTAGAGCTGGTACAAGAACATCTCCAATTTGGAGAGGAGGTGGCGTAATATTTGGCCCAAGTCCAAAAGATTGGTCATATTCTATTCCAAAGAAAATTAGAAAGCTAGCATTGCAAAATGCACTTCAGTATAAATTGGATGATGGATCATTGATGGTAATAGATTCTTTCGAAATTGAGTCGCCTAAAACAAAAGATCTTGTTACAAAATTAAATAATTTTTCTTTAGGTAAGAAAATTTTGTTAATTAATGAAGCTGATAATATAAACTTAGAATTATCATCAAGAAATTTACAAAATGTTAAGTTGATTCATCCAAACGGTGTTAATGTATATGATTTATTAAATTATTCCTCAGTTTTAATTTCCAAAGAATCACTAAATGTACTTATTGAGAGAGTTAAATAAATGAAAAAATTTATATCTGATATTTTAATTAAACCTTTAATGACAGAAAAGACTGCTGCATTAGGTCAGTCAGAATGCTATGTTTTTGAAGTCTTACCATCATCTAATAAGAATGAAATAAGGGACGCAATACAGAAATTTTTTGATGTAAAAGTAAAGGATATTAGAACATCTACTAAACCTGGAAAATTTGTTAAAAAAGGTGGAAGAGTTGTTGGAAAAAGATCAAAGCAAAAAAAAGCATACATTACATTAAGTGAAGGAAAAATTGAGTTAATACAAGGAGTATAAAGTGGCTATACAAAAATATAAACCAACTAGTCCTGGAAGACGTTTTATGACATCGGCTGATTTTGATGAGGTAACATCTTCTACTCCGCATAAACCTCTTTTAAAATCAGTTCATAAAAAGAAAGGTCGAAATAATAATGGAAGAATTACTTCAAAAAGCAGAGGTGGTGGGGCAAAAAGGTTATATAGAATTATAGATTTTAAGAGAGATAAATTTAATGTCTCCGGTACTGTTAAAACTATTGAGTATGATCCAAATAGGTCATCAAGAATTGCTTTAATCAATTATATAGATGGAGAAAAAAGATATATTCTAGCTCCCTTAAATATAAAAGTTGGTGATAAAATAATTTCATCAGACAAAACAGAAATTCAAATAGGAAATTCTTTACTTTTAAAAAATATACCTGAAGGGACTCTAGTTCATAATATTGAAATGTCTCCTAAAGGCGGTGGAAAGATCGCTCGTTCTGCTGGTGCTTATGCAACAGTTTTAGGCACCGAAGATTCTTTAACTCAGATTAAATTATCATCAGGTGAAACTAGAAAGATATTGTCTAACTGTCGTGCAACTGTAGGTAAATTAGGTAATGAGAAACATAATCAAATTGTTATTGGTAAAGCTGGTAGGAAAAGATATTTAGGTAGAAGGCCTAAGGTTAGAGGAGTTGCTATGAACCCTGTAGATCATCCACATGGCGGTGGTGAAGGAAAGGCAGCAAGAGGTAATCCACATCCAGTTTCAAAATGGGGTTGGATAACTATTGGTAAGAAAACAAGAAATAATCCAAAAACTGATAAATTAATAGTTAAAAGAAGAAGAATAGGATACGGGATGGATAAGAGGTAATTTATGGGCAGATCAGTCAAAAAAGGGCCTTTCGTTGATGAAAAATTAATGAAAAAGGTCACAAAAGCTAAAGAAGAAGATAGTCAAAAGATTATAAAAACATGGTCTAGAAGGTCTATGATAGTCCCTGAAATGATTGGATTAACCTTTGCTGTATATAATGGCAAGAAGTTTGTTCCGGTTTATGTTACTGAATATATGCTAGGACATAAATTAGGTGAATTCTCTCCAACCAGGACATTTGTATCTCATGCGGGCGGCGATAAAAAATCTAAGGTGGGCAGATAATGATTTCTAAAGCAATCAATAAATACATTAGAAGAACTCCTAGAAAAGTTAATGCTGTTTTAACTGCAATTAGGGGAAAAAAAGTAGATTATGCATTTATGCTTCTAAAAAATTTAAACAAAGCTGCTAAAACAGAAGTTTCAAAAACACTTAAGTCAGCTGTTTCAAATGCTTATGAAAAGGGTTTTACTGACACCGACAAGATTGTTATTTCTGAAGCATATAGTACGGAAGGGCCTATATTTAAAAGATTTAAAGCAAGAGCTATGGGAAGAGCAACTAAAAGATATAAAAGAACAAGCCATATTACAATTATTTTAAAGGAGGAAGTTAACTAATGGGACAAAAAGTTAATCCAATATCTATTCGCTTAGGAATTACTCGTAACTGGTCCTCCAATTGGTTTGTTGCGAACAAGTCAAAATATAAAGATTATCTTCATGAGGATTTAAAAATAAGAACTCATGTAAAGAAAAAATTTTTTCAAGCTGGAATATCTAAATTAGAAATTGAAAGATCCTCTGATGAAAAAATTCGTTTAGTAGTCTACTGTTCAAAGCCAGGATTACTGATAGGTAGGAAAGGTGTAGACATAGAACTTCTAAGGAAAGAGTTAAACAAGATGGCAGGAAAAGATGTTTATATTGATATAAGAGAGGTCAAAAGACCTGAAATAGATTCTCAACTGGTTGCAGAAAATATAGCACTTCAACTTGAAAGAAGAGTGGCATATAGAAGAGCCATGAAAAGAAGTATGTCCTCAGCATTAAGACTAGGTGCAATTGGCATTAAGGTTATGGTTTCTGGAAGACTTGGTGGTGCCGAGATTGCAAGAAGTGAATGGTATAGAGAAGGTAGAGTTCCGTTAAGTACATTGAGAGCGGATATAGATTATGGATTTGCCGAAGCCCTTACTACATATGGAATTATTGGAATTAAAGTTTGGATCTTTAAAGGTGAAGTTATAAAAAGAAAAGAAAAAAATATAAAAGAGGTGTCCAGTGCTTCAGCCTAAAAAAAGTAAACATAGAAAGGTACATAAGGGAAGAGTTCGTGGAGTAGCTACCAAAGGTAATAAAGTATCTTTTGGGGAATACGGTTTGCAATCCATTGATTTCTCTAGAATTACTGGAAGACAAATTGAAGCTGCAAGGATTGCTATTACACGTAAAGTTAAAAGAGGCGCAAAGTTATGGATTAGAATCTTTCCTCATAAACCGGTTTCAAAGAAACCTGCAGAAGTAAGAATGGGTAAAGGTAAAGGTGATATAGACAGATACGTAGCACCAATAAAAAAAGGAACAATGTTGTTTGAAATAGCAGGTGTTGATGAAGAACTAGCCAGAGAAGCTTTAAGGTTAGCTTCAGGAAAGCTACCTGTTAGAACTAGAGTGGTTGTTAGGACAAGAGGTTTATTAATATAATGAAAATGTCTGAAATTAAAAAATTAGATACTATAGAAATTGAGAAGAAAATAATTGAACTTAAAGATTCAATTTTAAAATCAAAAATTTCTAAGTTAAATCAAGGGGATTTTGATTCAAATACTTTTTCTAAAATTAGAAAAGATATTGCAAGGTGTTTAACTGAACTTAATTCCAGAAGAGGAGATGAAAATGTCTAGAGGTAGAATGAGAGAATTAAAAGGTGTTGTTATTAAAAATTCATCTGATAAAACAGTGACAGTTCAAACTGAGACATCAAATAAAAATAGAATATATAATAAAATTGTTGTTATGAAGAAGAAGTTCCATGTTCATGATGAGAAAAACGAAGCTAAAGTTGGTGATGAAATTAGAGCAATTGAAACAAAACCAATAAGCAAAAGTAAAAGATGGAAGTTGGTAGAAGTTATTAATAAAGGAGAAGCCTTATGATTCAAACTGAAACTCAATTAGTTTCTGCAGATAATTCAGGTGCAAAACAATTGAATGTAATAAATCTTAAGGGCGGTTCTTACAGGAGATACGCCAGAATTGGTGACATTGTAACAGTATCTATTAGAGCTGCTATTCCAAATTCAAAAGTTGAAAAAGGTAAAATTTTTCAAGCAGTTATTGTTAGGACAAAAAAAGAATTGAGAAGACCAGACGGTTCATATATTAGATTTGATGATAATGCAGCAGTATTAATAAATAAAGAAAACCAACCAGTTGGAACAAGAATTTTTGGTCCAGTTGCTAGAGAATTAAGAAATAAGGGTTTTATGAAAATTGTATCATTAGCCCCGGAGGTCCTTTAAAAATGGGAAAGAATAATAAACCTAAAAAAGGACAAGAGGTTAAAATCATAGCTGGAAAATATAAAGGTCAGGTTGGTAAGGTTTTAAATGTTTTTCCAAAAGATGACAAGGTAATCATTGAAAACATAAATGTTGCTAAAAGACATGTAAAACCAAATCAGCAGAATCAAACTGGTGGAATTATAAATAAAGAAAAGCCAATACATATTTCAAATGTGAGAGTAGTAGAGAATGGATAATTTAAAAGTTTTATATAAAAATCTGGCTCCTGATATTTTAAATGATATAAATCTAAAAAATAAAATGGAGATTCCCAAAATTGTCAAAGTATCGATTAATATGGGTTTAGGTAAAATGTCTGATGCGGGTAAAGATTCAAAATTAATTGAAGAATCTGTTGAAGAGTTGTCAAAAATTGCAAATCAAAAAGCTGTACCTACAAAAGCTAAAAAGTCAGAAGCTGGCTTTAAACTTAGGGAAGGATCTTCAATAGGTGCTAGAGTAACATTAAGAGGAAATAAAATGTATGAATTTCTAATGAAATTACTACATCTTGCATTACCAAGAGTTAGAGATTTTAGAGGTATTTCAAGGAAAGCTTTTGATAAAAGAGGTAATTATAACTTAGGCATTCAAGATCATCTTGTATTTCCTGAAATTGATCCGACAAAAACATCAAGGAGTAAAGGGCTTAATATAACTATCGTTACAACTGCTTTGTCAGATAATGATGGATTAATATTATTGGAAAAATTAGGATTTCCCTTTAAAAAGAAGTAAAGGAGCATTTTGAATTATGGCAAAGAAGTCAATGATAGTTAAAGCTAATAAAAAACAAAAATTTAAGGTTAGAGAATATAATAGATGCCCTCTAACAGGACGCCCACGAGGTTTTATAAGAAAGTATGGTATGAGTAGAAATGCTTTTAGAAAACTTGCTAGTCAAGGACTAATACCAGGAGTTAAAAAAGCCAGTTGGTAGTGAGGTTAATATGGTTATAGATCCAATTTCAGATATGTTAACTAGAATTAGAAATGCTGTTTCAAAAAAACATAAAAATGTTTTAATTCCTAGTTCTAAATTTAAGATAGAAATCGCTAAAATTTTGGAGGAAGAAGGTTTCATTAATTCCTATGAATTAATTAAAAATACTAAGTTTGCTTCAATTAAAATTGATTTAAAGTATGATGATAAAAAAACTTCTGTAATTAAGAAGATTAAAAGGATTAGCAAGCCAGGGTTACGAGTTTATGTAAATAAAAATGAAATTCCACGAATTTCTGGTGGTCTTGGAACTTCAATAATTTCAACTTCTAAAGGTGTTATGACAGGTAATAAAGCTAGATCGATTGGTGTAGGAGGAGAGATACTCTGTAGTATTTTATAATTATAATGTCAAGAATTGGTAACAAAGAAATAATTATTAACAAAGATCTTCAAGTAGCCTTTACAGATGGTTTATTACAGATTAAAGGACCAAAAGGTGAGTTATCTCGTGCAATTTCGTCTGATCTCGTTCTAGATATTTCAGAAGAAAAAATTCTTGTGAAAAGAGAAACTGATATTAGCAGAGTAAAAGCTCTGCATGGTTTAACTAGATCCTTAATTAATAATATGATTATAGGTGTAACAGAGGGTTTTGAAAAAATTTTAGAAATTAAAGGAACAGGTTATAAATGTGATATCAAGTCAAAAAAAGAATTGGTGTTAAACCTGGGATATTCAAATCCTATAAACTTTTCATTGCCTGAGGGTATAGAAGCAGAAACTGAAAATAAAGGTACTTTATTAAAAATTAAAGGCATAAATAAAGAGATTGTAGGTGAGGTTGCTGCTAGAATTCGAAAATTACGTAAACCTGAAAGATACAAAGGAAAAGGTGTAAGATACCAAGGTGAGTATGTTAAATTGAAAGCTGGTAAATCGGCAGGATCTAAAGGTGATTAATTATGATTAAACAAATTGAAAAGAATAAATTAAGAATTAAAAGACATTCTAGAAATAGAAAGAACATAAATGGAACTTCAACTGTTCCAAGATTATATATTTTCAGATCATTAAAAAATTATTACGTAAATTTGGTGGATGATGAAAAAGGAATTACACTTGCGTCTGCTGCAATAAAAAAACAAGAGCCTTCAAATAAATTAGCGGAAATTTTATCTGAGAAGGCTTCAAAGTTAGGCATAGATAAAATAGTCTTTGATAAGAGTGGTTATAAATACCATGGAAGAGTCAAGCAATTTGCTGATGCTTTGAGAGAAAAAGGTATTAATTTTTAAGGAGTTACATATTGAGTATTAACCAGGATAAAGAGTTTATTGAAAAAATAATACATATTAGAAGAGTTGCTAAAGTTACAAAAGGTGGAAAAAATTTCCATTTCACCGCATTAGTTGTAATAGGAAACATGAAAGGTAAAGTTGGATCGGGGTTAGGAAAATCGAATGAGGTCCCAGATGCAATTAGGAAAGCTATTGAAAAAGCCAAGAAAAATATAATAGAAATAAATATGAATGGAAGGACTATTACTCATGAAGTCTATGCAAAATCTTTATCTTCTCAAGTTATGATAAGACCTGCTGGATCTGGTACTGGAGTTATAGCTGGTGCTGCAGTTAGGTCAGTTTTAGAGCTTGCTGGTATTAAAGATGTACTAACCAAGTCTATTGGTTCTAGGAATCCAATAAATGTTGTTAATGCTACAATAGAATGTTTAAAATCTTTATCTGAGCCAATTAAAACTGCTGAAAAGAGGGGTAAAGAATCATCAGATTTAGATTTACCTAAACAATATTATAAAAACAAAGCAGAAGGTGAGATTAATGCTTAATAACTTGAAAAAAACTACAATTTTTAAGAAAACACGAGTTGCTCGAGGACCGGGATCTAAGGGTAAAACCGCTGGTAGAGGACATAAAGGACAGAATTCTAGGTCAGGTGGTGGTGTTCCTATTCTTTTTGAAGGTGGACAATCTAGTTTTGTTTTAAGAACTCCTAAAAGAGGTTTCAAAAATTATAATAGAATTAATTTTGAAGTATTAAATGTTGGAACTCTTAATAAAATTGATTTAAATGAGGAATTTAATAAAGAATCTTTAACTAAACTAGGGAAAATTAAAGGAAATAAACCATTAAAAATTTTAGGTCAAGGAGAATTGAATAAAAAAATTATTATAAAAGCAGATGCTTTTTCAAAATCAGCAGAAGATAAAATAAAATCTGCTGGTGGTTCTATAAGTATAGTATGAGCACAGTCGATTCATTACCAAAATTACCTGAATTGAATAAAAAAATTCTTTTTACCTTATTTATTTTAATCATTTATAGATTAGGTGTTTTTGTTCCAATTCCTGGTGTTGATTCCGCAGAAATTCTTAAAATCTTTTCTAACCAAGGTAAATCTTTCTTTGATATCATTAATCTTTTTTCTGGTGGAGCATTTGAGAGAGCGTCTATTTTTGCGTTAGGTGTTATGCCATATATAACGGCTTCAATTGTTATGTCTCTTGTTGTAAAAACTGTCCCAAAATTAGAGGAGCTAAACAAGGATTCAAGTGGAAAAAAACAAATTTCTCAGTATTCAAGGTATTTAACAATTATAATTTGTTTTTTTCAAGCTTCTTTATTGGTTACTGCTTTACAGACCGGTTTAGGTACTGGATCAGATATAGTTTTTGATCCTGGTTTATCTTTTTATTTAATGACAGTATTTACTTTAACTGCAGGAACATTTTTTGTTATGTGGCTTGGTGAGCAAATTACTGCTAAAGGAATTGGAAATGGTCTGTCTTTAATCATTGCAGCTTCTATTATTACAGGAGCTCCCTCTGCAATAGGTAAGCTGTTTAACTTTGTTTCTGTTGGAAGCTTAAATATTTTAACTATAATTTTATTTGTAATAATTATGCTAGTCATTCTGTATTCTGTAGTTTTTGTGGAAAGATCATTCAGAAAAATACCTGTACAATATCCCCAAAAAACAAAAGGAAGAAAAGTTTCAATGTCACAATCATCGCATTTACCTTTAAAAATTAATCCTGCAGGAGTTATTCCACCGATTTTTGCATCTTCGATTTTATTGTTACCTTTAACAATATTAAATTATGTCGATGTTCCAAGTTTGAATAAATTATCTGCATCTTTTCTGAATAATGGATTCATATATAATTTTGTTTTTGCATTACTTGTGATTTTTTTCACTTTTTTTTATACAGGAATGGTTATTAATCCAAAAGATATGTCTGAGAACTTAAAAAAGAATGGAGCTTTCATACCTGGTATAAGACCTGGATCAAATACAACCGATTATATTAAAAATGTAATGTCTAAATTAACTGTGATAGGAGCTCTATATTTAGCTCTCGTATGTATCATACCAGCGGTTTTAAATGCAAAACCGTTTAGTTTGCCATTTTTCTTTGGAGGTACATCTCTTTTAATTGTAATAGGAGTAACTTTAGATACTATTCAACAAATTCAATCTTTTCTAATTTCAGATAATTATGATAATTTTGGAAATAAAAAAAGGAAAAAAGAACCTAGCAGGTTCAACATGAGGTGATATTATGATTTTAATTTTATTCGGACCCCCAGGTGCTGGTAAGGGGACACAAGCTGATCTGTTAAAAGAAAAGTTTAATTTATTACATTTGTCGACAGGCGATTTACTTAGAGAGGAAGTATCAAATGAAACAGCTTTAGGAATAAAAGCAAAAGAATTTATGGACGCTGGTGAGTTAGTCACTGATGAGTTGATTATTGCAATGATAAAAAATAAAATTGATAATACAACCAGTGTTAATGGTTTTCTTTTTGATGGCTTTCCAAGAACAATTTCTCAAGCCGAAGCTCTAAATGATATGTTAAAAAATTCTTCAAAAGAAGTTGATAAAGTTATTTCACTTGAAGTTGATGATTCAATATTAATTAAAAGACTCCTTGAAAGAGGAAGAAGTGATGATAATGAGTCAACTATTAAAAATAGGTTGGATGTTTATAAGAGCCAAACTTTACCAATAAAAGATTTTTATTCAAAAGATAATAAGTTAATCCAAATCAAAGGAAATCAAACCGTTGAAGATGTAAATTCTGATATTGTTTCTAATCTAAGTTAATATGGCTATTAATTTAAAAAAACCTTCTGAAATAGAAAATATTAGAAAATGTGGAAAAATAATTTCTGATGTTAGAAATCTTTTAATTTCTAGTATTGAAGAAGGAATTTCAACCTGGGAATTAGATAAAATTGCTGAGGACTATACTATTTCAAAAGGCTTCATACCTGCTTTTAAAGGTTACCAAAATTTTCCCTCTTCTATTTGTGCATCTGTAAATAGTGAAGTCGTTCATGGACTACCCTCAAAAAATAAAATTTTAAAAAAGGGAGATATTATTGGTATTGATTTTGGTGTATATGATGGAAGTTTTTATGCTGATAGCGCTTTTACATTTCCTGTTGGAGAGGTAGAATCTAAAGTGGAAAAATTGTTGGAAGTAACAGCGAATTCTCTTCAAAAAGGAATTGATCAAGCCATAATTGGAAATAAAGTTTTTGATATATCTTATGCTATTCAGAAATACATTGAATCTTTTGATTTATCAATTGTTCGATCTTATGTAGGGCATGGAATTGGTAGAAACTTACATGAAGAGCCACAAGTTCCAAATTTCATTTTGAGCAAGAAAGATAGATCATCTTCTGTAAAGCTTAAAGAAGGAATGGTTTTAGCTATTGAACCGATGGTTAATATTGGACTTGATGATGTGGAACTTGCTGATGATGGCTGGACGGTTAGAACTAAAGACAATTCACTTTCTGCTCATTTTGAACATACAATTGCAATAACTAAAAAAGGACCTCAAATATTAACTAATTAGGGATTAATTATGGGAAAAGAAGATAGAATTGAATTAGAAGGTACTATTTTAGAAGCACAACCAAATGCTATGTTTAAAGTTGAATTAGAAAATGGTCACCAAATTTTAGCATACGTCTCAGGTAAGATGAGAACACACTTTATAAGGATTTTGCCTGGTGACAAGGTTAAAGTTGAGGTTTCACCCTATGATTTGACAAAAGGAAGAATAACATATAGATTGAAATGACATTATCGTATATAATATAACGCTTTAATGGAGTATTTATGCCTAGAATTGCCGGAGTAGACATACCTGAAAATAAGAGAGTTTTAATATCTCTAACATATATATATGGTATTGGAAAAAAGATATCTAATGATATTTTGGTTAAAGCAAACATAAATCCTAGTTTAAAAACTTCAGAGTTGACAGATGATGATGTGTCAAAAATAAGACAGTTAATTGAAAATGATCATTTGGTTGAAGGTGAACTAAGAGTTGAAGTTCAGAACAATATTAAGAGACTTCAAGAAATTGTTTCATACCGTGGTGTTAGACATAGAAAAAAATTACCATGTAGAGGTCAGAGAACAAAATCAAATGCAAGAACAAGAAGAGGAAAAAAAGGTTTGGCTATTGCTAAGAAAAAACAAGCTGGATTAAAATAGGAGCCTAGATTTGAAAAAAAATAAAAAAGGAAAAAAAGCTAAAAAATTTGTTGAAACTGGCAAAGCTCATATTCAAGCTACATTCAATAATACGATAATTACAATTACTGATGATAATGGAAACGTTGTATCATGGGCTGCAGGTGGGAAAGAAGGATTCAAGGGTACAAGAAAAGGTACTCCCTTTGCTGCTCAATTAGCAGCTGAAGATGCGGCAAAAAAAGCAGCAGAATTTGGAATGAAGACAATCGGTGTTTATGTTAAAGGACCTGGACCAGGCAGAGAGACTGCTATAAGATCAATTCAAGCAGCAGGAATAAAAATAAATTTAATTAAGGATGTTACACCTTTACCACACAATGGATGTAGACCTCCTGCTAAGAGAAGAGTTTAAGGGAGATAATATTGGCTAGATATACAGGACCAACAACAAAATTGTCTAGAAGAGAGGGTCAAGAGCTTTTTTTAAAAGGTGATAGATCTTATTCAGATAAAGCGGCAAGAAGAATATCAGTTCTCCCAGGACAAAATCAATCTAAATTTAATCAGAAATCTTCTGAATATGCAATTAGACTCCGAGAAAAGCAAAAGCTAAAAAGAATCTTTGGTTTAACTGAAAAACAATTTAGAATAAATTTTGTCAAATCTAATAAACAACCTGGTGTTACTGGCCATAATCTAATATCAAATCTAGAAAGAAGGCTTGATAATGTTGTTTATAGGCTTGGATTTTTAAGTTCAAGAAATGAAGCAAGGCAATTTGTTAATCATGGCCATGTATTAGTTAATGGAAAAAAGGTCGACATTCCATCTTATCTTACTTCAATTGATGACAATATTGAGATAAGAGAAAAAAGTAAAGAAATGAAAAGAATTAAAGAATCTATTGAGTCAGTAGCTCGTAGAGGGGTACCTGAGTGGTTAGAAATTAATTCTGAAAAACTGATTGGAAAAGTCAAAAGATTACCTTCAAGAGATGATTTTACATTACCTGTTGATGAACAATTAATTATTGAATTTTATTCTAAACTATAGGAGCATTCATGGAATTTCAAAGAAACTGGATTGGTTTATATAAACCAAAATCGATTCAAATAGATCAAAAAACTAAGTCTGAGACTTATGGTAAGTTCAAATGTGAGCCTTTAGAGAAAGGCTACGGCTTAACTATTGGTAACTCTTTGAGAAGAATTTTGCTTTCTTCCATTCAAGGACCTGCTATTACAAAAGTTAAAATAGATGGTGTTCAACATGAATTTTCAACTATTACAGGAATTAAAGAAGATGTTACTGAAATAATTTTAAATCTGAAAAAGTTAAATTTAAAAATGGATACTTATGAACCTCAAACAATTCGATTAAGTTATTCTGGTGAGGGAGAAGTAACTGCAAAGGATATTGAGACCAATCAGCATGTGGAAATTGTTAATGAGCATCAATTCATTGCCACTTTATCTGAAAGTGCAAGTATTGATATAGAAATGACCGTGGAAATGGGAAGAGGATATATGCCTACTGAATCAAGAGATGAAAATAATCATTCCATAGGAGAAATCTTATTAGATGCTATTTTCTCTCCTGTCACAAAAGTAAATTATAATATTACCGCTGCAAGAGTTGGCAGAAGAACAGACTATGAAAGATTAACGCTAGAAGTTTGGACAAATGGTACTGTTAGTCCCGAGGATGCTGTCGCTTTCGCTGCTAAGATACTTAAAGATCAAATGTCAGTATTCGTTAATTTTGATGAAGAAGAGGTAGATGCTATTCCTATAATAGAAGAGGAATCTGATGAGATTATTGGATCTGAAGATGTTTTATTTACTAAGATCGAGGAGCTAGATTTCTCGGCAAGATCTCTTAATTGTTTGGAGAAAGGCAATATAAAATATCTCGGTGATTTAATACAGTTGAACGAAGAAGACCTCTTAAATCTAGAAAATTTTGGTAAGAGATCATTAAATGAGGTGAAAGATGTAATTGCTTCATTCAACCTCAGACTAGGTGAAGATATTAATAAAGATTTATATTATGAACAAAGAAAAATCCAAGAGAATGATTCTGAGGATTCAGAAAATGATGGTGGTATAACCCAGTGAGACACAGAGTAAGGAAAGGAAAGCTTGGCTTAAAGACTCAACACAGATTATCGATGTTGAAAAATCTCGCAACCGAATTATTTAGGCATGGTAGAATTGTAACAACTGATACAAGGGCAAAAGAATTGAAAAGATTCTCTGAAAAGTTAATAACTATTGCTAAAAATGATTCTGTTCATTCAAGAAGATTAGTAGACGCAAAAATTAAAAATAGAGAAGTTCTAAAAAATCTCTTTGAATTCATTGCACCAAGTTTTATAAACAGACCGGGCGGCTATACAAGAGTAATTAAAATGAATTACAGAAGAGGTGATGCAGCGCCTTTATCTGCCATTGAACTAGTAGGGCTTGATGTTCCATTTACAAAAGTTGAAGATAATAATGAAGTTCAACAGGAAGAAACTACAGAGTCTACTGAATAAGCCATTGATTTTGAATTAAATAAAGATGGATGCAATAAAAACCACTGATACAAATAATATTGGAATTATTCTTGATCCAAATTCTTTTCAAAATATATCTGATATCGTATTGAAAGCAGAGAGTTATAATTTTCATTCAGCATGGGTGACAGAACTTTATAGGTCTTCGTTTGAGCAACTTGTTCATATATCCTCAATCACAAATAAAATTAAAATTGGTAGTGCTGTTACGTTAGGTTTTGTAAGAAGCCCTTTGTCAACTATGATATCAGCAATGGATATAGATGAAATTTCAAAAGGTAGACTAATTTTTGGCTTAGGATCTGGTGCAATTAATACAAATAGAAAATGGCATGGTATTGAAAATTTTGATAGACCTTCAGAGAGAATAAGCTCACTTCTTAAATCTTTAAAGATTATTGAAAAATCTTTAAATAACTCAAAGGATATTTTGTATAATGATGAATTTATAAATATTGATATAAAAGCTTTTAGGAGGCCATTTAAGCCCTTTAGAGAAGAAATTCCAATATTTATAGCAGGTATAGGTCCAAAGATGACCAATATAGCTCTAAATCAATCTGATGGATATATAGGACATGTAGTATGTTCTAAAGACTATATAAACAACAATATAATACCCTTGAAGAAGAAAAAATTTTCAACTCTATCATCAATCGTGTTATGTGCAATTAATAAAAATAAATTGCAAGCCATTGAAGATTGTAAGGGGACGATAGCATTTTATTCAACAGTTAAAGCTTATTCAGAACCCTTTAGACAGTTAGGTTTTGAGGAAAATATAATTTCTATTAGAAAACATTTTTTTGAAGGCAATATCGATGGAATGATATCAAACGTAAGTAATGAAATGGTAGAAAAGTTTGCTTTGGTTGGTAATCGTGATGAAGTAAAGGAAGGCATGTTAGAATTTAAAAATTTTATAGATTTACCGATATTGACTGCTCCTCATTATTATTTAAATCACGAAAAATTAGAAATATACCAGAATGAAATTCTAGAAACTTTTAAATTTTAGCAGCTGTATAAATGGTAACAATTCCTAAATTAAAAGATTTTATTTCCAAAACTTTAAAATTATTTTTAGAAAGTAATTCGTTAAATTCTTTAGGTGAATAGAATTTGTTAATTGATGATGAAAGATAGAAATATTCTTTAAACTTCCCAAACAAAAGCCCAACTAGAGGTATAAAAAGGAAAAGATATATGTTTGTAATTAATTTCATAATAGGATTTTCATTTCTTGAAAATTCCATAATGTACAAATATTTATTATCTTTTAAAACTCTATGTATTTCTTTTAGAGATTTTTCTATAGATTTTGTATTCCTAATACCAAATGAAATTGTTACATAGTCAAACATTTTATTTTCAAACGGTATATTCTCAGCATAACCTTTCAGGAAGTTAATATTTTGAGATTTTTCTTTAGCAATTTTAAGCATATTCTGTGATGGATCTAATCCATAGCATTCTGATACTGGATATTTCTTTTTTATTAATCTTATTATGTCTCCAGTTCCAGTAGCAATATCTAATATTTTCCCATTCATATTTGATTTGGTAACAAAATCTTTTTTCCATTTTTTATGTTTTCCGAGACTAATTATATTATTTATTCTGTCATAGACCTTAGCTATTGAGTTAAAAGTATTTTTTGTATCTGGCATTATAGGTCCTTGATTATTTTATTGGCTCTTTTGATATCTCCTGATGTCATTAAATGTATACCGTCTAAATTACTTTTATATTCTTTTATTAATCTTGATGAATGCTCTATTGAATATTGTTCCATTTCATAATCATCTAATTTTTTTAATTTATTTAGATGTTTGCTATCTATAGGTATACCAGCAATTTTATTAACTATATTTTTAAGTATTTTTTTGTTGGTTATTGGCAATATTCCACATAAAATTTTATAATTTTTTTTTCTAGATATTTGTGAAATAAAATCAAGATTTTCATGAGAATAAACTGGTTGAGTTATAAAAACATTTGAACCTTTTTTCAATCTATTGTTTATTATCTTTTTTATTTCTCCAAAATCTTTATTAATATCAATAGTAGAAATGATATCAAAGTCTAATTTTTTTTGTATTTTATTCCCTGAATAATCATTTCCATTTCTGATTTTATCTAAAATTTTAATTAATTCATTGGTTCCAACTTCATATACCTCTTTAGATTTAAGGGAATCTCCATTTTTAATTTTATCTCCTTTAACAATTAAGATTTTTTTTATATTCATTGAAATACATCCCAAAATTTCACTTTGAAGAGATAGTGTATTTTTGTCACGTGTAGAAAAATTAATAATTAATTTCTTAGGGTTGATTCCTTCCAATATCAATTTATGGGCGATACTTATAGGACTTATTCTAAGATTTGCTAAAGGGCAGCAAGTAATATCTAGGAAGTCAAAACTTTTATGGTATCTAACAATTTTTTTTATATAATTTGGATTTATATAATGCTTTGGCGGAACAATCTCAAAAGATGTTTTGAATGTGTTTTTGTTTAAGTTAGAATTTATCATTCTATGCGCTATCTAATTATATTTATTTTTTTATTATTTTCTTTAAAGTCATATGGTATCACGAAAGTATATAATTTAATAGATGAAAAACTCACAATTCATACAACGAATCCTTTAACTAAAGATCAAAAAAATAAAATAGAAGATATTTTAGATAATATAACAGCAGTTCTTGATGTAACGGATTCAGATTCTTTTGTATCAAGATTTAATAATTTAGAAAAAAATTCTGAGGTTTCAGCTCCTGATGTATTCGTTGATGCATATAAAGTATTAAATGATTATAATAAAATAACTAAAGGTAAATTCGATCCGACAGCTTTTACACTTTTGTCTAAAAGTCAAAAAGTCAAAAAGTTAAATTACTATTTAAAATCTGGTGTTCATTCAAGATGTACTTCGTTAAAAAATATCAAAATTAAAATTAACAATGTTTTCTCTAAAAAAGAAAAATGTACTAAAATTAGTTTTAATTCTTTGATATATGGAAAAGTAGTTGATGAAATACAAATATTTTTTGATTCAGAAAAAATTAACGCCTATGCAATAATTTTTAATAATGTTGTTGCGAAAAAAAATTTTTCTTTTAGTGAAATTAGTACATTGAAACTTTCAGATTATATAAAGGAAAAGGTTAATTTTGATTTAATAAATAATTTTGGAATCTATGAACTTTCTGATAATTTATATATTCATAACATAAATATGAAAGATGAAAATTTAATATTAAATGATGAAATTATTATTCTCGTTTCTACAAGCTCAAACTCTAACAACAATATCCTAGCAAATACCTTAAATCTTATGGATTTTGATAAAATAAAAAATTTAAACAATTCAGAAGTAAAGATTCCAATATTTATTTTATATAAAATCGGGGACATGTATAATTTTTCATATACAGATAATTTTAAAAGATTTCTATCTGATTAGAATTCGAAAAATTATTAACATATCTATCTATATCAAATTTTCTCTTTAATCCATTTTCATTCATATATCTAATTTTTCCAAAAATACTTCTTTCTTTCCAACCTCTATCATGTAAACCAAAACACCATAAAATACCAACATAACTATTAGGATTTCTACCATCCAACTGATATTTATTATTTAGATAAAGAGCTATTTTAATACCTTCTTGAAAATTTTTAGTCCATTCTAATATTTTTTTTCCCCAGTACATCCTCATATATCCATGAATATATCCATATTTTAATAATTGAATTTGAGCTGAATTCCAATATAAATCATGAGTTTTTGCAAATTCAAAATCATGTAAGTCATATACGAATTCTCTTTTGTCTTCTTGATGACTAATTAAGGATTCAATGGCCCAATTTGGTAGACCTTTATGATTGTTATAGTTTTTATTATGATAAGTATAATTGTAGGCAAGCTCTCTTCTTATTAGAATTTGCTCAACAAATGAATTGGTGAAATTAAAATTTATTTTCATTAAATCATATATAATTTCAAATATCGAAATATGACCATAGTGAAGATATTTACTCATACATGAATTTTTTATATTTTCTGGATTATTAGATTTTTCATCATAATTAAAAATGTCATTATCAATATAATTTTTAAAAGTATTTACTGCGTTATCATGACCACCTTGTATGTCTTGATTAATAAGATATTTATCTTTTGGTAAATCGCTTAGAATTTTAAAGATATCTATTGTATATTCGTTAGGATCATCCAATGTTGTAATTCCATTTAATTCATTTTCAATTTTAAAGGTTTGATCAATCAAATCATCTACTAACTTGTAATACTTTCTCCTAAACGTAGCTGCTGAATATTCCTCTTTGTTAGAAACTAGTTTTGTGGGTAAATATAAATTATCAATTGAATAAATATTGCAATCAATATCTTTTAATTCACTTTTTAAATATTTTCTGGATCTTTCAGTATAAGGTTCATCAAGAACTAAAGTGTCACAATCACTTAAAATTAATGAACATAAATTTGTCCCATACTCATAAAAGTTAATATTATGATTAAAATTATTAAACTTTAGTAATACATCTTTTAAACCTTCAAACATAAATTTCAAATGTCTCGATATACAATCGTATTGGATTTTGTTATAAATAAAAAAGATTTTAAGTGGTAGTTTTTTTTCTTTTGCAATCCTAGCAGCAAATCTGAGAGAAAAATTATTTTCTATTCTTTGGTTTGAAGTCATCCAATAAGAAATAAATTTCCCCGTTTTATCTGCTTTTCTTAATATAGTGCTTCTATCTTTTTCGAATTGAATCATTTTTTAAATCTATATATCCAAAATAAAACTGAAAAAAGAAAAAAAGAAATGGGGATTATATATAATATAATACCAAACCCTGATGTCGGAGGTTTAGCCAATATTGTATCACCATAAATTCCTACAAAATACTGTAAAATTTCTTCTTTTTTTTGACCTTGATCCAGTTTCTTTTTAACAACTTCTCTCATTGATATAGCAAGACCCGAGTTAGATTCTGCAACTGTTTGACCCTGACAAACAGGACACATAAGTTCATTAGAGATATCATAGAGATCATTATCTTTTCCTATAGAATTAGGTACGAATATAAATAGTAAAAGAATTACAATTTTAATTATTTTTAGAGTATTCATATGTTTTTTTTAAGCCTATATTGAGAAAGTCTAAGCTGATTTTACCTATATATTTATAAATTATTTTATTATCTTTCATAAAAAAAGTTTCGGGAACGCCTGATACTCCAAATTCAATGGGTAAAGTTTTTGTTTCGTCATAATAATTTTTATAAATCATATAATTATCATCCATAAATTTCTTTGCTTCATTAATTTCATCAAATATATTTATCCCGATAATATAATTTATATTATTTTGCTCTGTAAAACTATTTAAATACTTCACTTCGTCAATGCATGGTCTGCACCATGATGCCCAAAAATTAATTATGTAAATACCTTCAAAGGATTTTAAGTCTTTTGTTTGTTCATTATCATTTATAATTTTATTTAATTTATAATCTTGAGTAATTTCTTTATCAATTAAAATAAAAGGTGATGAATTTATATTTGTATTATTACAAGAAATTAAAATTAGAAATAATAATATTATTTTAATTTTCATTACAACATTTATTACCCAACTTTGTATTAGTGGAAGGGTAATCTTTATACGCTTCGTCTAACAAGCTCCTTATTTCTTGCATAGTAAATTTATCTTTTATTAAATATTTAACTGTAAGAGCTACATCTATACAAATTGGACAAGAAACACTATGATTAGTTAAATAAATCGTATCATTGTCTATTTTTTTAATAAAACAAGATTTATTACTTGTATGTTTAATTTTCTCACACCCACAATAACATGAAAAATTTTCTAATAATTTATAGTTTTTAACTGCATACTCATATGCCTCTTTTGTATCTCCTTTCAATGTTTTCAAAAAAATTATAGAATTTTCTGAAAGAGTAGATGATATACATTGAGTATTTAAGATAAAAATTGAAATAAAAATAAATAGAAATTTATTAAACATCAAAATTTTGACTTTCAACACCAGCCATTTTCTCTAATTTTGCCTTATATTCATCTAGATTAATTTTTAACCTAGCAACTCCAGTTTCCATTGCAGTTTTTGCTACAGCATAAGATTCCCATACTAATACTCTTGGATCAAAAGGAGAGGGGACTATATATTCTTTACCATATACAAGTTCATCTCTGTTATGTTTTTTTGCAATTTCCTCAGGAGCTCCCATTTTAGCAAGTTTAGCTAAAGCAATAGATGCGGCTACCTTCATTTCTTCATTTATTTCAGTTGCTGCTACATCTAAAGCACCTCTAAAAATGAAAGGAAAGCCTAATACATTATTAACCTGATTTGGATAATCAGTTCTACCTGTTGCCATAATAATGTCTTGTCTTGCTTCAAATGCATCTTTTGGTGATATTTCCGGATCTGGATTTGCCATAGCAAATACTATTGGATTGTCATTCATATCTAAAATCATTTCTTTTGAAACAACATTACCAATTGAAAGTCCGACAAATACATCAGAGCCCTTAAAAGTATCCTCTAATGTTCTACAATCTGTTTCAACAGCAAATTCTTCTTTTTGCTTATTTAAGTTTTCTCTACCTTTATAAATTACTCCTTTACTATCACACATTAATATATTGTTTGGATTCACACCTAAAGTTATAAATAATCTTGCACAAGAGATTGCCGATGCACCGGCACCATTTATATTAATTCTTATATCAGCCATTTTTTTATCAACTAGCTCACAAGCATTTACTAAACCAGCTGCTGATATAATAGCTGTTCCATGTTGATCATCATGAAAAACAGGAATGTTCATTTTCTCTTTTAATTCGTCTTCAATTCTAAAACATTCAGGAGCTTTTATATCCTCTAAATTAATACCACCGAAAGTTGGTTCAAGAAGTTCAACCGTTCTAATAATTTCATCAACATCAGTAGTTTTAATTTCTATGTCAAAAGCATCTACTTGTGCAAATCTTTTAAACAATACTGCTTTTCCTTCCATAACAGGTTTACTAGCTTCTGGACCTAAATCGCCTAAGCCCAAAACTGCTGTTCCATTTGAAACAACTGCTACAAGATTTCCTTTGTTTGTATATTTGTATACATTTTGAACATCTTCATGGATTTCTTTACATGGTTCCGCAACCCATGGTGAGTAAGCTAGGGATAATTCATCCTGAGTCTCTGCAGGTTTAGTTACAGTGGTTTCAATTTTTCCTCTTGGCTCCTTCGAATGATAATTTAAAGCTTCGTCTCTTCTATTTTTTATATCTTCACTCATATTGTAGTACTCCTATTAACTAATAAATAAGTATTAAATTTTACATTAAATAAAGAATTTTTGAATATTAAAAAAAATTATCTATTTTAGTAAATAATTTTTGAAAATATAAGTTTAATATATATATTTTATTATTAAATACTATAATTCCAAATAAAATTAATAATATCCCCATTAAATAGTTATAAAATTGAAAAATCTTTGATTTTAGACTTATTTTCTTTAATATTTTAGAATATCCAATTGAACCAATGAAAAATGGTAATCCTAAACCTAAGGAATAAAAGAGCAGCATTAATAAAGAATATTGAATATTTTTATCAGTAGCAGAATATGCTAAAATCGAACCTAATACTGGGCCTATACAAGGAGTCCATGCTAAACCAAAGGAAAGACCTAATAATAATGGTTTTAAGTTTTGATTATTGGAGATTAATTTAGGCACATAATTTCTATTTAAAGATAGATTTTTTAAGAAACCTAAAGTTAGAACACCAAAAAATATTATTAGACATCCTGCAATTTTAATTAAAAAAATCTTATTAAAATTAAAAAAAAGTCCTATTGATGTCGAAGTCATAGCAAGTAAAACAAAAACTAGAGAAAAAGAAAGTATAAATATAAGAGTGTTTATAAGAATTGGAATATTGTATTCATGATTATTTTTATTTAGTCCTAAAGTAGAGAGATAGATTGGAAACAATGGAAAAATACAAGGGGAAAAAAATGACAGAAGACCCGCAAAAAAAGAAATATAGAATGAAGTATTTTCCATTATTTTATTAAATCCTCAATTTTAATTATATCTTGTTTTGTTAATTCACCATCTATTCTAATTAATATTTCTTTTTTCTCACTTACTAAAAATGTTACAGGAATACTGTTTATTTGATTAAACAATTTTAGTGAAGATAAATCCTCATCAAAATAATTATTATAAGTAACATTATTATCAATTAAAAATTTTTTGGCGCTTTCAATGTCGTCCATTATAGAGATTCCAATTATGCTAACTTTTGCATTTTTTTTATTTATTATATTTAAAATTTCAACCTCGTTTATACATGGTTGGCACCATGAAGCCCAAAAATTAATTAATTCAAACTTGGTCTCATTTTTATTATATTTACTTGAACTAATTTGTTTTAAATTTAAATTAATTATATTTAAATCTTCATTCTTATAATTATTATTTTCGCAAGAAAATGTAAATAGTAGAGATAGAAAAAGTAGTAAAAAAAATTTATTAAAAAGAACGTTTTTCATAATTTTAAGTTATAATTGTATATGGCTATATATATAACTAGAAATAATTTTTTAACTACATCAGAAAATAAAATTCATTTATGCTTTAAAACTGATAAAAATGAGTTGTACAGATCTTATCCTTTAATTAAAGATAATTTAGCATCATTCATAGATAATAATGCTTTTGATTTTAACAATAAGGAATCTATTATTTTTAATCCTACCGATTCTTCTTCATTAAATTCAATTAAAATTTTAGGTTTGGGCGAAAAATCATCTTTGAATTTAGAGTCATTGTTTAGATTATGCTCCAATATTACTTATTCATTAATAAATTCTAAATCTTCTTTAACCTCATTTGATATAGTTTTGCCTAAAATATTTAAAAAAGATGAAATAGAAAAAATCTTATTGGGTTTATACTATGGTCACTATTATTTTGACAAATATAAATCAAAAAAAATGGAATTACAAAATTTAAATTTCAATATAATTACGAAAGGAATTAATTCTTCTAATTTTGATAAGTTAAATGAAAAATGTTCGCAAATAATCGATGGTGTTAATATGACCAGGCTACTTGTAAATGAACAACCAGAAGTTTTATCTCCAAAAGAATTGGCAAATTACGCAACTAATATAGGTAAATCAAAAAATATTACTTGTAAGATTTTTGATGAAAAGGCTATTGTTAAAAACAAAATGCTTGGTATTTGGAATGTAGGTAAAGGTAGTGCTAAGCCACCTAGATTCATACATCTTGTATATAAATCAAAATTAAAAAATAAAAAGACAAAAAAAATTGCTTTAATTGGTAAGGGTATGACATATGATAGCGGTGGTTTATCTCTAAAGCCAGCAGATTATATGGTTACAATGAAAATGGATATGGCTGGCGCTGGTTGTGTTATGGGTGTTTTTGAGTCTTTATCTAAATTACAACCAAATAATTTAGAAGTACATGGTCTAATTCCATCTGCTGAAAATATGCCTGGCCCTGATGCTTATAGACCAGATGATATTGTTTCAGGTCTGAGTGGTAAAACAATTGAAGTAATTAATACTGATGCAGAAGGGAGAGTAATACTTTCTGATGCTATTGAATATGCAAATAGACTTAAAGTAGATGAAATGGTTGATTTAGCAACACTAACTGGTGCTTGCATGGTTGCTTTGGGTAATTACACTGCTGGGCTTTTTTCTAATTCTAAAAAATTAACAGATAAGTTATTATCTGCATCTCATAAATCATGTGAAAAATTATGGGAACTTCCATTAGATGAAGATTTAAGACCATCAATTGATAGTAATATTGCAGATGTTAAAAATTCTGCCTCTACTAGATACGGTGGAGCAACAACTGCGGCAATGTTTTTACAATTTTTTGTTGATCCCAAAATACAATGGTCACATATAGATATAGCCGGTCCTGCTTACATTGATTCGAAAAGAAATTGGTTAGCACCTGGTGCAACCGGTTTTGGAGTTATGACACTATTGAAATATCTTGGAATTTAAATTTTAGTTAAATATCTGTGTTTTGAATTAGTTATTCCCTTTACTAAATTTTTATATCTTTCCTGAATCAGCTTTGTTATTCTTCCAGGTTTTCCATTGCCAATTTTTCTATCATCAATTTCTCTAACTGGAGTGATTTCTGCGGCTGTTCCAGATAAAAAAACTTCATCTGCTATATATAACTCATCTCTTGTAAATCTTTGTTCTATAACATCAATATTTTCCTCTTTGGCAATATTGAGAACACAATCTCTAGTTAGACCTTCTAAAACTGTTGTTATAGGAACGGTTTTTATCTTATGATCTCTAACTATAAAGATATTTTCACCTGTACCTTCTGATACAAAACCATCTGTATCTAACATTAGGGCTTCATCATACCCCGCATTTAATGCCTCTCTTTTTGCAAAGACAGAATTAATATAATTTCCTGATATTTTAGATTTAGTCATGAAAGAATTAACACCCATTCTTGCAAAAGAAGAAATTTTGGTTCTTATACCTTTTTTTACACCTTCATCACCAAGATATGTACCCCATTTAAATGCTGCTATGATAACGTTAATTTTATTATTAGCTGGATTTATCCCTATTGCACCATCTCCTATAAAAGCTAGAGGTCTTATATAGCAATCTTTTAAATTGTTCTTTTTCAACAATTTAATTGTTGCATCCTCTAATACCTTCTTTGAATAGGGTATTTTAATCATTGCAACTTTTGCTGAATTATAAAATCTTTTATAATGATCTTCTAACCTGAATATAAATGTATTTGTCTTATTGGAATAAGCTCTAATACCTTCAAATATTCCTGATCCATAATGAAGACCATGGCTCAAAACATGAGTCTTTGCAGAATTCCAAGGAACAAATTTTCCATTAAACCATATATATTTAGATTTTTGCATGATAAAAATTAATAAATGTTATTTTCTAATAATTAAAGTAATTGTCAAGTTACTTAAAAACTCAATTTTCTATGTTATTTTGTTAATGTGAAAAAAAATATTCTTTTTTTAAATCATTCCGTGAGAGATGGAGGACCTGGAAAAAGCCTTTTTTATCTTTTAAAGCATTTTGATTATTCATCTTATAATGTAAATGTTTTAATTCCCTCCAAAAATAACTTCTCTGAAAATATCGAAAAGAATAATTTAAATGTAAATCAAATCATTGATAAAAACTTTCCTGAAAATTTAAAAAAACCAAATTTAAATATGTTTGGGAATTCAATACCTTTATTTTTTATTGATATTTTAATAAATATTTTAAGATTAGTTTTTCTTTCAATTACTATCAAAGATATCATTAAAGATAACAAAATAGATCTTCTATACTGTAATGGAACACAAGCAAAAATATTTGGAGCTATTATTGGAAAGATTTACAATATTAAAACAGTTTGGCATGTGAGGAATATACAAAAGAGTTTTTTATTGTCGTGGTTTATTAATTCTTTTTCAAAATTTAATAATGTATCTAAAATTATTTGTGTTTCGAAAGCCACTAGTAATCAGTTTAAAATAAATACTAAAAATATAGTGATTAATAACGGTGTTGATACATCAGAATTTTCACTCAGATCAGTCAATTCTAAACTTAGAGAGGAATACAATATAGATTCAAAGAAAATAATTATTGGTACTGCAGGCAGAATAGTTCCAAGGAAAGGTTTTGATTATTTTATAGAAGTTTGCAAGCAAATATCACACGAATTTAAAAAAGATTGTATTTTTGTAATAGTTGGAGATACTCCATTTTATTTTAAACAAAAAATAATGGAGAATTTAAAAACTATGGTAAAAGAATATAATCTTGAGGATAAATTTATTTTTACAGGGTATAAAAATGATGTAGATTCCTATATAGCAGATTTTGATATTTTTTTTATTCCATCTAGATATCCAGATCCCTTTCCAAGAGTAGTTGTTGAGTCAATGGCATTAAGTAAGCCAATAGTAGGTTTTGACATTGGTGGAATAGGTGAAGCTATAGATGATGGGATTAATGGCTTCTCTATTGATACAAAAGATAATCCAATAAACAAATTAATAGGATTAATTGAAAATGACGACTTACGATTAAATATGGGATTTAACTCACGAAAAAAAGCAGTAAATAATTATGATTCTAGAATAGTAGCAAATAAGGTTTTAAAAGAAATTGACTTACTCTTTTCTTGATGTTCTGTAGCTAATTTTAAAGCTTATTCCATCAAGCTTAAATTCTTTTCTTATAGATCTTTCAATATACTTTCTGAAAGATATTGGTAGATTTTTTGCGAAATTTGCAAATATTATAAACTCTTGAGGTTGTACTTTAGTTTGTGAGGCATAATATATTTTAAATCTTCTTCCTTTATTTACAGGAACTGAAAAATTCTCTAAGACTAATTTTAAGAATTTATTTAATTTATTAACATTAATTTTTTTTGTTAATTTTTCATCAATTTCATCAATCAGAGTGAATATTTTATTAACATTTTTACCATTCAGTGCAGATATTGTTAAAATTTTTGCATAATTAATTTGTGGAAAATATTCAAATATTTTTTCTTTTAAATTGTCAGCATTTCTTAATTCATTTGGTAATAAGTCGGATTTATTTATTGCTATGATTATTGCTTTATTCTTTTTTTTAGCAAAATTTAATATTTTAGCATCTTGCTTAGTTGGACCTGTTTGACAATCAATTAGAAAAATAACAATATCAGAGCTTTCTATTGAACTTATTGCTCTTGATGTTGAATAATACTCAACCTTCTCATTAATTTTTGATTTTCTTCTTAAGCCAGCTGTATCATTAAAATGATAAATCTTATCTTTTCTTTGAATTTCAAGATCTACAGTATCTCTAGTAGTACCTGGTATTTCACTAACGATTGAAATATCACTATTACCAATCTTATTTAATAATGTAGATTTACCTACATTCGGCTTACCAATTATAGAAATTTTAATTTTTTCTGATTGAGTTATTTTAATATCAGTTGTTTCAAAAAATGAAGATATCGAATCAGTTATAGATCTTATATTTCTGTCATGTTCTGCTGAAATTTTAATAAAATTATCAATACCTAATTTATAAAACTCATTAAAATTATCTTCGAAAAATTTATAATCAATTTTATTAACTACAGGAATAAAAATTTTTTTATATTTTCTAATAATTGATAATATTTCTATATCTTCCTTTTGGAGACCAGCTTTTCCATCCAATAGGAATAGTACTAAATTAGATTTTTTTATGATTTCTATAATTTTTTCTTTTATTAAGCTATTAAATTCTTTTTTGTTATTATCGAATCCTCCAGAATCAACAAGAACAAAGGATTTATTATTTATTTCGAAACTATCTTTTAGCAAATCTCTTGTACTACCAGGCTCTTTGAAAATAATTGACTTACGTTTTCTAACTAACCTATTGAAGAGAGTCGATTTCCCTACATTTGGTCTTCCAACAATTGATATTAATGGTATCATTCTGAATAAATGCCTCTAATTATTTCTGACACTAATAACTATACTAGAAGTTTTAACAAATCAATATTTAATAAAATTTTAATTAAATCCTTAAAATATCTTAAGATATCTTCAAAAATTATATTTATTACATTTATTTCAGACTATAGAATGAAAAAGTTAAATTATATGTTTAAAAAAAATAATAGATCTACAGATGTTCTGTCATTTAATTATGACAATAAAATGAATGAAGTTTTAGGAGAAATTTTTATATCAACAAATTATTGTAAAAAAAATATAAAGACAAACAATAATTCCTTAAAAAAAGAAATTATATTGATAGCTATACACGGTATTTTACACTTGATTGGATATAATCATACCAAGAAGGAAGATGAAAAAAAGATGTTCATGTTGCAAAATAAATTATATGAGAAATTTATTAAGGAATAAATTATTAAATTTTATTTTTTTCATATTCTTCAAATTCTTCCAAATCTGGGATATCATTAATATCTTTCAAGCTAAAAACTTCAAGAAACATCTCGGTAGTTTTATAGAGAAAAGGTCTTCCAGGTACATTTTTCTCACCTGAAACATTTATTAGCTCTCTTTCCAATAAAACATTAATTACTCCTGTGGAATCAACACCACGTATTTTATCAATCTCTTGTTTTGTTACAGGTTGTTTTTTAGATATGATGCCAAGAACTTCTAGTGAAGCCCTAGATAGTTTGAAGGGTTTTTTATTTATGTACTCTTTGATTATCTCTTTATATTTATCTTTAGATCTAAATTGATACCCATTTGCAACTTCAACTATTTCAATAGATAGTTCAAGATTTTTATATTCTTCAATTAGCTCATTTATTGCAGTACTAATTTTACTTTTTTCTATTTTAAAAACTTCTGATAAAGCTTTAATTGATATCGGACTTTCAGAAATAAAAATTAATGCTTCTATTTGTCTTTTAAGATTCATTTTAACTCCTTGTAAAAAATTCAATTAATCCTTCTTGGGTTTGACTGAAATCAATTACATTATCTTTTACTAATTCCAAAATGATTAAGAATGTCAATACAGTAAATTCTTTATTAACCTTTTCGAAAAAAATTTCATTAAATTTAACATTTTTACGACTTTTAAATAAGGATAAGATTTCACTTTTCCTTTTAATCGGATCTAGATTCTCTTGTTGAATTGATATATCAGGTGGATCGATATAGTTTTGTTGGTTTAAAACATTTTTTACAGTTGAAACAAGTCTCCATATATTTGTTTTCTCTACTTCCCAAATTGTATCTTCTTTATAAATATTGGTTTGGTACCTCTTAAAAATATCTCTACCAAGAATTGATCTTTGATAAAGGTTTGTAGATAAACCTCTATATTTTTTATATTCTTTTAGCATCTCAACAAGATCTATACTTTCATCCTCTATTGGTTCTTCAATTTCCTCTTTAGGTAATAGACTTCTTGATTTTAGTCTTGCAAGTTCTGCAGCTATTGATAAATAGTCTCCAATATTTTCAAAATTAAATTCTTTTAACATATCAACATAATCTAAATACTGCTCAGTTACTTCTGACAATGATAATTCATAGATATCTAAATCCTTATCTCTAATTAATGTTAGTAACAGATCTAGAGGACCTTCAAATATATCAAGTTTCAATGAGTATTTTAAATCTTTATTATCCATTTAAATACAAAATAGCATTAGGAATCAATAAATCCAAAAAAAAGTTTATAGGAGTCAACAAAACATATGGAAATGTTCTGGTTAAAAAAATAACACCTATAATTAAAATAAAAATATATTTGTTTATTATTAAATTAAATTTATCAGCTACTTTATCTGGTAATAAACTATATATTATATTACCCCCATCCAATGGTGGTATGGGCATCAGATTGAAAATACCCAAACCAATATTAAGATAAATCATTAATATAATAAACTTTCCTAAATCAATAAATATTTCATTACTTTGGAGTGTTCTTAATCCTGTATCTTCAAAACCTAGTATATGAAAAATAATAGCAAATATAAGAGCTATAATAAAATTTGATACAGGGCCAGCTAGGGCGACAATATAAAGACTTTTTCTTCCTTTTTTTAAATTTTGAATTATTACTGGAACAGGTTTCGCCCAGCCAAAACCAATTAATATAATGGCCAATGTTCCTAGTAAATCCAAATGTTTAAGGGGATTTAAAGTCAATCTTCCCATATCTTTTGCTGTTTTATCTCCTAGTATTAAAGCGGCATAAGCATGACTGTATTCATGAACAGTTAATGAGAAAAGTACTATGGGAATAATAATCAAAAGCAAGAAAGGGTCAATCATGACTAATATCTCCAGTTAGTGGCCCAAAATCATGTAATATTTTTGTTTTTTCAATTAATGACTTTAAATATCTGCTAGTAATTGATATAGATGAATGGCCTAAGTGTTCTTTTACTTTAACTAAATCAACACCATTTTCTAATAAGTGTGACGCTATTGAATGTCTAAACATATGAGAGCTTATCATTTTATATTTTCTTTTATCAATATTTTTAACAATTGAGAAATTTTCATTTTCGAAAGCTTTATTACATATATTTTTAACAATTTTATCAATAAATTGACGCGTTAGAGAATTTATTTTATCTAATGTATTTTTTTTACGGTATGAACTAACAAATAAATATTCAGAACTTCTATTGTTCAATATTTTTAATCTATCGGTTTTTGAATAATCTAATATTATTTTAAAACATGGACATGGTTGTTCTCGAAATTTTCCACCTTTACCATTTATAATTATGTAGGGATTGGAATTATTAAATTTAATATCAGACATTTTAATATTTATTAACTCTGAAACCCTTAAACCACAATAATATAGTATAAAAATTATTGATTTATCTCTTTTTGGATATTTTGAATTATTTATAAAAATATCTGAATCTAAATAATCTAGTATCAAATTCATTTCTTTAGTTGATAATGATTGTGGATCTTCTAATTCTTTATTACTTAATTTTTGTATTGGTGACTCATCAATAATTTTTTTAAATTTAAGATATTTAAAAAAACTGGATAGGGTATATATAAATCTCTTTTTTGAACTACTAGATCGTAAACCTTTTTCTTTTCTTCTTTCTTCATTTTTTTTATTTTTCCAGAATTTAATATAAGTATTGAAATCTTTAGAGACATAAAAATTTTCAATTATTTTAGGTGTTATTTTATTAAAATCTGATAGATTTTTCTTTTTTAGATAATTTAAAAAAATATTTAAATCATTCTCATAAGATGAAATTGTATTATTAGTACTCGAAGAGCCAGTAATCTTTTTATGTTTTAAAAAATCACTAACAATAAAATCCATTAATTTTTATGTACCACTTTCCCAAGAATTAAGATATTTATCTTGTTCGACCGATAATTTATCTATTTCTACACCCATTGACTTGAGTTTGATTTGAGCAACTTTATTATCTAAGGCCAAGGGGACATCATAAACATCATTTTCAAGTTTAGAATGATTTTTGACAACATATTCAGAACATAATGCTTGATTGGCAAAACTCATATCCATAACACTAGATGGATGACCTTCGGCAGCAGATAAGTTTACTAACCTACCATCAGATAATATATATATTTTCTTTTTACCAAGAGTGTATTCTTCAATATCATTTCTAATTTTTCTTTTTTTACTAGAGATCTTTTTTAAAGCATCAATATTAATTTCAACATTAAAATGTCCTGCATTTGAAACTATTACTCCATCTTTCATATTTTTAAAATGATGTTTGTCTATTACATTTATATTGCCAGTTACTGAGCATATAAAATCAGCAATCATAAAAGCTTCATTTCCTGACATAACTCGAAAACCGTCCATTTTAGCTTCTAGAGCTTTAGTAGGATCTATTTCTGTCACAATAACATTAGCACCTAAGCCATTAGCTCTCATTGCAAGACCTTTGCCACACCATCCATAACCACAAACTACAAAATTCTTACCTGATACAAGTCTATTTGTTGCTCTCATGATGCTATCCATAACACTTTGACCAGTTCCATATCTGTTATCGAACAGATGCTTGGTAAATGCGTTATTTACAGCAATAATAGGGTAATTTAGAACATTATTTTTTGACATACTTTTAAGCCTAATAACACCAGTTGTAGTTTCTTCAGTTCCACCAATAATATTTTTTAGGTATTTTTTATGAGATTTATGAACTACAGAGACTAAGTCACAACCATCATCCATAGTTAAGTTAGGTTCAACTTTTAGCGAATCAATAATATGCTTATAATAACCTTTATTATTTATGCCTTTTATAGCATATGTTTGAATTCCATAATCTTTAGCTAAGTGTGCTGCTACATCGTCTTGGGTGCTTAGAGGGTTAGACGCACAACATGAAACATTTGCACCAGCATTTTTTAAAGTTATTAATAAGTTAGCTGTCTCGGTTGTTACATGGAGACATGCTGCTATATTTATGTCTTTTAATGGTTTTCTTTTAGACATAGATGAATTAATTTCATTTAGAACTGGCATATCTTTATAGGCCCATTCAACCCTATCTCTTCCTTGTTTATTTAGTTTTAAATCTTTAACGTCTGACATATTAAACTCCTTTTATTAACATAACTATATTTTTTTAATTAGTTCTGATTTATTTACCTCTTCCCATTTAAAGCCCTGGTCATTCCTTCCAAAGTGTCCATAAGATGCAGTTTTTCTATAAATTGGTTTTAGTAGGTCAAGTTCCTCGATTATACCTCTTGGAGTACAATCAAAAAAAGAATTAATATTATTCAGTATTTTATTTATTATATCATTTGAATTTTTATCTTTAGTTCTAATATTAAAAGATATTGGTTCAGGTTTACCAATAGCATATGCTAATTGTATTTCACATTCTGTTAATAAACCTGACGCAACTATATTTTTAGCCATATACCTTGCCATATAACAGGCACTTCTATCCACCTTTGATGGATCTTTTCCAGAAAAAGCCCCTCCACCATGTTTTGCCCAACCGCCATATGTATCAACAATTATTTTTCTTCCTGTTAAACCAGTATCACCTTGAGGACCTCCTACAACAAATCTTCCAGTAGGATTAACTATGAACTTTGTTTTGTCACTTATTAGTTCAGATGGAACTTCTTTTTTAATAATTTCTTCTATTACAGCCTCAGTTAAATCTTTAGTAGTAATATCTTCAGAATGTTGGGTAGATATTAGAATGGTATCAGCATATATAGCTTTATTATTTTCATATTTTATCGAAACCTGAGATTTACCATCTGGTTGTAAAAAATTCATTGACTTATTTTTTCTTTTATCAGCCAAAGATTTAGTTAATTTATGAGAAAGAAGGATTGGGTAGGGCATATAACTGTCGTTCTCATTTGTTGCATAGCCAAACATAAGACCTTGATCTCCAGCCCCGATTATTCCTGAATCAACTTGATCTACTCCCATAGATATATCACTGGATTGTTCTTCTATGTATAAATCAATTTCACATTGATTAGCATCGAAGCCTGTTGATGGGTTGTCATAGCCTATTTCAATTAGGGTTTCTTTTACAACTTTTTCATAATCAATATTTGCATTACTCTTAATTTCAGCCGATAAAACAACCCTGTTTCTTGTTATTAATGTTTCACAAGCAACACGAGAATTCTGATCTAGTGAAATCAGCTCATCTAAGACAGCATCAGAAATTTGATCAGCTACTTTATCTGGATGCCCTTCGGTTACAGATTCAGAAGAAAAAATAAATTCATCATTTATCATCGAGTTTTATAATACTATATTTATTTTTTAAATAAAATACTAAAATTACTTAACGTGTTATAATCATCACTTATGAATAATTTCATTGCGGCATCAATAATAGCAGCTGATTTCTTTTCATTAGAAAATGAATATAAAAAACTCAATCAAACAGATATAAAATGGGTACATTTTGATATTATGGATGGACACTTTGTTCCAAATATTACAATAGGTTCATGTGATTTAGATGCTATTTTAAAAAAAACAAATATCCCTATTGATATTCATTTTATGGTTGATAACCCAGACTATATTGTCCCTTTATTTATCAAAAATTATTCTAATAAAAAGATTTCAAATGTATCTGTACATGTTGAATCATGTCAAAATATTAAAAAATTATCAAATATTGTTAGAAAAAATAAAATTAGCTTTGGTTTAGCAATTAATCCAAACACATCTATTAATAAAATAATTAATAATCTAAAATATATTGATCTTGCTCTAGTTATGACAGTTAAACCAGGTTTTGCGGGCCAGAAAATAATTCAAAAATGTATTAATAAAGTTAAAAAACTAAGAAATTATTTTGATAAAAATAATATCTCTATTCCAATTCAAGTTGACGGCGGAATTAAATTAGAAAATATTTCCTCGTTAAGTGATGCAGGTGCTAATATTTATGTTTCTGGTACAGGAATATTTAATACAAATAATTATATAAAAACTGTTAATAAAATGAAAAAAATTGTTGAGTGATAAACGATATGGAAATTGAGAATTTTAATATTTTTGATAGTATAGAATTTTTTATTAAAGAAGAATTATCTAAGGTTAAAAATAAAAAGAATTTCACTTGCCCTTTTTGTACTGAAAATTCAGGATTTATTTATATGGATGAATCAGTAAAAAAATGTAAACGTGAATATGCCATGAATTTGTATAACTTAGCAAATATACCGGCCCGTTTTTCTAAATGTAAAAACACAACCTATGATAATGGTGAATGGCAAATTAGAGAAAGGACAATTCAAGATGCATTAGAATATAGCGTAGAATATATTAAAAATTTTCCATCAAAAAATCCACCTTTCTTTATTGGTTCCACGGGACTTGGAAAAACTCATTTATCTATTTCTATAATATCCGAGCTTACACTAAAATATAATAAAAAATGTTTTTTTAAACAATTTAGAGATTTAATATCAGATATTAAAGATATTTATATTAAGAATGCATCAGAAAAAGATTATATTGATTCTTTTAATTTATATGACGTTCTCATTATTGATGATTTAGGCTCAACTAGAATGAGTGAATGGGAGATGAGTATTTTGGATACTATAATTGCAGAGAGATACAATGCCGCAAAACATACAATATTTAGCTCAAATTTAAGTTTCTTAGGAAGTAAAATTTATAAACAGAAAAAAGAAGATAAAATACTTGATTACAAAATAGGTGAGAGGAATATCTCTAGGATATTTGAAATGTGTAAAATTTTAGAACTTAAGGGTACTGATTTTAGAAAAAAGATTAAAATGTAATTATTGTATAACCTTCATCAACTAGTTTTTTAAAACTAGGATGACCATTAAATTCATTCAACTGATCAATATTGCAATTTATTGCATCATCTGTAACTCCAAAAGCACCTGCACAATAACCACATACACCTGAAACTTTATCTCTTACTGAATCGAACAAATCATTATATTTACCACCTTCTTCAGTAAATTTACCGAGCCATTTAGTACCAGCACCGTCAAATATTATTTGAACCTCATCACCTGAATCTTTAAATTCTTTGGCCGTCATTAAGCCATTGACAGCACGACCAAAATCACCTGGACCTGCAGTATCTGCTAATATTACTATTGCAACTTTTGACATAATAAAACTCCTTTTTAATATTGTAACAAAAAAAACCATTGAATGTTGATAACTTTAAAACTTATATGGTCTGAAAAGATATCATGATATAATAAAATATGAGAAAATTAACAACTGAATGTCCTTTAGAAAGAAGTGCTGAAGTAATTTCTGGTAAATGGAAAATATGTATTTTGACTAAGCTATCAAAAAGAACTTATAGATTTAAAGAAATCAAACGTGCTATGGGTGATATTACTGTAAAGATGCTCTCTCAACAGCTTAAAGAGCTTGTAAAAGCTGATTTAGTCATAAGAAAAGATTATCAGGAGGTTCCACCTAAAGTTGAATATTATCTCTCTACACAAGGTAAAACTTTAATACCAATTTTGGATGAAATTGAAAAATGGGGAGTGAAAAATAAAGACTTAGTTGATTCTTACCTGCGTGAAATGGGAAAGATTTAACCTAATAACTTTTGATTTTTTTTAAATCCTTCACCAATAAAATAAATAGAACCTGTGACTATAATATTATTGTTACTTTTGAAATATGAAATAAAATCTTCTTTATTAGCTTTGACAATCTTTCTTGATATATCTTGTTTCATAATATAATCAATATTTATCGATCTTGGATTATTAATATTAAAGAGTAATATTTTTTTTGAATAAGGAAGAATTTTTTTTATACAATTTATAGGATTTTTATCTTTTAACATTCCTAATAAAAAAATAAATTTTTTATTTTTATAATAATAATCAAGATTCTCAATGAGATTATTGAATGCATTGATATTATGTGCAGAGTCAACAATTTTTATAGGATTACTTTGTAAAATTTGAAATCTACATTTCCATTTTACTTTTGATAATGAATTTTGAACTTTTTTAATTTCCAAATTAAAATTATCATGTAAAATTTCACATGTTTTTAGCGTTAATGCTAAATTTTTTTTCTGGTGTAATCCCTTGAGTGATGATTTGAAAATAATTTTTTTATCTGAGATGTACTCTGAGCTATCAGAAATATCATTCACTATAAAATCTTTTTTATATTCATATATTTCAGATTTTTGTAACTTTGCATGATTTTTAATTATTGACAATGCTATTCCAGTTGCTGAAGTAATGACATGTGCTCTTTTTTTTATTATTCCAGCTTTTTCATTAGCAATCTTACTAATACTATTACCTAAGTATTCCATGTGATCTTTACCAACATTTGTAATTAATGATATATCAGATTTTATTATATTTGTTGCATCAAACCTTCCACCTAAACCAACTTCAAAAATATTGATATCATTTTTTTTAAATTTAAAAAATTGTATTGCTGAAGAAGTTAATAGTTCAAAATAACTAAGTTTAATATTAAATTTATTTTGTTTATCTATAATTTTTTTAATATATGAATCCAGCTCTAAATCAGATATGCATTTATCATTAACTTGTATTCGTTCATTTATTTTAAATAGGTGAGGGGAAGTATATAGTCCAACTTTAAAGCCAGAATTTTTTAAAATGGTTGATAAACTTTTTGCTACTGATCCTTTTCCATTTGTGCCAGTAATTGCTATTTTTATCCCTAAATCTTTATTAATATCTCCGAAACTTTTTAATATTCTTTTGATATTGGCAAGGGAGGGTTTATCGGCATTTCCAAGATGATTTAAGAAATCTATATTTTTATATTTTAACCTGGGGGCCAACTTAATCTTCTCCCGCTCAATAAATGTAAATGTATGTGAAAAACAGATTGTCCCGCAATCTCTCCATTGTTCATAACTAATCGATATCCATCTTTTAAACCTAAGTCGATTGCAATTTTTTTAGCTATTACGAATAAATGTCCAACTATATCTTTATCATTTTCATCTATATGTTCGGGCATTTCGATTCTTTTTTTCGGAATTATTAAAATATGAATTGGCGCTTGAGGATTAATATCTTTAAAAGCTATAGAAATTTTATCTTCATATATAATATCTGCCGGAATTTCTCTATCAATAATTTTTTCGAATATGTTTTTTTCCATTTTTAAATCTCTACAATTGCACTTGCGATTGCATTTTCTTTTGAATGAGAGATGCTAATATGAAAATATCCTTGATTGTTATTTTTATATACAACATAAGGTTGACCAGAACTAAGATTTAGAATCTTAATATCTAAAAAGCTAAGATTATTACCGAAACCTGTTCCTAAAGCTTTTGATATTGCTTCTTTAGCCGCAAATTTACCAGCTAAAGAACTTATATACTTATTTTTATTTTTATATTTTGGAATCTCATCATTATTAAAAATTTTTTTTAATAATCTGCAACCAAATTTATCATAAATTTTTTTAAACCTACTTATTTCTATGATGTCAATTCCAGTACCTTTAATCATCTCTTATTTATTATATCGTATATTTTATTAGTAGCTTTAATTATTCCATTAAATATTGAGTCACTAATTATACTGTGTCCTATATTATATTCTTCGATTTCGTTTATATTTTTAATTTTACTAATATTATATTTATTCAAACCATGACCTGCCGCTACAAAATATCCAAGTTCTTTAGCATACTTAGATGCTTCTTTAATTTTTTGGACTTCTTTTTTAATATGTATTTTTTTTGCTTCACAATAAGAGCCAGTATTAATTTCAACTCCATATATTTTTAATTCTTTACAGATATCTAATATTTTTATATCTGGATCAATGAAAAGCATTGATTTAATTTTAGGGTTAAGAATTGATAAGACTTTATTTATTTTAGATTTATTTTTTAATAAATCTAGACCACCTTCAGTTGTCAGCTCCATCCTTTTCTCTGGTACTAGAGTTATTACATCAGGTCTTATTTTATTAGCAATTTTAATCATTTCAATTGTTGGTGCTATTTCAAGATTAAAATGAAATTTTATTTTTTTTCTAAAATTTAATAAATCACTGTCTTGAATATGTCGTCTATCTTCTCTAAGATGCATAACAATACCATTAGCTTTAGATTTTTGAACTAGTTTTATTACATCTATCGGATCAGGATAATCAATCAATCTTGCTTGTCTTAATGTTGCTACATGATCAACGTTTACATTTAATTTTTTCATAATTTATATTGAGTTAATAATTTACCAAACAAATCAATTTGTTCTTTGATAATTTTGAAACTAGCACCTTGAATTAAAATTCTTATTTTATTCTCTGTTCCAGAGTATCTAATATTCAAGAAATAGTTTTTATAATTAAGATTAAAATCATTGATAAAATCTTGTATAAAAATAATTTTCTTAATTGGCTTTTTCTTGACTATTTCATAACTTTTTAAAATACTTGGATTCAGTTTTTGATTTACAATTTTAACAATGTCTTCTTTTTCTTTTATTAAGGATAAAAACATTAAAGCTGATAAATTTGAATCTGATGTTCTGAGAATGTTTGAAAATATATAATGTCCTGAGTTTTCAGCTCCAAATTTTGAATCAATATCAATCATTTTGTAATAAACATTCTTATCACCTACATCTGTCTTAAGAGTTTTTATTTTATATTTTTTTAAATTTTTTTCTATAATGTTATTTGTCATAATTGAAGTAACTAAAGTTTGACCTTTCTTTAATAATTTTCTAGAAAAAAAATCAATAATCTTATCACCATCTATAATTTTTCCATTAGAATCCAGAAAAACAGCTCTATCGGCATCTCCATCAAAAGCTATACCCAAATCAAATTTATTTTTAAGTATGTACTTTTTTAATCGCCTTGTATCCTCTACGCCACACTTATTATTGATATTAGTCCCATTGGGTTTCATTGATATGTATTTAGCATTTATATTTATTTTACTAAAAATCTTTTTTGTAACTCTGTATGAAGAACCATTTGATAAATCAAAGACAACATTTAATTTTTTAAATTTATTAGCTTTAAATTTTTTCAGTATTTCATCGATATATTCATCATCAGAATTTTTATATTCAATGTTAAGCTTTGTATTTATTCTGCTAGTTTTTATTTTATTATTTTGAAAATATGAATTTATTTTTTCTTCATCTAAATTTGAAAGTTTTTCACCTTTATCATTAAATATTTTTATTCCATTATATTCACTACTATTATGAGATGCAGTTATTACAATACCAAAAGCATTAGGATATTTATTACAAAAAAAAGAAACACTAGATGTTGGTAAAATTCCTAAGTCAATAACTCCAATATTCTCACTATTTAAACCTCTTATTAAATTCTCTTTTAAAAAGAATGAAGATTCTCTTGTATCGCAGCTTATAAATATTTGATGTCCATTTTTAAATTGATCTAATTTAAATTTAATAAGTTTGCCTACTGACGAACCTATTTTAATTAAAGACTTCTTATCTAAAGGATTTGTATAAGGTATTCCTCTAATTCCATCTGTTCCAAACATTATTGATATAATCTCCAAAGCTTAATCATTTCTTGAGTTTTTTTAATATCATGAACTCTTAATAAATTTACATTATTAATTGTAAGAAAAAGACAAGTGATTATTGTTGCATTTGTTCTTTCTGTGGGATTATTTATATCTAATAATTCACCCAAAAATCTTTTATTTGAAACTCCATACATAATTGGTAATTTAAATTTCTGAAATATTTTAATATTCTTTATTAAGTCAACATTTTGAGCAGTTTTTTTACCAAAACCTATGCCAGGATCAATTATAATAGAATTCTTTTTTATATTATTATTTATACAAATTTTAATTTTTTCTTCAAAAAAATTTTTAATTTCATTAAACATATTTTTATAGCTTGTTTTTTTTTGCATATTCTGCGGGAGGTCAGAAGTATGATTAATTATGACAGCTCCTTTATTCTTACCTATAATATCTGGCATTTTTTCATCATATAAAAATCCAGTAACATCATTGATAATAGATGCACCTTCTTTTAATGTAATATCAGCAATTTGACTTTTCATAGTATCAATTGAAATTGGTATATCAAATCTTTTAATAATTTTTTTAGTTATCGGTAATAACCGTTTTTTTTCTTCATCAAATGAAATTCTTTTTGAATCAGGCCTAGAAGATTCTGCACCAATATCGATTATGTCTGCACCATCTTCAATCATTGATTCAACTCTTTTAAGTGCTTTGTATTCGGTATTATGTTTTCCGCCATCAGAAAATGAATCTGGAGTTAAATTAAGAATCCCAACTATAAGTGGATAGTTTTTATTTGTGTATTTTTTACCATTTAAATTTAAAGGCATTACATAATGTTACATTATTTATTTTTATTAACATCAGTGAAAGCAGTAGTAGTTTCTGGATTAATACCTTGCCATGAGGAATCATTATTTTTTTCTGCTGATTTCTCGCCAGAACCATTATCATCAGGAGTATCCGGTGCTGTTAATCCTAATAATTCATCAAGTTCTTTAGAGTCAACAACTTCTTTCTCTAATAATAAGTTAGCTAAATCATGAAGGTGTTTCTCATTTTGTTTAAGTAAATCAAAGGCTTCAGTATTAGCATTAGTAATAATATTTTTAATTTCATTATCTACTTCAATACTAGTTGCTTCACTGTGATCAGCACCTGAGGCCATTTCTTTACCCAAGAAAACGGCTCCTTCTTTTTTAGCCAAGCGAATAGGGCCAACTTTTTCAGACATCCCCCACTCAGTTACCATTTTTTTGGCAATTTCAGTAGCTCTTTCTAAATCATTACCCGCACCAGTAGTTCTTTCATTAAAAATAATTTCTTCAGCAGCTCTTCCAGCTAATAAAATATTGATTGATTTTAAAAGATAGTCTCTAGAAAGCATATATTTATCTTCAATTGGTAGTTGCATTGTCAAACCTAAAGCCATACCTCTAGGGATGATAGTAACTTTATGAACTGGATCTGTACCAGGAGTTAATTTCGCAACTAATGCATGACCGGCTTCATGATAAGCTGTAACTTTTCTTTCGTGATCACTGATAACCAAGCTTTTTCTTTCACTTCCCATTACTACTTTATCTTTGGCGAATTCAATATCATTCATGTTTATTTTTTTATGTGATTCTCTTGCAGCTTTGATTGCAGATTCATTAACTAAATTTTCCAAATCAGCTCCTGAGAAACCAGGAGTAGATCTTGCAACTATTTGTAAATCAACATTTTCTTCAAGTGGTACATTTTTGGTGTGAACTTTTAAGATATCTTCTCTACCTTTTACATCTGGCTTAGGTACGACAACTTGTCTATCAAATCTACCGGGTCTTAAGATAGCTGGATCAAGAACATCAGGTCTATTTGTAGCAGCCATAACTATAATTCCTTGAGCGGCTTCAAATCCATCCATTTCTACTAACAGCTGGTTTAGTGTTTGTTCTCTTTCATCATGACCACCACCAAGTCCCGCTCCACGATGTCTTCCAACTGCATCTAATTCATCTACAAAAATAATGCAAGGTGAGTTTTTCTTTGCTTGAGCAAATAAATCTCTAACTCTTGAAGCACCAACTCCAACAAACATCTCTACAAAATCACTTCCTGAGATAATAAAAAATGGAACACCAGCTTCTCCTGCAATAGCTTTAGCTAACAATGTCTTACCTGTACCTGGTGATCCTACTAAAAGTATGCCCTTAGGGATTCTACCACCGAGACTGGTAAACTTCTTTGGATTTCTTAAAAATTCTACTATTTCCTGAACTTCCTCTTTTGCCTCATCAACACCTGCTACGTCATCAAAAGTTTTTTTGTTATCTTCTTTGGAAATCATCTTTGCTCTACTTTTACCAAAACTCATTGCACCTCGTCCGCCAGCTTGCAATTGTTTTATAAAAAACACCATTAAAAGGATTAAAATTATCATTGGAGCCCAATTAATCAAAAATGCAAAAAAGCCACTTTCTTCAGTAGATAAAAATGTAAAATTGACTTTTCTTTCAGTCATTTTGTTTAATAAATCATCACCAACTGGACCATATGTTTTGAAAGATGAAGTCTCACCAGTCATTCCAATATATTCACCATTTATCTGATTTCCTCTAATTTCAACATCAATAACTTCTCCATTATTGACTCTTTTTAGAAATTCACTATATTGTATTTCATTAGATGTTCTTTTGCCTTCAGATAGAATTTGATAAGCACCCATTAAAGAAGCAAAGATTATAAACCAAACAAAAAGATTTTTAATAAAATTACCGTTCATATTATGAATATACCCAATAAACTAGGTAAAGATACCTGTACTTAGATATCTTTCACCTGTATCACATAAGATAGTAACTATTTTGCTTTTTGGCAACATTTTTTTTGCTATTTCTATAGATGCAAAAACATTCGCACCTGCAGAGATTCCGACAAATATTCCATGTTTTTGCGATAGAATCTTCGTTGTTTTTACAGCATCATCGCTTTTAACTCTTAAAATTTCGTCATATGTACTTTTATCTAAGGTTTCAGGTATAAATCCTGCTCCAATCCCTTGAATAGGATGAGGGCTTGACTTTCCTTCTGACAATGTAGGACATTCGTCAGGCTCTACTGCTATTATTTTGACGTCAGGTAAAGCTTTTTTTAAAACTGAACCTACGCCAGAAATTGTTCCTCCAGTTCCAACTCCTGCAACAAATACATCAATCTCGCTGTTCATTTGGGTTAATATTTCTTTTGCTGTAGTTTTTTTATGGACTTCAGGATTATTTTCATTATTAAATTGTTTTGGCGAAAATGAATCTTTAATTTCACTCAGTAGATTATTTGCTTTATCTATAGATCCCTGCATTTGTTTCTCTTTAGGAGTGAGAATAACTTCGGCGCCATAAGCAGACAACATCATTCTCCTTTCTTCACTCATGTCTTCTGGCATTGTAAGAATTAGTTTATACCCTTTTGCCGCACAAACTAAAGCTAGACCAATACCAGTATTACCACTTGTGGGTTCAATAATTGTAGTTTTATTTGGGTTTATTAAACCCTTTTTTTCTGCTTCATTAATCATATTTAAACAAATTCTGTCTTTTATACTTCCACCAGGATTTAAACTTTCAAACTTTCCATATATATCAACATCCTGATTTAAATAAAGATTTTCAATTTTAATCATTGGAGTATTAAATATTGTTTCAAGTATATTGTTATAAAATTTCATATTATCTGTATTTATTATTTAAAACTAAGAATATAACATCATCAAAGATTTTTTTATCGTAATTTAGAAGATCTAATAAATGTGGTCTTACATCACTAAAAGAAATATCTCTTTTTTGGCTTTCATTTTTTACTTTCAAAATTAAACCCTTTAATACTTGGTCATTAGTATTATTTATTATATCTTTAAATTTAAAATTCATTATTTTCTCCATAAATATTAATTTCCTAAAATAAACCTTTAATGAGTCCACCATCAATTTGTATAGAATTACCGGTTATATAACTTGCTTTATCTGAACACAGAAAAGCTACCATTGGACCAAATTCACTAGGGCTGCCTAATCTTTTAATAGGAATATCTTTACCCATAGAATCAATTCTATCTTGAATGGATTCACCATCTTTTAAATTTTTACTTGCAATTTCTTTTATTCTATCAGTAATTATTCTTCCAGGTAACACGTTATTAACCATAATATTATTAACTGCATATTGATTAGAAATTGTTTTTACATATCCAGCTAAACCAGCTCTAGTAATATTGGATAACATTAGATTATCAATTGGTTGTTTTAATGATGATGAACATATATTGACAATCCTACCCCAATTATTTTTTTTCATCATTGGTATAATTTCATTTGTTAAGTAAATAAAATTTTTTAAATTATTTTCTATTGCTTCATCAAAATCAATTAAATCTAAATTATCAAAGTTCCCTGTTTTAGGTCCTCCAGAATTATTAACTAATATATCAAGTTTTTGAAATTTAGTATTTATCAATTCTAAAACTATTTTGACACCATCTAATTTTGATAAGTCTGCACACAAACATGTTATTTTATTTTCGTTTGTTATTTTCATAAGTTTTTTTTTAGCTATATCAAGATTTTCATCGCTTCTAGAATTGATTATTATATTTGCACCTTCTGCTGCCAGTGCTTCAGCAACTGAAAAGCCCAGTCCTTTAGATGATGCACATATGAGTGCATTTTTATTTTTAAGATTTAAATCCATATTAAATTCTAATGTATAATATCAAAATACAAAAATCACATTTTAGGAATATTATGATAGTTAAAAATATATTAAAAGAATGGTCATCAGCTTTTAAATTCTTTGAATTAAAAAAATATGGATTAATTTTCAGAAAAGGTGGAATTCATGAAAGACAATTTGATGAAAATGATGGATATTTTGGAATTTTTAAAACTTTTGAACATGAAAGTAATGGGAACATAAAAGATTCATATAAATCTCTACTGAGTACAAGTAATGATTCATATACTGGTGAATTTGACTTAGAATATGCTTGTAAAATTCAAAACTCTTTTGTAATTCCTGACATAGAGTCATTAAACATTATAGATGATTATCACCCCTGGAAATCAGAATATTTGATTGAAAGATTTAATTTTAGAAAATCAAAGGATATGAAAGCTTATATTTTAGAAATTCAAAAACTTAAAATACCAAAAAAAGTAAATTATGATGTAAAGTCTGCTAAAGGATGTAAATCCTGGTTTGAGCTCGAAAATCCGACCAATACTTTCGCTACTATTAAAATAAATGATCCAATGAATGAAAATAAAATAATAAATATTTTAAAAAACATATAACTATATTTATCCTTTAGCTTTTTTAATGTCCTTACTGATTGAATCAGCTACAGCTTTATTATCTTTTTTCTCAATATTTTGCTTTGTTGCATCTTGACCATCTGTTTTAGGTTGAGACATTGAGGTTGATTTAGGTTTTTTTGAATAATCAGTTGAATACCAACCATCACCCTTCAATTGAAAAGATGAAAGAGAAATTAATTTTTTTAATCTACCTCCACTACAAAATTCACATTTTTTTGGTGGTTTTTCATCGAGCGTTAGTAAAACTTCAGTTATTTTATCACACTTATTACACTCAAATTCGTAAATTGGCATTTAAAACTCCATGCTTCCTATATATTCTCTAGCATTAAATTTCATGCCAGATTCAGTTGCATCATCTGAAGCAAGATAAATAAAGATTGGCAAAATATCAATAGGTGAGGGCAACTGACCCTGATCTTCATCTGGATAAGCTTCTCTTCTCATATCGGTTGCTGTCCCACCAGGGTTTACCGAATTTACTATTATATCAACCTCTTTTAATTCTTGAGAAAAAATTTCTGTTAAAGCCTCAAGGCCAACTTTTGATACAGAATAGGCTCCCCATTTTTCTCTTGGAAATCTACCTACAGAAGATGAAACGTTTATTATTGAGCCTTTTTTTGAATTTTTTATTAAAGGTAAAAAATTTTTTGTTAAATAATATTGATGATTCATATTGATATTTATTACATTTTTCCATGTTTCATAATTATAATCTTCAAGTGTCTTCATTTCGCCTAGAATGCTTGCATTGTTGATTAATACATCAATTTTATCAAATCCTTTTTTTACTTCAGCTACCATCAAATTAATAGAATCAATTGATTCTAAATCTAATTGAATTGGAAAAAATTTATCATTATTAATAACACTGATAGAGTTTAAATGTTCAATGTTTTTAGCTGTTCCAATTACAGAATTATTCATGGATAAAAGCTTTTCACATAAAGCATGTCCAATACCTCTAGATGAACCAGTTATTAATATTGTTTTATTTTTAACACTAGATAATTTGAAGTCTTCAATACTCATTTTTTTTATACTACTTAATTATTTACCTTAGGTGAAGCTAAGCCTAAATAAAATGTTAATGCTATTGGTATAATACTTGAAAACAGAACTAAATTGTTATCTTTAGAAACAGCATCAATAAAAATTGGGAAAAAAATTGAAACAACATAAAAAAGAGGAATCCAAGGAGTTCTTCCAATTTCATTATTTCTTTTTTTGGCTATAAAATAAGAACATAACAACATAAAAATTCCATAAAAGCGTGGAATCATCTGTGAAATAAAAAACATAAAAAAACTTATAGACGATGGATCATATGAATTAAACACATTGTTTCCAATCATATCTAGTACTTTATAAATTAAATGCAGAGATAATATAGAAATCCAGAAATCCTTTCTGGATAAATTACCATTTACGGAAAATAAAATTGTTTTCAATTTCATTAATTTTATTTTATATTAGAAATTATATATTTCATCTAATATTATGAGATTTTTTTTATTATTTTTTTTACTTTATTCATCAAATATATTTTCATCATCGAATAGCGAATTTATAGATTTGATATCTAATTGTTCCAATAAAATTCAAAAAACATATGCTTTAGATAAATCTATTCCTTTAGAACTTGTTTTAGCTCAGGCCATTATTGAATCGAATTGGGGAAAATCAAGATTTGCTATTGAGGGGAATAATTTTTTTGGAATGAGAACGTGGAATTCAGACGAACCTCAATTAAAGCCATTGAAAAATAAGAATGCAAAATTTGGTCTAAAAGTATATGAAACCCCTTGCGCTTCAGTACAGGACTATTTAATAAACTTGAATAATTCTGAAAAATATCAAAATTTGCGTAACATTAGAGATTTAGAAATAAAACTATGGGGTAAAATCGATCCAAAAGTCCTTGCAAAAGGACTAGTAAATTATTCTGAGGAAAAAAATAAATATATTAAAAAAGTAATAAAAAAAATTGAAATCTTACAATCTCAAATCAATTAATTTTGTTTAAAAAGTTAGATTTAATATCATAAATAAATCTTTCTTTATTTTCTAATTTGTAAATTATAATTTTTTCATCCACTAACTTAAACATACATTTTTTTTTATTTTTATAGACATCATTTCCACAAATTTTAATAGCCATAATCTTTAAATTATTAAGGTTTGAAGCGATTATTGATTTCATAGAATTAGTAAATAAAAAATCTTTATAATTTTTCATATCCCGAAAATTAAAATCATATCCGTAGGTATTTGGTAAAAATGTATAAAACATTAAATACATTATTAAAATAAATAATCTCATTTTTTTATAAATTTTAACTTTATTATTAAAGGAATATAAAAAAAATAAATTTGAATTTCAAGTAGTTTAAAATAATTTTCTGCTAGAAATAATATAAGAGGGCAAAGAATAAATGTTATTGGAAATAAAATAAGAGATATAAACCACATCCAAAAACTGTAAAGTGTATATACAGCTAAAAAACATTTAAAGCATATATAGATGAAAGCTACAAGTAAATATAAATTAACCCAGGCGTAAATTTTTTTATCTAAATATCTCAAAATAATAACTTCTAAATGTTAATATAAACAATCTATGAAATTTTTAAATCTAATAAGACATGGAAATGCTGAAATAAACCATAAGAAAAATGATTTTGATAGGGAATTGGATTCAAATGGAAATTCCGATTTAGATTATTTAGATAAATTTCTCTACAGATATTCATTCAAGAAGCATAAGATATTATGTTCAGCCTCTTTGAGGACAATTCAAACTTTAAATAGTTTAAAATTTTCTTTAAATGAAGATAGTAGGGTGGAAATAGAAGATTCTCTTTATTTAGCGAATATGAAAACTATTTGGGATTTAATATATAAGAATAAAAAATCCTATATGATATCAATTATTGGACACAATCCTGGCTTAAGTGATATTCTCAGTTTTTTTACAGGTAATTTTGAATTACCTGATCTGAAGACCTCAACTATTGCTCAGATTTTTTTCAAAGATTCAGATTTATCAAATGAGGGAGCCGGCGAACTTAAATTTATGGTTCAATCAAAAAATAACGATATTATTTCTTTAAGCTCAGAAATTTAATAAATTATTTAATTTTATTATATAAAGAAATTGGAGTTAAATATTTTAGCTTAAGGTTCTGTTACTGTAACCGTAACACTAAATACTGGGGCAACATTTGAAATATTAATACATCCATTAGCAGCACTTGATCCATTCCACATTACAGCTAAAGCATTGGTTCCCTTAAAATACATTTGAACATCTACGATACTATCCTTTGTAATGGTTATTGGAGAAGGTAGGGCAATAATAGCCCTGAGATGATCAACGTTTCCTGAAGATGTAGCTCTTGTAGTCCCATCAGATTGCATTAATTCAACATCATAATTTAAGCCACCTTCATTAACAGAATATAGATAATTATCACTTCCTCCAGGATCCATATCGTTTAATGTAATATCTACTTCAGCTTTATCATTAACATCTGTGATACAAGTACCATCGCCGCAGCTAGTATCGGTCATACTAAAGACATTTACTACTAATCCTGCGGTAACACATGATAGAGTAGGAGAACCAGCAGTGGTTATACCGCCTTTAATTGTAATTACATTTGACATATACCCTCTAAAATGAGTGTAAGTTCCAGGTTTATTCTGACTCTTTTTTAAATTAGGCAAATAATTTATCGTACTAGATCCACCAATATCTCCTGACATATTTCCTGATTTTAGGACCCAAGTTGAAGCAGCATCACTTCCGAATTTATTATCAGTATTTGCGTTGTAAAATTCTCCTGATTTCAAAGTGACCTTCATTACCTCAGCATCTGTTGTACATGTATTGTCTTCGTCATTAAAAATATCAGCTGCAGTTGTTGTAGAGGTACAAACAAATTCTGCTAACACTGGTTGAGATAAAAATAAAACTGTGAATATATATAATAAAAATTTCATATTTAATTCCCTGAAACTTTAAATGCTCCATTTTGAGATCTTTCAATCATGATTTTATTGTTTCTTCTAACTTTTTTTAATAAAGTATCTTTTACATCTCTTGTACCAAAGGCTCTTTCAGAGAATGGTTGAGAGAAAGTACCAAATAATGTAGGTCCTTTATTTGGTTGTAATTTATATGTAAGTTTAGCGTACCAATAATTTTGATCTACACCATCACTTTGTCTATCATCATTGTAACCACCTTCTAAATCAATATTATCATGCAAAGCTAATTCGGCTCCGTATCTAAATCCATAAGGATCATCGCCTTGATGTCCATTGTATTTATAAAAAGAAATATTTGCATTTGTCCAAGGCAAATAAGGTAGGGGATGTCTTGCTTCTAGATCAAAACCGTCTAGAGCTTTTTCTGTTCCACTAACATTATCAATTTTTATAGTTTTTTCTGAACTTAAAGCTTCATAATAATTTATATTCAAGTCTAGTAAATCTTTTTTAAATTCCAAGCCAAAACCTATTCTATAATGGTTGGAGCTAAACTCATGATCATAAAATGCATTAACACCTAAAATCATGTTCTCCATAGCATTATAATTTCTATAACCGACACCACCATTTAGAGTAATTCTATGATCACCAAATTGTTCAACTGAACCAGCAGAAAATTGAGCGAAATAAGTATCTTTTAAATCGGGTGATTGGTGTAAGGGTACAACAGTCAAAAAATTAAAATCTATGAGAGTATCACCGTCTGAATCCTCAGATATTGCTATAGAGCCTTCACTATTTGAGAAAAAATCATATTTAGAAGACTGAGCAAACTCTGAGTATTGTGAATTTGCTTCTTCTGAGGCTTTAGCATAAATCCAACTTTCAGTATTTTTAGTTATTTCATCAAATTGTGATTTAGATTGATTATATTTTTCGTATATTAATCTGGCTTCTTCATCAAGTGTTGGATTTGATAATGAAAACTGTGTTGAAGAAATAAAAAATATTAATAAATAACAAAAAAATCTCACTTTTTGATTCTAACACACTTTATGACAGCTTGTTAAGCTTTAAATCATTTTATGAAGAATTACTGTGCTCTATAAATAAAATTTTAATAAAGTTCATAATCTATCTTATGTAAACAA
>CAJWZP010000003.1 GCA_913050325.1 uncultured bacterium
TCTTCTGCAGGCTTAGCTTCTTCTGCAGGCTTAGCTTCTTCTGTTTCTACTTGCTTTTTTGGTTTTCTTTTAGGTTTTGTACTTACAAGTTCACCATATTTTTCAGGATCATAAAGTTTTAAAACCCTATTGCTAAGTTGAGCACCTTTATCTATCCAATTCTGAATTTTTTCTTTATCCAATTTAACACCACTAGGCTCTTGTAAAGGATCATAGGTTCCTAGTATTTCTAAAAATTTTCCATCCCTTGGTGAACGAGAACTTATTGCAACAATTCTGTAAAAAGGTCTTTTCTTCCTTCCCAATCTAGATAATCTTATTTTAACCATAATTCCTCCGTCACTTAATAATGATTAAATTTATGAAAAATTCAATAAATTTTTAGAATTTTTTTTCATCTTACCCATGTTCTTGCTCATTTTTTTCATTTGTAAAAATTTTTTTATAAGTGAGTTTATATCCTGAACTGCTGTACCACTTCCTTGAGCAATCCTTCTTCGCCTACTACCATCCAAAATATTATGGTTTTCTCTCTCTTTTGGAGTCATTGAATCAATTATAGCAATAGTTTTTTTCATTTCATTATTTGCTTTTGCCATAGCATCCTCATCTTGAGAAAATTTTCCCATTCCAGGAATCATAGAAATCGTATTTTTAAGTGATCCTATTTTATTCATAGAATTAATTGCACTTTTAAAATCGTTTAATGTAAAGTCATTATTTTTTATTTTTTTTGATAATCTTGCCGCTTCTTCTTCACTAACTGATTCTGATGCTTTTTCTACTAATGATACAACGTCACCCATTCCTAGTATCCTAGAAGCCATTCTATCGGAATGAAAAACTTCAAGTTTATCTAAAGTTTCACCCGACCCAAAGAATTTAATTGGCTTTTCGGTTATATATTTTGCAGATAATGCTGCACCACCTCTAGTATCGCCATCTAATTTAGTTAAAACTATTCCGTCAATTCCAATTTCATCGTTAAATGTTTTAGCAACATTTAATGCTTCTTGACCCAACATAGAATCAATAACTAATAAAGTTTCATTGATTTGAATTTCTTTTTTAATTTCTTTTAGTTCATTTAACATTTCAGTGTCAATTTGAGTTCTACCAGCAGTATCAATTATAAGAGTGTCTGACCCTGAATTATATGCTTTTTCTTTCGACTTTTTACATGTGTCTATAACATTATTATTTTCATTATTGATAAAGTTTATTTTTGCTTGTTTAGATAGAATTTCTAATTGTTCAATAGCTGCAGGTCTATATACATCTACTGAAACTAATGAAGGATTTCTTTTTAATTTTTCTTTTAAATACTTTGCTAATTTTGCAGCAGTGGTGGTTTTACCTGAACCTTGAATACCAATAACTAATATTGTTGCAGGCGGTTTAACTTTTATATTTAATTCAGGTGATTTCTCTCCTAAAAGTTCTACGAGTTGATCATTAAATATTTTAATAAACTGCTCTGCAGGAGATACGCTATTTAAGACATTTTGACCTATTGAATTTTCTTTTGTTTTATCTATTAAATCTTTTACAACTTTATAGTTAACATCAGCCTCTAAAAGACTTAATCTTATCTCTTTAAGAGCATCCTCAATATTATTATCACTAATTACAGAATTTCCACGTAATTTTTTAAAAGAAGAATTTATTTTTTCTGTAATTTTTTCAAACATAAAAAGATTATAACATTATTAGATTACGCTTTTTAAGAATCTATCTCTTTATTATTTTCTTCTTTATTTTTATTAGAAATTTTTTCAATTTCAAATTTAGGAATAAATTTTTTATCTAAATAAACTTTAGCTTTAAAGAAAGGTCGCCTAGCAGTTTTCTTTTTAGATTTAAATTGTAATACAGATGTTTTTTCACCGGCAAAAATTTTCTTTGCTTCATCGATTGGTAAAGATTCTTTTTTTTGCTCCTCTTCATCATACGAATTAAGGTAAGGAGAAAGCATAAATTTGGATATTTTGTATTCACCCTTTTTACCAAAATAATAAAATTTTTCATCATGTCTTACTTCAGAGTTTACAAATTCATATGAACCTAGACTTTCTAATGAATTAAAGTCGAAATCTTTTTTTGCGTCATTTTGTCCCCAATCTAATTCGCACTTTCCTGAATTAGTAAAAACCAAAAAAGCATCATAGAAAGTCCCAAATCTCCTATTAACAAAACCATTTAATTTCCCAATTTTTCCTTCTTTACCATCAAATGATTTTACTAATTCAATTACTTCATCCTTAGATATAGGTCTTCCGGACATGACCTTACTAATATTGAAAGATTCATCAGGTTTATCTGTTGTATATCTATTAAATGTTTCCATAATGGGCAATCCTGTTATAGGGCAGTCTATACCCAAAGGTTTAATAAACTTGTCTGTGTCAACATTAGTAACTTTAGCCCTTTGTATTATTTCATCCCTAAACTGTTCAATCTCATTAATGAATTTCTCATATGAATAACCATTTTGCTCCATATTCTTTAATTTAAGTTCCCATTCTCCAGTTAAATTCGGAGAAGTTAATTTAGTAATTTCTAAAACATCTAAATCTTGTATTAGCTTCTTTCCTCTAATTGTAGACATTAAGCATTTTCTATCATTTTCATCTTCAGTTCTCATTATATAATTTTCTTTAATTAAATCTTCAATAGTTTGTGCACGAGTAGCTGGTGTACCAAGCCCCTTATTTTTCATTAATTGAACTAATTCCTCATCTTCAATATCACTTCCTGCAGTTTCCATTGCTCTTAGCAGTGTTGAGTCGGTATATTTTGGTTTTGGGTTTGTTAAATGTTCTGTTTTATCAATTTTTATACATGTTGCTTCTTCATCATCTGAAATATTATTTAATATTGTTTCTTTTGTAGTACTATCCAGAACTTCTTTCCAACCTTTATCTATTAATATTTTTCCTCGGGTTCTGAAAGTATGACCATTTACAACAGTATCTCTTGTAGTTTCATCAGTAATTGTAGGTGGATAGAAAACCGCTAAGAATCTTTTTACGATTAGATCATAAATTTTTTCTTGTTGTTCGTTTAATTTACTTTTACTCGGGAAATTACTTGTTGGAATTATAGCAAAGTGGTCACTTACTTTTGAAGAGTCAAATATTTTCTTATTATCTTTTTTAACTAATTTATTTTCAATTATATGATTTGAAAATTTTGAGTATTTATCACCAATAGAATTGAGTAAATTTTCTACCTCTGTATTGTAATTATCTGGCAATCTTCTAGAATCAGTTCTAGGATATGTTATGAAACCCTCTCCTGATATTGGCTGATAAAGACTCTGAGCAATTTTAAGTGTTGTACTTGCGGTAAAACCGAATCGACTATTAGATTCTCGCTGAAGAGTAGTTAAATCAAATAAAGGTTCAGAATATTCTTTTTTTTGTTTTTTTGATTCTGTTATAACACCAGTTTCACTATTACATTCTGAAATAATTTTATTTACAAGTTTCTCATCAAATATTCTATCGGATTTTCTTGTTCTTTTTATTTCATCATTCATTTGGGTATTATCAAAATTTGAATCAACATAATATCCCTCATAAGACCCAGAGTTAATATTAAATTGAGCACTTATTTGAAAATATTTTTCTTTTATAAAGTTATCAATTTCATCATCTCTATTAACAATTATTGCAAGTGTAGGAGTTTTAACTCTTCCAATAACTTGTTTATTAAAACTTAAATTGTAGGTCCTACTTGACCAAGCAGTTACCGCCCTTGTACCATTCATACCGATTTTCCAATCTGCAATTGACCTGGCCAATGCTGCATTTGCTAACCCTTCATAATTATTTGAACTTTTTAGATTTTGAAATTCTTTAAGTATTTCATCTTTTGTCATTGACTGCAGCCATGCTCTAAAAAAAGGTTTATTTATTTTTAAAAAAGTCATTATTTGATTAAAAATTAATTCACCTTCTCTAGCAGCATCACATGCATTTACTATTGATGTAACATCATCTCTTTTTGCTAATTTTTTTATTAAATCTAATCGTGGTTTTGTTCTTGGAATAGGACTTAGACCATCGGGACCGTTTAAAGGTAATGAATCAAGATCCCATTTTTTTTTAGGTTTATCATATTGTATTAGATGACCTTGTGCTGATGTTACTAAATACTTATCATTTTCAAAATAATCTAAGTTTTTTGATTTAATTTTTTTTACTGATAGCGCAGAGGCTATTAGATTTGCCACACTTGGTTTCTCTGCTACGATTAAATATTTACCGTTATCCATAGAAACGCAAATTTAAATAAATATGGCAATTATGTCAAATTATACTCAATCAAATATATACCTAACTAACTTTAATCATTAATATATTTTTTTTCTCTATACCACTCAATTATTTTTGATAATATTTTCTTTGCATTCATATATTTAAAATTAAAATCATTACAAGATTTTGATGAATCAGCCATCGCACCAATCATAATTGCTTTGAGACCCTCAATTGGTAATTTAGGTCTTTGACGATTAAAAAATGAAAACAAATGTGATAAATAAGAAACTAAATATAATTTCCATTGAGGTGTTACAGAGTTCAATTTAGGAATTTGCATAATTTCACAAACATAATCAAAAACATCAGATATTCTGATATTTTCACCTACAATTACATATTTACTTTTTGGCTTGGATTTCATTGATTGAATCATAATCTCTACGACATCATCAATGTGCACAAGAGGAATGTATGAATCAGGACAAAACTTTTCTTTAATTTTTTTATTTGCAATTCCAATGACTGTTTTCCCAAAAGTTTTAAAATCATTTGGGCCTGTTATTACACCGGGATTTAAAATAATTATTGGAAGACCTTTATCAACAAAAATATTTACTTCTTTTTCAGCATAATATTTTGATTTACTATATGTGCTTTCAAAATCTTTTTTATGAACAGAATTCTCATCAGCCATAATTCCTTTTGGTTGCCGAATTGCCGCGACGCTACTGACATGTATTATTTTTTTAACAGATGTTTTTTCTAATTCATTTAATAAATTAATTGTTCCATTAACATTTGTTTCAAAATAATCATTTTTATTTCTAAGCCACCATGTTGCTATGTTACCAAGATGAAAAACGATATCCGCATTATTAAATTTATTTTTTATGGTATCAGGAAATCTTAAATCACCCAAAAAACAATCGTAGCCTCTCGATATATAGAAATCTAAATCAGTTTTATTTCGAACCAACAAAGTAACATTGTGTGATTCTTTTTTTAATCTTTCAATTAAAAAATTACCAACGTAACCAGTTGCTCCAGTCACAAAACAATTCAAATTAAACCTCTAAGGAACAATTATTTTCTTTTCTTCGTGAATGATCTTACCTTTTTCGCCTGCTTGCTCTTGTGATGCTTTTATTAAAGATAAAGCTCTTTCTTCAATTAATTTAAATAAATTAACTTGAAAGTCTTTATCAGGTGCACAAACTCTTGGTAATATGTGACCTAAAGTTGCAAGCTGAACTAAAAATAAAACATTAGCTTTAACAGCTTCATCAGGAATATCTTCACCAGCGTTCTGTTTGAATTCTTTAGTGAAGAATGATTCAAGTTCTTGAACTACTTCGGATAAATAATAAACCGGAGTTTTAGGTTGAGATTGAAGACCAGAATTAAAAGCTTGAGCTATTTGCATCCTTATAGTATTTAGAAGTTGCTCCTCAGCACTTGGTTGAGGACTTTCTTTATTTTCGTCAGACATTTTATACCCCTTATTTTTTTATAACAATATATTATACTGTTATTTGGTATAAAGGATATGAATAATAAAGTTGAAGGCGGTTTTGCACTAGTAAAAACACTTAAGGATTTAGGTGTAAAAGATATTTTCACACTTGCTGGTGGACACATAAATCCCATCTATAATGCATGTAAAGAATTAGGAATTAGATTAATTGACACCCATCATGAACAAGGAGCTTCTATGGCTGCTGACGCATATGGAAGGGTTACTAAAACACCTGGAATTTGTCTAATCACCGCAGGCCCTGGTCTCACCAATACAGTTACAGGTATGTCAGGTGCATTTTTATCAAATTCTCCATGTATTTTTTTATCAGGTAAATCAGGGATTGAGGAAAATGATAGACTTCCACTTCAAGAGGTTGACCAAGAAGCAATGGTTAGACCTGTAACTAAATGGGCTAAAACAGTATATGATACAAAACGTATTCCTGAATACACAGCTAATGCATTCAAAATGGCATTAGCGGGTAGGCCTGGACCAGTTTATTTGGGCCTTCCACATGAAGTTTTATATGAAAAAACTAATTTTAATGAATTTGATCAACCACAAACTAACTTTCCTTCTAATCCTGAAGTTTCAGATGAAGAAATAAATAAAATAATTGATGCAATATCTTCTTGCTCCAGACCTCTAATAGTGGCAGGTAGTGGATCTTGGTATTCAAATTCTTCATCAGAAATTACAAGTTTTATAGAAAATTTAAATGTTCCAATTTACACGTTAAATTTTGGAAGAGGTATTGTATCCGATTTACATCCAAATTGTTTAGGACAAGCAAGCCCATCAGCAATGAATGCTTTTAAAAGAGTTTCATCAGAAGCTGATTTAATTATATTACTGGGTGTAAGATTAAGTTTATACATAGGTTGGGGTAGAACATTTAATCCAGATGCAAAAGTGATACAAGTTGATATTGAACCTGAGGAAATTGGAAGAAATAGATTTGTAGATTTTCCGATTATTTCAGATGTAAATAAATTTTTAACAAAATTAAATTCTAATATTTCAGATACTAAAAATTTTAAAGATTGGATGAATTTAACCAGAGACTGGAAAGAGTTAGAATGGAAAGAAGTTGAAAAATTAAAATCTGATAATTCAACTCCAATGCATGTTCTAAGAGTTGTTAATGCTGTTGAAGAAGCTCTGGGTGGAGAATGTATGATGTGTATTGATGGTGGAGATACACAAGCTTGGACTGATTCATCCTATGTAATAAAAGAACCTGGAAACTATGTAAAGGGAGGACCTCTAGGTTGTATGGGAGTAGGAGTACCTTTTGCCATAGGATCTAAAGTAGCTTTTCCTAACAGACAAGTAGTTCTTATAAGCGGTGATGGAGCAGTTGGTATGAATCTTATGGAATTTGAATCTGCAGTTAGACACAACATTCCATTTTTATGTATTGTTTGTAATGATAAGTCCTGGGGAATGACTAAGCATCAACACTGGTTAAATTACGGTAAAGAAAATACTCCTACGGGCCATGAGATGCCATTTATAAATTTTCATGAAATTGTTAAATCAATGGGTGGATATGGTGAGCTAGTTGAGAATCCTGAGGATTTAATTCCTGCAATTGAAAGATCAATCAAATCAGGTCTGCCATCTTTAATCAATGTTATTACTAATCCTGATGCAACTAGTGCTGCAACTCATGCAATAACCGCTATGATGACTCCAAAGTAATAACAGATATTGATATATTATTTCCTAAAAGAATTATTCTTTATTTGACAAGACCGCCATAAAGGCTTCCTGAGGAATTTCTACATTACCAACATTTTTCATTCGCTTTTTACCTTTCTTTTGTTTATCTAGAAGTTTATTTTTTCTTGTTACATCTCCACCATAAAGTTTAGCAGTAACATCTTTTCTAAAAGCTTTAACAGTTTCTCTAGAAATTATTTTAGCTCCTATTGCGGCTTGAATAGCAATTTCAAATTGCTGACGTGGAATAAGCTCTTTTAATCTTTCTACAAGCTCTTTACCTCTGTAGTAAGAATTATCTTTATGTGTGATGAGTGATAAAGCATCAACTATTTCACCATTAATTAATATATCAAGTTTAACGAGATTGTTTACTTTTAATTCACTCTGCTCATAATCCATTGAACAATATCCTTTGGTTATCGATTTAACTTTATTATAAAAATCATAAATCATTTCTGACATAGGGAGTTCGTACTCTAAAACTGCTCTATCTTCAGATATAAAATTTATGTTTTTTTGTATTCCTCTTCTTTTTTCACAAATATCCAATAGTCCACCCAAATATTTTTTTGGAGTATAAAGACTTATGTTTACAAATGGTTCACTTATGGAATCAATTTGACTCCTATCAGGTAAAAGTTTTGGGTTATCAACTCTAATTATTTCAGAATTAGTTTTTTTAACCTCATAAACAACTGTCGGTGAAGTTATAATCAAAGATAAATCAAACTCCCTTTCCAGTCTTTCTTTAACAATTTCCATATGAAGTAAGCCCAGAAATCCACACCTAAAACCAAAACCTAATGCAGCGGAATTTTCTGGTTCATAATCTATAGAAGAATCATTTAGACTTATTTTTTCTAAAGATTCTTTTAGATTTTCGTAAAAATTTGAATCAACAGGATATAGCCCACAAAATACCATTGGCTTTATATCCTTAAATCCTTTTAATGGCGAAGTGGCAGGATCAGATGATATTGTTACCGTATCCCCAACTTTGGCATCACTAATTTTTTTAATTGATGCTGTTAAAAAACCTACTTCTCCGGAAGATAATAGATCAACATTTTTAGCCTCCGGACTGAAAACACCTAAATTTCTTATTTCATAGGTTTTGTCAGATGACATTAATTTAATCGTTTCTTTATTATTTATTTTTCCATCAAAAACTCTTATTAAGAGCACTACACCTAAAAACGAATCAAACCAGCTATCAATGATTAACGCTCTAGTTTTATTTATTTGAGGCTTTTCTGGGGGAGGAATTTTGTTAATAATTTGGTCAAATATATCTTCAATTCCTTCACCAGTTTTAGCACTTACATAGAGTGCTTCACTACAATCAATTCCAACAGCATTTTCAATTTCCTCACAGACTTTTTCGGGATCTGCAGCAGGTAAATCAATTTTATTAATTATGGGTAGAATTTCTAAGCCCATATCAGCTGCCAAAAAGGCATGAGCAAGTGTTTGAGCTTCTACACCTTGTGCAGCATCAACTACAAGTAAAACTCCTTCACAAGCCATTAGACTTCTGGAAACTTCATAAGAAAAATCAACGTGTCCAGGTGTATCTATTAAATTGAAGATAAATTCTTCACCATTCTTAGATTTATAATTAATACGGACAGATTGAGCTTTTATTGTTATTCCTCTTTCACGTTCAATATCTAAGTTATCCAAAAATTGATTTTGCATATTTCTTTTTGAAACTGTCTGAGTAATCTCAAGTATTCTATCAGCTAGAGTTGATTTTCCGTGGTCAATATGGGCAATTATACAAAAGTTTCTTATGTTACTTTGATTCATATGAAAAAATTATAAACGAAATTAGATATTTAATATAATTTATTAAATACCATTCCAGTTGCTACCTTAGGATAAAAATATGTAGATTTTTGAGGCATCTTATCATTATTCAATACTACTCGCATAATATCTGAGGGTATAAATTTAGGAAGAATAATTCCCAATGATGACTCAATTATTGAGGATTTTGCATCTTCTAAGCTTTTGAAAAATTCTATCTTGTCATAGTTTTTATTATATTTATGAATTATTAGTTCTTGAGTAGCATAAACACTCATAGAGTAGAATTTTTCTAGATCTTGTTCTTTTATTTTACATTTAATTTTTTTATTTTCAGAATTAGAAATAATTATAAATTCATCAGGTTGAAGACTAATTTCATCAAGATTTTTAGCATCCTCAATAATTATAAAATCGTTTACTAAATTAGATATTATTTCTTTTGAATTTGAAACATTTTGTAAGATTCTATGAGTAGGATTGATTAATAATCCTTTTTGATTTGAACCTGCTAAATAAAAAAGGGCAAACTTTGATTCATCAGTATCTATTTCTTTCATGTAGTTTAAAGAAGTTTCATATCTATGATGCCCATCAGCTATTAATATTTCTTTATCGATGAAATATTTTTCAATTTCTTTAATCATACTTTCATCATCAATTTTCCAAATTAAATTTGCAATTCCATCAAGGGACTGAGCATCAATTATAGGCTTAAGATTATTAATTTTATCATATGTTATTTTATTAAATTTGTTATCAGAATCATCAAATACACCAAATATTGGACTTAAATTAGTTCTACATGCGCGTATTAATTTTAATCTATCTTCTTTTGGTCCACTAAAAGTCTGTTCATGTGGCAAGATTACCCTCTTGTTAAATTCTTCTAATTTTACCAAACACATAATCCCGAATCTTTGATAGTTTTCATTCATAAATTCAAATTTTTGTAAATAAGGATAAATAGCATGTTTGTTCTCTTGAATTAAAATTTCACTTTCGAACCACTGGTTTAGTTTGTTTTTAGATAGATTATATTTTTCATCGCCAATGCCATCGTTAAAATCAATGTGTACTACATTATGTTCGCTAGAATTTAAGAGTTTTTTTTGTTGATCCGAATTAATTACGTCATATGGAGGCGCTATCACATCTGAAATATTTGATATTTTATTTTGGTTATATCTAAATCCTTTTAGTGCCCTGATTACTGCCATTTTAAATGACCTCCATTATTTTTTTTGATGGGATATCACCTTCTCTCAACAGATTAACATTATTATTAACAATATTAATTATTGTTGAACCTTTAGATTCTTTTATATCTCCATAATCTACAATGAAATCAACTTTACTAGAAAATTCATTTATTAAAAAAGAAGAATTATATATATTTTGATTCCCACTTACATTAGCGCTAGTTGATATTATAGGAAAATTAATTTTACTAAATAAATTTATCACAAAATCATGTGAAGATATTCTACAGCTTATTTTACCATTATCACCAACAAGATTTTCATTAAAATTATCACTTTTTTTCGGTTCTAGTAAAATCGATAATTTACCAGGCAGAAAAGTCTTTATAATTTTCTTTTCTAAAGCATTTATATAAAATAGGTCATTTAGCATTTTAAAATCTTTAAATAATAAAGACATTTTTTGTTTCACATTCCTATTTTTAATATTAAATATTTTAGTTATTGAGTCTTGATTTGAATAAATACAACCTATACCATAAAGAGTTTCAGTTGGATAACAGAAAACTGAACCGTTTAAAATCAAATTAGTTAAATGATCAAAATTTATGTTTTTTTCAGAAAATATCAAAATTTATTTGTTATGTTTATCTGCGGCTTTCATTACTTTTTTCTTGAGATTTTGTCTAAAATTATTCAAAGATTCTTTAACCTCAGGATATTTCACAGACAATATTGAAGCTGCAAAAATTCCTGCATTTCTAGCACCACCTTTACCAATTGACATAGTAGCAACAGGTATGCCTGGAGGCATTTGAACTATAGACATTAAAGAATCTAAACCATTGAGACATGATGAATCAATCGGAATCCCTATTACAGGCAAGGTAGTATATGAGGCAACAACACCTGGTAAATGAGCGGCCCATCCTGCAGCTGCAATTATTACTTCAACGCCTCTTTCTTCAACGCTATTCATATATTCCTCTAACAGCTCTGGAGTTCTATGAGCAGAAGCAATTCTTAAATCATAATCAATTGAAAGTTCTTCTAGTACAGTACAGGCATCTGATGCTTTCTCTAAATCAGAATCACTTCCAACAATAATAGCTACTTTAGGCACAGTTTTAAGGTATCTTGTTTATAGGGATTTTTCAATAGGTTTTTTTATGATAACAAGAATTTATGATGAGGATATTTGCTTTGTAACACAGCATGACCATGCCATGGTTTCTTTGGAAATATTAAATATGATAAGTAAAGATATTTTAGATAATTCAAATGATATTGAAAATTTAAAATATGCCGTTAGAAATCATGACCTTGGGTGGATAGATTATGATAAATATCCAAAAATTTCGGATACTTATGAAGTTTATACTTTTCAGAATGTAGATTATGAGATTCAAAATGAATTGTGGTTAAAAAGTATATCTTTATGCAATAATCCATATTCAGCAATTTTGATATCTGAACATTTTAAATATTTAATTTTAAATTCTAATAGACCAGATAACGTAAAAAAACTCTTCTTAGAAAAAGCTGATTCAATAATTAGATCAATGTTTAAAGGTAAAGTTCCAAATTTTGATAATCTAAATAATTTTAAATTTGACTTGAGCTGTCTTCAAATTACTGATTTATTATCATTAACTTTATGTCGAGAAAAAATTATGAAAGATTCACTTTTTCCACCTGTTTACATAAATGATAAACAGGAATTTGATTATAAAATAAAAAAAATTGATAAATCAGTATATAAATTTACTTCAGGTTTTTTTGAAAAAAAAGAGAACTTAATTGAAATACCTTACAGGCAAATTGAGGCAGAATTAATTCAAACACCAAAAAAAATGAAGAAATCATTTATAGATGCGGAAGTCAAGTATAGAAGGATTTATCTTATCAATTGATTTCAATATAGTCGTTAAAATCAATTGTTTTTAAAAAATTCCTTTTTATTTTTTGAGTTGATGTTTTTTCAAAATCACCATTTGTAATATATATTTGTGAAATTCTTTTATAAACTTCATTATTGTTGTTAATATTTTCAATTATATCTTTTATCTTTGAATCTTCTAAATTAAGAAATTCATCTTTTAATTTTATTATTGTTATTATTTTTTTATTATCTTTACTAAAAATTATCGATTCTTCAATTTCAATGTTTTGATTTATTTGCTCTTCAATTTCTTCAGGATAAATATTTTCTCCACTGGGTCCAATAATAACAAATTTTTTTCTTCCAGTGATATATAGAAAATTATTATCATCCAACTTTCCTATATCTCCAGTATTCATAAATCCATCATCCATGATGCTGTCTGTTTCAACTTTATTTTTATAATATCCTTTGAATACATTTGGACCTTTAAAAAAAATAATTCCATTACCTTCTTTATCTTTTTTTCGTATTTGAATTTGTGATTGATTAACAATTTGTCCTACTGACCCAATCATATAATTATTTGGACAATTTACTGATATTAGAGGGGAGGCTTCAGACAAACCATATCCTTGATAGATTCTTAATCCAATATCATTAAAAAAAAATTCTGTTTTTTTATCTAATGGGGCTCCACCGCAAAAGAAGAAATCAAGTTTTTGTAGTCCAAGGTTTCTTCTAGTTATAAAACCTATTATATTTGGGTTTAATTTATATAATAATTTCAGTATCTTAGATTCATTAATCTTTCTTGTTAAACCATATTTAATTTTTTCTAACAATAAAGGAACTACAGGAAAAATGTTTGGTTTAAACGCTTTTAGTTCTTTAGTCATTGTTTTTAGATCCAAAGAAGAACAAAAATGTATTTTGTTTTTTAAGCTTATATTTAAAAGTATATTACAAGTTAATTCATAAACATGGCTTAAGGGTAAAATTGAAAAAGTTCTGAGTCTTTTTGATAAAGATATTTTTGATTTAATTTGATATAAATTGGAAATTATATTATTGTGACTCAACATCACCCCTTTTGGATTACCTGTTGTACCCGACGTAAATAAAATAATAGCGATATCATTAGGATCGATATTTTGAAAATTAATTTCTCTTTTATCATTTGAAATATTTCTTATATCTTGAAAACTTAAACTTTCTATTCCAATTTTTTTATTGTTGTCGCATATAGAAAAAAGGCTATCAGATAAACGGATTATATTATTCGTTGCATTAAAGTTTAGTTTTGAATCTATTGGTACGCATGTAAATCCTGCTTTGATAATACCAAAAAAACTTACTATCCATTCGATTGAATTTTTTCCAAATAAAGCGATGTTTGAGTTTTTTGGCAATCCTTTTTTTTTAAGCTCATATGCAACATTTGTTGACCATTGATTAATCTTATCAAATGTAACTTCATGAAGCATATTTTCTTCATATTGTGATAATCCAATAATTTCTGATGAGGAATTTTCAATTAAATCTAACAAATTATTCATAACTATATATTTACATATTTACAGTATTAAAAAATATTAAATTTCTTAATTGGCACAAAGGTTGCCTTTAGATTTATGAATAAAGTAATTGGAGGTTAATAATATGAAAAAAAGTAAGAATTTTATATTATTTCTTATGTTAGGTTTTTCAACTCTTTTTCTAACGAATTCAGCTTCTGCTACAGGTTCACCTGAAGAGACAGCATTTATTTTTAATACTTTGTTATTTTTAATATGTGGTTTCTTGGTAATGTGGATGGCAGCTGGCTTTGCTATGTTAGAAGCTGGGATGGTAAGATCTAAAAACGTATCAACAATATGTCTTAAAAATGTAGGTTTATATGCAATATCCGGAATCATGTTTTATGCTGTAGGATACAATTTAGCATATGGCATTGCTGAGGGTGGATATATGGGATCTTTTTCCATGTTTGCTCCAGGTGAGGACATTTCAACTGGTTATGCTTCACATTCTGATTGGTTTTTTCAAATGGTCTTTTGTGCAACAACTGTTTCTATTGTCTCTGGAACAATAGCTGAAAGAATTAAAGTTTGGTCTTTTTTTCTTTTTGCCGCAATTTTATCAGGAATCATCTATCCAATAGAGATGGGATGGCAATGGGGTGGTGGATGGTTGTCTGCAATGGGATTTTCTGATTTTGCAGGTTCAACTTTAGTCCATGCTGCAGGAGGAGCTGCCGCACTAGCTGGGGCGATTATAATTGGCCCTAGATTAGGTAGATTTGTAAATGGTAAATCTATTCCAATACCGGCATCAAGTATTCCTCTCGCTACGCTTGGCACCTTTATTTTGTGGCTAGGATGGTTCGGATTTAATGGTGGATCACAGTTAGCTATATCTTCATTAGATGATGCAGCAGCGGTATCTGATATATTTGTAAACACTAATCTTGCAGCTTGTGCGGGACTTATTACAGCAATGATTGTATCGCAATTGATGTTTGGTAAATGTGATATTACTTTTGCTTTGAACGGTGCTTTAGCTGGACTTGTTTCCATAACTGCTGAACCATTGATGCCAAGTGCAACAATGTCGATGATGATTGGAGCAGTTGGTGGTATCATCGCAGTCTTTGGAACCAAATTTTTTGAAAGTATTCAGATTGATGATGTAGTAGGTGCCTTACCTGTTCATCTTTTAGCTGGAATTTGGGGAACAGTAGCAGTAGCAATCTCAAATCCTGATACATCATTTATGACGCAGTTAATAGGTTCATTGTCAGTTATTGGATTTGTGTTTGTTTTATCAGCAGCAGTATTTATGGTACTAAAAGCAACTGTTGGATTGAGACCAAGTTCAGAAGAGGAAGAATTAGGATCAGATGCAAGTGAAGTAGGAATTGAATCATATCCATACTTTAAATAAAAACTGATTATTTAGCCTAACCAGATATCTCCTTGGTTGGCGGCAATAGGCATGCTTGGCATGCTTATTGCCTATAGATATATAAGGAGATATTGTTATGGTTAATTTTCTTTTAAATGGTACTAAATTAGTACCTTTTTTATTTATTTTTTTAATTTTAGGTCAAAATGCATATGCTAATGATACATTAGATTCAGGAGATACTTCTTGGATTTTAGCATCTACAGCTTTGGTCCTCTTTATGACTTTACCTGGATTAGCTCTTTTTTATGGTGGCTTAGTTAGATCAAGAAATGTCTTATCTGTTTTCATGCATTGTATTGCGTTAGCATGCCTGATGTCTATATTCTGGGTTCTTTTTGGATATTCAATTGCATTTGGTGATGGTTCAAACGAATATTTCGGTGGATTTTCTAAAATATTTTTAAATGGTATTAACATTGAAAGTTTGTCAGGAACAATTCCTGAATATGTTTTTGTTGGTTTTCAAATGGTCTTTGCAGTTATCACTCCTGCTTTAATAATTGGTGCTTATGTAGAAAGAATAAAGTTTTCTTTTGTATTACTATTTTCGACATTATGGATGTTGCTCTGTTATGCTCCTGTGACCTATTGGGTTTGGGGTGGTGGTTTTTTATTTAATATGGGAACTGTAGATTTGGCTGGTGGATTAGTAGTTCATGAAACAGCTGGTTTGGCAGCACTAGTTGTTGCTGTATTTTTAGGACCTAGAAAGGATAAAAATAAACCTCCACATAATCCTGGATATGTGATGTTAGGGGCGGCAATGTTATGGGTAGGTTGGTTTGGATTTAATGCCGGGTCACAACTTGCGGCAAATGGAAGTGCAGGTTTGACTTTACTTGTAACTCACATTTCAGCATCAGCTGCTTCTTTATCTTGGGCAGGATATGAATATTTTAAATATGGAAGAGCATCACTAGTTGGCCTTGTTACAGGAACAATTGCTGGATTAGCAACAATTACACCAGCTTCTGGATCGGTTACTCCTATTGAGGCATTAATTATTGGTTTCACAGCTGGGATTGCGTGTCAAGAAATGTGTACTATAGTAAAATCTAAATTAAATATTGATGACTCTTTAGATGTTTTTGCTGTTCATGGATTTGGTGGGATTCTTGGAACTCTAATGATTGCATTGTTTGGTTATGCAGGATGGTATGAGCAGATTTTTGGTGTGCTAACTGTAGGTATTTTTACTATATTAATTACGTTCATAATTGTAGTTGTTGTTAAAAGTTTAGTTGGCATAAGAGTATCAAGTGACGATGAAAATAGTGGTTTAGATTTAGCTGAACATGGAGAAAAAGCATACGATATAAATAGCTAATTAACTATTTATCTGATAATGGTTTGCCACCTACACCCCATTGATTTCTGGGTATTTCGTCAATTTGTACATACGTTGATGAAGGTGGTTTTCCTGCAACTTTTTCTAATGTTTTTGTTATCTCGCTAATAATATCTCTTCTCTGTTCATCAGAAAGATTTCCAGCAACTTTAACATTTACATAAGGCATAATTTAACATCCAAATAATATAATAAATTTTTTGCCACAACAGTGGCACTCTTTATCAGGTTTCTCTTCCCCATCATTATTTTCTTCTGTTTGATTACTAACAGGAAACAAAGAACTTCCACAATGTGGACAATCTTTGTGAAAAGCTGAAATAGGTTCAATTTTAGGAGAAGAGTCCATAGAATAATGTTACAATAAAAAGAGGTCCTAAATCAAGGCGTCACCCCGTAAAAACTAACCTTACAGGACCTCTAAAATATACTAACTAAATCTTTTTTTTTGTCATTTTAATTTTATAAAAAATTCTAATTTATTATTTTTATATTCTATTATAATAAAAACATGCTTTATATTTGTACTAATTGTCAGCAAACCTCACCTACCAAGCTAGGTAAATGCTATAATTGTCAAGAATGGAACACTTTTGAAGAAAAAAAAGATGAAAAAGTAGTAAAAATTTTCAAAAATACCAAATTACATAAATTATCAGACATCAAACATGATAATCAAAAAAGAATAAAGACTGGCATTAAAGAATTAGATAGGGTTTTGGGTGACGGATTAATAATGGGTTCATCGATTTTAATGGGTGGTGAGCCTGGAATAGGAAAGTCAACATTAGCACTTCAATTATCTCAAAAATTATCCATAAATCATTCAGTTATGTATATTTCTGCAGAAGAATCATTATCTCAAATTAAGTCAAGATCTGAAAGATTACAAATATCATCCAACAATCTTTTTATTTTGGATGATAAGGAATTAAATCAAATTTTTGTCCACACTGAAGAATTAAAGCCAGAAATTATAGTTGTAGATTCTATTCATACGCTTGATTCCGAAAATACTGATACGATTCCAGGCTCAATTTCACAGGTAAGGTCCATAACACATTCATTAACTGATTATTGTAAGAAGAAAGGTTTGATTTTGATTTTAATTTGTCATATTACAAAAGATGGAGTAATTGCTGGACCAAAAACTTTAGAGCATCTTGTAGACACTGTTTTATATTTTGATCACATAGATTCTGATGATTTAAGATTACTAAGAACCACAAAAAATCGTTATGGCCCAACTAATGAGATTGGTATCTTTAAAATGGAATCCAAAGGTTTGTTAGAAATAAATGATTCAGAAGAAATTTTTATATCGAAAGAAAATGACAATAGTTTTGGGACATCTATTACGACTACAATCGAAGGGTCCAGGTCTATCTTGGTTGAAGTCCAGTCATTGGTTTCTCAACCACTTCAATCATATGGGAAAAGATTTAGTAATGGCATTGAAATAAATAGGTTAATGATGTTGGTTGCAATTATAGAGAAGTTTACAAGAAATAAATTATCCGATAAGGATGTTTTTATAAATATTTCTCAGGGTTTAAAGATTAAAGAAACCGCAATTGATATGGCAATATTAGCATCACTAATTTCAAGCTTAAAAAATATTCAAATTTCATCTGACATTGTTTTCCTAGGGGAGGTTGGTCTAAACGGAGAATTTAAAAATATATCCAAAATGGAAAAAAGAATATCTGAATTAAATAGATTAGGTTTTAAGAATTGTGCTTTACCAAGTAAATTTCAAAATGATTCAAAAAATTTACCCTTAAAAGATATAAAATTTATTTTTTTAAAAAATATCTTTGAACTTGAAACATTTTTAGGTGATAAAATTTGAAAATAGGAATTTTTGATTCTGGTATTGGTGGATTAACTGTTTTTAGAGAATTGATAAAAAAATTACCAGATCATCATTATATTTATCTTGGTGATACAGCTAGATTGCCATATGGTACAAAGTCGAAGAAAACAGTATTAGAATATTCAATTAATAATGCTAAATTTTTACTTGATAAAGGCTGTGATATTATTGTAATTGCATGTAATACTGCTTCTTCTTATTCAACTTTAGAATTAAAAAAATATTTTAATATACCTATTTTTAATGTAATTGATGCAGGCATAGCTGGTATTAAAAAAAAGGAAAATTCAAAGGTAGGAATTATTGGAACACCGTCTACTATACTTAGTAATTCATATCAAAAAAGATTAAAAAAGAAAAAAATTAAAAAAATTTTTGCAAAACCTTGTCCAATTTTTGTTCCAATAGTTGAAGAGGGACTTATTAAAAATAAATATGCTGATAAAATAATTAGTGAAAATATTAAAAATTTTAAAAAAATTAATTTAGACTATCTAATTTTGGGCTGTACTCATTACCCTTTTTTGAAAAAAATAATTAAAAAGAATATCGGAGAAAATGTCGAAATAATAGATTCAGCAATTCATATAACAAAACAAATTAAGCAATATATTTTGAAAAACGGATTAAAAAATACAAAAAAAAATAAAAAAGATATTTATTTAACTGATAAATCAAAGTACTTTGAAAAAGTTGTTAAAAAACTATTTCCATCAATTAAATTAACAATTAAGCTAGTTGACATCAGATAGTTTTCACTATCTGATGTCAAAATAATTTAACCAAGTTTTTTAATTTCGTCGGTTAACGCAGGTAATATATCAAACAAATCACCACATATTCCATAATCACATTTTTGAAATATTGGAGCATCTGGATCTTTATTAATTGCAACAATTACTTTAGATGAACCCATACCAGCATAGTGTTGAACAGATCCTGAAATTCCCACAGCGACGTATAAATTAGGTGACACTACTTTACCTGTCTGACCAACTTGCATCTCATATGGAACCCAGCCTGAATCTACAGCAGCCCTGGATGCACCAGCACCAGCACCAATTGAATCAGCAAGATCATAAACAATTTGAAAATTTTCTCCATTTGCCATGCCTCTACCACCTGAAACAATTTTATCTGCTTCAGTTAATTCAGGTCTTTCTTTAGGAATAATTTTTGTTTCAACGACTTTATAATTTTCATCAGCTGGTAATTCAACTGATTCTGCTATAACTTCAGGTGAGCCTGAACCTTCTATTGGTTTGAATGCATTTAATCTAACAGTGGCAATCATAGGTTTGACATCATGAAATGCAATTGTTGCAATTGATTTACCAGAATATTTATATTTTTTTATTTCTAAAGCAGATGATGAATTTATATCAACATCAATAGAATCAAGTGATAATCCAGCACTTGTTCTTGATGCAACACGAGGTAAATAATCTTGATTTTTTAAAGTATTACCACCTATAACTATATCAGGGTTATGTTTTTTAATAACCTCTGATAAGGCTGTCGCATATAATGAAGGATTAAAATCACTTAATGCAGGATTTTCAACCTTGTAAAATTTTTCTGCACCATATTTTCCCAAATCAGCTTCGATTGCACCAGCATTATCGCCAACATAAATTGCACAAACTGTTGCACCATTTTTTTCTTTTAATTTTAAAGCAGCTGCAAGACCTTCATAAGTTACATTTCTTACAACATCCTGAGCTTTGTCTACTAATACCCATATTTCACTCATAATTTCCTCCTAAATGATTTTTGCCTCTTCTCTCAACAGTTTTGCAAGGTCAGCTGATGCCTGAACTGCTTCAGCTCTACCATCAAGAACCTTCAGGCTTCTTGAAATTGTTGGAATTTCAATTGAATTAACTGAAATTCTAGATCCTGCAGCACCAAGTGCTTCTCCAGAAATTCCAATTTCATCACCATTAATACCATCGGGTCCAACTTCTTCGCAAGGTTTCTTTTTGGCTTTCATAATACCAGGCAAAGATGCATAACGAGGCTCGTTAATGCCTTGTTCAACGGTAATCAGTGCAGGAAATTTTAATTCTCTTACTTCTTCTCCTCCTTCAATAACAGAGGTAACTTTTACAGTTTTACTAGCATCATCAACTTCAACTTTCGATGCTAATGTTGCTTGTGGGATTCCAATTTCTTCAGCAACTTGAATTGGAACTTGACTCGATTCTTCATCAATCCATTTCTTACCAGCAAATATTAAATCAATATCACCTAGTGCTTTAATTTTAGAACCAATAACTTTACCAAGCGCATATGGATCCATATCTGCAAAAGATTCGTCTTTGATGTGAACTCCAGAGTCTCCACCCATTGCTAGAGCTTGCCTTAGTGCATCAACAGATCTATCAGCACCAACTGTTAATATAACAACTTCAGCTCCAGTTTTTTCTTTGATTTGTACAGCTTCTTCCACGGCATATTCATCAAAAGGATTAAGAATCCATTTGATATCATCGGTTTTTATACCATTTCCATCAGAATTTGCTTGAATTTTCGCTTCTGTATCAGGCGTTTGCCTAACTATAACTAAAATTTTCAATTTTCCCCTCCAGTGACTTTATACTAAAAAAGTACCTAGAAAATTTTAAGGAATTGATATCTAAAGTCAAGGAAGATTAAGAATATTTACATTCTTTTTCTATCAATAAAAGATTTGGCCAATGTATTTTTATCAATATAGTCGACTTCAGAGCCAATAGGCATACCAATTGCAATTCTAGATATTGATTTACAGTAGTTTTTTATCTCACCAAAAATAAATTGAGCGGTAAATTCACCATCACTTGTGGGATCAGTAGCAAAAATAATTTCATCATAATTGGTTTTTTTTATTTTTGATATTAATTTCTCAATATTTAAATCTTTAGGGCTTACGCCTTTACTTGCGGATAAGAGACCTTGCAATACATGATATTGACCGTTGTAATGTCCACCTTGTTCAATTGATATTAAATCAAATACATTTTCGACAATACAGAGTAATTTTTTATTTCGGGATTTATCAGAACATATGCAAGATTTATTAAAAATGAAATTATTACAAATATGGCAAATCTTAACTTTTTTTCTGGCTTCAACCATTGATTTTGCAATTTGCAAAGTAAGATCCGGGGGATTTTTCATTAAATATAGGGCCAATCTAGAAGCCGTTTTTTCTCCTATGCTAGGAAGTTTTGATAAAGATTCAATTAGTTTATCAAATTCTTTTCCTAATATTTTCTCACTCATATTCTTTATAGCATTCCAGGCGGGATACCCATAGAAGCGGCTATACCATCCATTTTTTCTTTTATTTTTTCTTTTCCTCTATCAATTGATTCGTTTACAGCTGCTTGGATCAAATCTTGAATCATTTCTTTATCTCCGGATGAAATTATTTCATCTTCTATATGAATTGATACAATTTCTCCCTTTGCTTTAGCAGTAACTTTTACCATCCCACCTCCTGCCGAACATTCAACAATCTCATTTCCCGCATTTTCTTGAGCCTCCTCCATTTGTTTTTTCATTTTTTCTGCTTGCTTCATCATATTTTTCATATTTAAATTACCTGGCATTTTCATTTTAATTCTCCTTTTCTACCTCTAAAATCCTACAATCAAAATTTTCAAACAAATTTTTAATAGATTTTGATTCAAATAGTCTATCTTTATTTTCTTTAAAATTAAAATTGTCATGACTAGCTTCATTATTTTCTAAATTGGTATCATTAGAGCCATTTATTATATCGGATTTATTAGGCTCAACATCTTTATTCAATAAATTTTTTTTTAAATTATTACTTTTTGTTTTTTTAACTTTTTTTTTTGAATCGGTTGAAACGGCTTTGGATTTATCATTGTTATTTAAATCTTCAATTTTGAAATAATCCGAGATAAGACATAATTTGATGATAGTTGTTTCAATTAAAACATCAGAATTTGAACTCTTGTATATTTTTTCATAAGAATTAATTAAATTATCAAATATGTTTTCAATTTCATGAAGATTATAGTTTTCAAATTCAGCAAGGACCTTATCATTTAGAATTTCTACCGAAGAATCCTCGGTATCCACATTAAGTTTTGAGTAAATTATATTTCTAATAAAATATAAAATTTGATTGATAAATTTTTTACTATCAAGTCCTGATTTTCTAATTTCAGATATAATTTCTAATGCCTTCTTAGTATTAGAATCTAAAATTTCTTTGGTAATTTCAATTACTTTATTTTTTGGAGCAATACCAAGTTTTTTTATTGCCTCTGAAAAAGAAATTTCACTATCTAAACTATTTGATAATAGTTCTAAAATACTCAGCGAGTCTCTTGCTGATCCGTTGGCTTCTTGTGAAATCAAATTAATAGAATCATTATCAATTATAATTTTTTCATTATTACAGACAGTCTCAATTAAATTATTTAATTTTTCAGCATTCAAACTTTTAAAGTTTATAACTTGGCACCTTGATGATATTGTTAAAGGTATTTTTTCAACTTCAGTAGTAGCCAATATAAAAACAGTATTTTTATTTGGCTCTTCAAGAGTTTTTAATAAAGCATTGAATGCAGCTTTAGAAAGCATATGGACTTCATCTATTATAAATACTTTATGGCTGCATTTAATTGGTGAATAATTTGAAATTTCGATAACTTCACGAATTTGATCGACACCGTTATTTGAAGCTGCATCAATTTCTATGACATCTAAGCATTTTCCATTATCAATATCAGAAGCAATATCAGAATCCTCAGATATTTCATTAGAATTAATAGCTTTTGCAAAAATTCTAGCCATTGAAGTTTTTCCTATACCTCTTGATCCACAAAAAATTAATGCATGCGGAATTGAATTATTTGATATAAAACTCTCTAGAATAGTAATTGGGGTTTCTTGACCAATAACTTCTTTAAAAGTCTTTGGTCTATATTTTCTTGCTAAAACTATATACGACATAACATAATTGGGCCGGCCTGCTACCGTTGCTACATTTCTGTCCTGGCGGAATTCACAAGCCGACGAAAATTTTCGGAGAGTGTGGGATTCGAACCCACGAGAGGGTTGAACCTCTACACGCTTTCCAAGCGTGCGCCTTCGGCCACTCGGCCAACTCTCCAATAAAAATATTTTAACATTTAAATTAAAATAAGCTTTATTAATATTAATTAAATTAATTTCAGGTAAATTTTTTTATATGAAAAAGTGGGAAATCGTAAATAAAGAATATCTTAATAATCTAAAAATATTTGATTTGTATAAGTATAAAATTCAATCCCCCTACACAAATGGAAAAAAAGAGTTTAATTTTTACATTTTTGATTCTGCGGATTGGATTAATATATTACCAATTACAAAGAAAAACGAAGTCATATTCGTTGAACAATACAGGGCAGGTACAGACTCTATTACACTAGAATTACCAGGTGGAATGATTGATAGTGGAGAAACAGTTTTGAAATCCGCCAAAAGAGAGCTTTTTGAAGAAACTGGATATAAATCTAAAAGTTGGAAAAAGCTAGGATTCGTTCACCCAAATCCTGCAATTTTAAATAATTCTTGTCATACTTATCTAGCTGAAGATGTTGAATGTATATCAACCCCGCAAAATTCTGGAAGTGAGTTTACAAAAGTAAAAAGTATTCATTTGGATAAATTAGAGGAATTAATTATCAATAAAAAAATTACTCATGGCTTAGTAATAAATGCAATTTATTGGTATAAATTATTTTTAAGTAAAAGATAAGGGCGAGTGGCGGAACTGGTAGACGCGGTGGCCTCAAAAGCCATTGAATTTCGATTCGTAAGGGTTCAAGTCCCTTTTCGCCCATTTAAAATATTTATGTATTATATAATTTATAAAAATGGATATTAAAAAATTTTTAGATAAAAAGTTTTTATTTTTCCTTTTCTTTTCACTTGATGGGAGAATAAATCGTAAAACCTGGTGGTATTCACAAATTTTTTTAATTGTTGTGGCTATTTTGGTTCTTATTCCACTTGGAAGTATCATGGAAGCTTTAGACTATGGCGACCCAGAAATAGAGAAATTTATTCAATTTTTTGTCCTAGTTGTTTCTTTTTTAGGTGTTTTTTTAGATGCAAAAAGACTACAAGACAGATCTATTAATGGTTTAATTGCTTTAATCCCATATTTACTTTCTATCCCTTATCAATTTGGATTCGTTTCAGAGGCAATAATTAAATTTTATGTTCTAGTTATTTTGGCAACAAGAATATATATTTTTGTTAATTGCGGATTTATAAAAGGTGATGAATTGGAAAATAAATATGGAAAAATTCAAGAAGATTAATATCTCGGCATTTTTTCATCAAATTTTGCAGCCCATGCATCAATTCCACCTGCAAGACTTCTAACTTTTGTGTATCCCATACCTTTTAGAATTCTAGTTGCTTGTAAACTTCTCATTCCATGATGACAATAAACAATAATATCATCAGCCAAGTCAAGTTCATGTATTCGTGAAGTTAAATCACCTAGAGGTATTAACTTAGAGTCATTTAAATTACAGATTTCATATTCTCCTGGTTCTCTAACATCTAAGAGTTTTACTTTACTATTTGAGGCTTTGATAGTATTTAACTCATCAACAGAGATTTCCAATTCACTTTCTGATTCCTCTTTATTGTTTATTCCACAAAATTCCTCATAATTAATAAGCTTTTCAATCTTTGGAGTATCTGGATTTTTTCTTAATTTTATTTCTCTGAATGACATTTTTAGTGAATCATACAAAAGGAGCCTTCCACTTAAAGTTTCTCCAACTCCTAATAATATTTTTACTGTTTCAGTTGCTTGGATAACACCAATTATTCCAGGAAGTATTCCTAAAACTCCTCCTTCCGCACATGATGGTACCATGCCAGGAGGTGGGGGTTCTGGATATAAATCTCTATAGTGAGGACCATCTTTATAATTAAAAACTGTTGCTTGGCCTTCAAACCTAAATATACTTCCATAAACATTAGGTTTATTAAGTAAAACACAGGCATCATTTACAAGATATCTTGTTGCAAAATTATCTGTTCCATCGACAATTACATCGTAATCTTTAAAAATATCTAATGCATTATCTGCAGACAATCTTATGTTATAGGTATTAATGTTTATATCCGAATTTAATTCTAATAATCTTTTCTTTGCGGATTCAACTTTTAATTCACCAACCCTATCTTCAGCATGAAGTATTTGTCTTTGTAGATTGCTTAAATCAACAACATCGAAATCTACTATACCAATTGTACCTATACCGGCAGACGCTAAATATAAAGCAAGTGGTGATCCAAGCCCACCAGCACCTATACATAATACTTTAGCTTCAGTTAATTTTTCCTGGCCTTTAACTCCAACTTCCGGCATTATTAAATGCCTACTATATCTTCCAATCTGATTTTTTGATAATCCCATTTGAACCTCTTAAAAGTAAAAAATATAGCACAAAAAAAATTTTTTAGAACTATTTATTACATTTTTGATATAATTTGTGTTTTTAAACGTAATTAAGTAGAATCAATTAAATTTATTTTTAATATTGTAAGGAAAAAGGTTAAAATAAAGCATGAGAGAGACTACTGTTAAAATAAGTGTAACTCAAGATGGCTTGTTGCCTGAAGAAGTAACTTTACTTGGAAAAATCTTTCTTCCTATCATTCAAAAGCAAATTTTAAAATCAACAGGTTTTGAAAAAATTGACGATTCAACCTATGCAGGGGTTGTGCCTATTAAAATTACGACCAATGCTAAAATCCAAGAAATTGAATTTGAAGTTGGAGCTATTCCTGACTTTAGAAAAAAAGTTGTTGAATTCGTTAATCAAGTAAGTATTCAAGAATTTATAGAAGTTAAAGAAGAAGTTGTGGAAGAAAAACCTAGTAAGAAATCTAAAACTGGTTCTACGGATAACAAAAAAAGTAAGGCAAAATCTGAGAAAACAAAAGAAAAAAAATCTTCTAAGAAAGATACTGTCAAAAAGAAAGCTACAACAAAAAAATCTCCAATAGCTAAAAAAGCGGCAACAAAAAAAACTGTTAATAAAAAACCAGTAAAAAAGAAGGTAGCCACAAAAAAAACTTCAGCTAAAGGGAAGAGGAGTAAAAAATAGCTAGCAGTAAAAACATAAAAGAATCCTTAACTTTTGATGATGTGCTTTTAATTCCTGCATATTCAACAATAATGCCGTCCGAAGTAAATGTTAAAACTCAATTAACCAAAAAAATTAAATTAAATATTCCTGTTATAAGTGCAGCAATGGATACTGTAACAGAAGCCAAGACTGCAATAGCTATGGCACAGGAAGGTGGACTCGGAGTTATTCATAAGAACTTATCTGTTGAAGACCAGTCTATGGAAGTTGAAAAAGTAAAAAAATATGAAGGTGGTATGATTATTGCTCCTCATACTATATCTCCTGATGCAACTGGCATAGAAGCTCTAGAAACAATGACAACTAAAAACTTTACAGGGTTACCTGTGACTCAAAATGGTGGGAAGTTACTTGGAATAATTACTATGCGAGATCTTAGATATGAGAAAAATTTACATTTAAAAGTTAAAAATTTAATGACGCCGAAAAAAAATTTAGTAACTGTAGAGGTTGGAATTAAATCAAATGAGGCAAGAGAACTTTTAAATAAATACAAGATCGAGAAATTGCCAGTTGTAAATAAGAACTTTGTTTTACAAGGTTTGATTACAATGAAAGATATTGAAAAGAGTAAGCAATTTCCAAATTCTTCCAAAGATAAACACGGAAGACTTTTGGCAGCTGCAGCTATTGGTGTTGGAAATGATATGCTTACAAGAGTAGAAAGTCTTGTAAAAAGTGATTTGGATATAGTTTTTATTGATACTGCGCATGCACATTCTAAAAAAGTTTTAGATTCTATAAAATTAATTAAAAAAAGATATAAAAATCTTCAAATTGTGGCAGGAAATATTGCAACTTCAGACGCAGCTAAAGCTTTAATATCTGTGGGAGTTGATGCTATTAAGGTTGGAATTGGTCCAGGTTCTATTTGCACTACAAGAATTATTGCAGGTATTGGTGTTCCTCAAATGACAGCAATCATGGATGTTGTTGAAGTTGCTAAAAAATCTAAAATTCCTGTTATAGCAGATGGTGGCATTAAATTTTCTGGAGATATAACGAAAGCTCTAGCAGCTGGAGCAGATTGTGTGATGGTCGGAAATTTGTTGGCTGGAACAGATGAGTCTCCAGGAGACTTAGTTTTATATCAAGGTAGATCTTATAAAACTTACAGGGGAATGGGTTCAATTGAAGCAATGAAAGAGGGTAGTAAAGATAGATATTATCAAGATGATATTATTGATTCTAAATTAGTCCCAGAAGGGATTGAAGGTAGAGTCCCATATAGAGGTGCAATCGGTAAGGTAGTATTTCAATTAGTCGGAGGCTTAAAGGCAGGGATGGGGTATACAGGCTCAAAGAATTTAAATGATCTTAAGAAAGCAAAGTTTTTAAAATTAACAGGTGCTGGCCTTAAAGAAAGTCATGTTCATGATGTTGATATAAGCAGAGAAGCTCCTAATTATTCATTAGATTAAATATGTATAGCAAAGTTCTTATTCTAGATTTTGGTTCCCAAGTTACAAAATTGATTGCGAGAAATGTCAGAGAACTTAATGTCTATTGTGAAATTATTTCATACGATACTAACATAGATAAAATTAAACAATTAAAACCTGATTGCATAATATTCTCGGGTAGCCCTGCAAGTATTTATGATAAGAAACCACCGTTATTTGATAAAAAATTATTAGATATAAATTTACCAATATTAGGAATATGCTATGGTGCACAGTTGATATCTAAAATTTATAAATCAAATGTAAAAAAATCTAAAATTAGAGAGTTTGGACCAGCAAAATTAATAAAAAATAAAAATCATAAAATTTTATTGGGGATAAAAAATAATAGTGTCTCATGGATGTCACACGGCGACACAATTGTTAAGCTTGGAAAGAATCTTGAAGGTTTAGCAAAGTCAGAGTTTGGATCTATTGCTCTTTTTAAGCATAAAAATAAAAATATTTTTGGAACTCAATTTCATCCAGAGGTTGTTCATACATCTTTTGGTAAAGATTTTCTTTCAAACTTTATTTTTAACATTGCAAAATGTAAAAGTAATTGGAGGCCAGGAAAATTAATAAAAAATAAAACAGCTGAAATAAAGAAACAGATTGGAAATGGAAGAGCAATATCTGCAATTTCTGGAGGAGTTGATTCAAGTGTTTCCTCAGTATTGGTAGCCAAAGCTATAGGTTCAAAGCTTAAATCATTTATAGTTGATACAGGTCTAATGAGAAAAAATGAAGTAAAGTTAATTATTCCAAATTTAAAGAAACTTGGAGTAAATCCTAAGATTATAAATGCCTCAAAATTATTTTTTAAAAGATTAAAAGGTATTACAAATCCGGAAAAGAAAAGAAAAATTATTGGTAAAACTTTTATTGAACTTTTTGAAAAAGAAGCGAATAAAACTAATGCTGATTTTCTTGTTCAAGGAACTCTATATCCTGATGTAATAGAAAGCGTTAGCATAAGTGGTCCTTCAGCAGTTATAAAATCTCATCATAATGTTGGTGGTTTACCCAAAAGAATGAAACTATCATTAGTCGAACCTTTGAGAGATTTATTTAAAGATGAAGTAAGAGTTTTAGGAAAAAGCTTGGGTATAGAAAAAGATTTGATTGGAAGGCATCCATTTCCAGGCCCTGGTTTAGCAATAAGAATACTTGGAGAAGTAACAGAGGAAAGAGTTAAAATTCTTCAAGAGGCAGATGATATCTATACAAGATTATTAAAAGAAAAAAAATTATATGATCAAATATGGCAGGCTTTTTGTGTATTAATTCCTATTAAGACTGTTGGTGTAATGGGCGATGAAAGAACCTATGAAAATACTATAGCTATTAGAGCAGTTAATAGTACAGATGGCATGACAGCCAGTTGGTCTAGAATTCCATATGATGTTTTAGATTTAATTTCTTCAGAAATTATTAACTCGGTTAAAGGTATAAATAAAGTTGTTTTTGATATTTCAAATAAGCCACCAAGTACTATTGAATGGGAATAAAAATTTTATTTTATCATATTCTTTATTTTGATTTATATAAATAAATGAAATTTAAAATTTGATAGTTATATTAGTTTTATGAAATCATGGTTTGAATTAAATCATCTAAGAATTGCAGATTCATTGAATAATAGGCCCAAGAAAAATATATTATTTCTTTATTTTACACATATGACTATTGGTATTAGAGAAGCATGTAAGCAATTTCTAATGGCTTTAGCAAGCTTAATTCATGCATTTTTACCACCTTTGTTTAATTTTAAATTGTTAGAAATGGTCATTAATCAAGCTATTGGATTACACAAATATTTACCACAACACCCTGATTGGAAAAAACTTAAAAATGAACTTAACAAAGATTCTTAGCGAAGGAACTATTATTCATTCCAGTGGAACTACTGGTCCAAGTAAACCAATTTATCAACCAGTAAGTAAAATAAAGGCAGCAAATAAGATTGCAAGAGATGTTCAAGAAATTAATAAAAAAAGTAAAATTTTAACTGTTTGTAAACTAGATCACGCAGGCGGATTGCTTGCCCAAACACTTCCTGCTTTTGAGATTGATGCCGAAGTAAAAATAGAAAATTTTAATGCATTTAGATGGGTACAAATTATCAACAAGTTTACTCATTCACATCTTACACCCGGCATGGCAGAAGCTGTAACAAAAACTAAATCTTGGAGAGACTTAGATTTATCTGGGATAGTTATTACTTGTGGAAGTGATAGAGTTTCGCATGATTGTATTCAAGATTTTATTAATAAAGATTGCACTTTTATAGTAAATTGGGGTATGAGCGAGGTTGGACCCATCGCTATTAATAAAATTTTTAAAAAAGGTATGCAAATAGATTATTTAGAGGGTTATTCATTAATGGGAGATACATCTTTTATTAACACCAAGATAATTAATAATGAACTTTTTGTTAAAGGTGAAATTTGTGTTTTTGATGATTGGTTTGCCACTGGAGATTTAATTAAAAAAATTAATAATAATTATTGGTTTGATAAAAGAAAAGACCAATTTTGATATATAATATTTTTATGGATAAAGTTTATAAAATTTTATTAGCAATTATAGGAATAAGTTTAGTTTTTTTGAATATTCAATTAGCTTATCAATATTCTAATATTGATAATAAAGTTATTACTATAAAAGTTATTCAAGATAAACAATAGTTTTAAAAATATTATAATTAGTTAATTTATTAATATGTGTAAAACAACTAAAATAATTTTAACTTCAATAATTTTGTTGGAAATTTACATGTTCATTTCAATATAACTATGATTAGGCTTCTATTTACTATTCTGATTGTTTTTTTTACATCATATATTTATTTTTACTTAAAATAAATCTATCTGCACTCATCAGCTTTTAAAGTTATATTGTTAATGAATTCACCTGAAAAAGAGCTAAACTGATACTGAACGTCCTTTAAGCCTAAAAGCAAATTATATGTATCAGGATTTTCACACATATTTTTCGTAGCTCTTTGTTTGTAACCTGGACCTAATTGATTTTTAGACCATGAGGTTTGATACATATATATAAGCCTCGCACCATCATCAAAAGACATACACGTTGTAAAATCCATCACTAACTCATCACTTAATACCATGGGAGTTTCAGCATTAACACCATCTGAAATCTGTAGACATTCTTCAAATGAATATTTATAATTGGCAAAAACTGAACTTGAAAACAAAATTAAAAAAAAAATTATAAAAAAATTTTTCATATAATAATTTTAACATTAAAATCAAAAAAATTAATACTGAACAATTTCAGGATCTACAGTTCGCCATATGTACCATGTGCCAACACTGCAGTAAGGGTTCCATTTATTTCTAAGAAGATTAAGATATTTCTGATTAGGTGGATACTGAATTTTATAATTTTTTGATATTCCTTTTAAAAATCCAATATCTTGAATTGGAAAAATATTTAATCTATTTTGATTAAATAATAAAAACATTTCTGAAGACCATTTTCCAATCCCTTTATTTAAGGAAAGATAATTGATTGCATCCTCATCATTCATATTTTTTAATTTATTTAAATTAAAATTCTTATTTATAAAATTATTAGCGAGTTCCTTTATATAAGTAATCTTTTGTCTTGAAAAACCACATGATTTTAATTCTTTATCTGAGAGATTTCTGATATTTTTAGGTGTTATTTGTTTTATTTTTATATTTAATCTTCTCCAAACAGCCTCGGCTGAGGCTACAGATACTTGTTGCCCTACAATTGATTTACATAAGGAATAAAATGGATCGTTCTTGGTAATTAGCTCTCCATCATATTTTCTTATTATTTTTGCAATTATCTTATCTTTTAGAGATAAAGAAATTCTTGCGTGAGTCCACAACATAAAGTAATTTTACCAACATTATATGGTTATAAATAAAATAAAAAATCTATTTAAAAGTAGATTGTCTGTTGAGGATTCGATTCCCAAAGTTAGCTTAGAAAAAAAGCATATGCAAAATTGCGAACTTTTATTAAACAGAGAAGAGTTACTGGATAAAATTCCTAAAAATTCTATATTAGCAGAGATTGGTGTGGATGAAGGTGACTTCAGTGAAAGGTTATATAAAAAGTGTGATCCCGAATACCTATATCTGATAGATTTATGGTCTTCAAAAAGATATGGTGAAAAAAAATTCAATATTGTTAAAAACAGATTTTATGATCAATTAAAAAAAGATGAAGTTAAAATTTTTCGTGACGATTCTATAAATGTAGTTTCAAATTTCAATGATAATTTTTTTGACTGGATTTATATTGATACCGATCATAGCTTTAATACAACTTATAAAGAATTAATAACTTGGAAATCAAAAGTTAAAAGAAATGGAATTATTTCAGGCCATGATTATATGATGGGTAATTGGAAAAAAACTTATAGATATGGTGTTATTGAAGCTGTTCATAAATTTTGTGTTGAATATTCTTGGGAAATGGTTTTTCTAACAATAGATCAAACAGAGAATCTTAGTTTTGCGATTAAGAGGATTTAAACCCTGTCCATAATCCATTTAATTCTATTAGAAATTATCTCTGCAATATTTATTTCATCGTTTTTGTAATAAAACTTATATTCTTCTTTGGTATCTTTAATTATTATTTTTTCATATAAACTTGCTAAATCATTAGGATTAATTTTCTCATCAGATTTTTTGAATTCAAAATGAAAATAAAAATTATTATATTTAAAAGAAACTATAGAATGATTTTTATCATTTCTTAATTTTTTAAAATTTTCAAGAAATAGTAAATTTAACTCTTCTTTAATATAATTATTTTTAATTTGATTAAGTTCGTCTACACTCATTCCCATTTAGAATCATCCTTAAAATAAATTATATAAAGTAATAAAAAGAATAATATTTAATAAACATCCACCAGGTAAATTAAAAAAAAACATTCTATTTTTCTTTCCTTTTATTGTAATGCAGGAATATGGCCAAACCTATAATTAGAATTCCTACGAAAGCCGGAACTCTGAATAAAGCAATTATAAAACCAAAAAAAGCGCCAAGTATTCCACCTTGACCTAAAATCAATATTAATATTCCAAAAATAATTAAAAATTTATTTAAATTACTCATTTTTTTAATATCATATGTTTTTATTTATATCTAATATTACATTTTTTTTCTAATATTGATATTATATTAGTATGATTCAATTAATTGATCTTATAAAAAGAAAACCTTTTTCATTCCTAGCAATATTAATTGGAATGATATTAGTATATTTTGGATATTAGAATTATTAATCCTCTAAAAAAGGTTCTAGCTCTTCTGCTAACTCTGGGTCTATATTTTTAACATCTTGCAGTGAATAAAAGTCATTCTTTATATTAGTTGAAATGTTTTGAAGATGAGCATCGTAAATTTTTTTTGCTCCTTCAAATTCTTCTCTTATGTCTTCACTGTTTTCGTCAGAAGGTTTTATATTATTATACTGCTCTCTTAATGAATTACGGCTTTTTTTAAGTTTTAGCCACCCATCTCTAAGTGCTAATATTATAGCATCAGCTTTTCCCATTATTTTTAAACGCTTTTCTTCAGAAAAAACCTGTCATTTAAAACAGAAACAAGTTCCCATCCATCTTTTCCCAGATTATTTAATTTATCCATAATTAAAGTGTCAATATCTTCACGAGCAGAGTTTTCATATATGTCTAATTCGTGAGATGATGGCGTTTGTAATTCTTCTAACTTAAGAATTTTATATTCGAAATTCATAAAGACTCCAAGTCTTCTTTCTTTTCTTCATCTTCACTTAATTCTATTTTAACTTCTTCCATATTTTCTGTTACATCATCTAACTCAGCAACAAATTTATCATATTCTTCTTTGCTGATCCTGTTCTCTTGCAAATAAATATTTAACATCCTTAAATCATAAGGATTGATTGACCTGTTATCCATTATATCCTCTATATATAATTATTTTGCAGCACCGACTGACTGATTTTTACAAATTTCACAATCACAGCCAATCATCCAACCGAAAACCTGAGACTCTTTGTTACATTGAGTACAAGAAATAGTGTAAAGATGACCTTCACGTCTTTCTTGAGCTTTTTTAACTTCCCAGCTACTTACTGGTTCACCTGGGCAGTCCCAACATATTCTTTTTAGTTTATCCATGGAAATTCCTCCAACCCTAATATTTTTACAAAATATAAGGCTTTGTCAATAATGATATAATAGTATTATATGAAAATGTTATTAGATATAGGTAATTCGATGACAAAAATATGCCTGAATAAAGGCATATCGATTAAAAATATAAAAAAAATTGAAAATAAAAAAATTAAAGATTATGAAAAGAATTTAAAAAATATATTAGTCAATTTTAAAAAAAATAAAATTGAAAAAATATTTATTTCATCTGTAAATTTGAAGATATTGAATATCACAAAAAAAACTATTAGAAAAATATTTCCACAATTAGATGTAAAAATTCTTAAAAACTATGATTTTAAAAACTTTAAAATTAAATATAAAGAAATTCATAAGTTTGGGTCAGACAGATTCTTTAACTGTATTGGTGCTAAATATATTTTAAATAATAAAAATTTAATAATTATTGATATTGGGACTGCAACAACTGTTGATGTAGTATCTTCAGATTTTGAATATTTAGGTGGTCAAATATTTAGTGGTCCGCTAACCTCATATAGTACTTTAATTTCAAATACATCCATGATTGGAAATCATGATCTTTTAATAAGTAAAAAGATTCTAGGTAAATCTACTGCTCAATGTTTATCATCAGGTTTTATTTATAGTAATTCTATAATGTTTGAAGGTTTAGTGAAAAAAATCCAAAAAGAATATAATAAAAAATTTCAAACATTAATCACTGGTGGTTTATCAAATATATTTAGTAAGTTTCTACCAAAAGATTTTATAATAGATCAAGAACTTACTTTAAAAGGAATAATGTTTTATATAAATGAAATTAATAGGTCTAAAATATAAAAATATTCGCTTATATTGTTTAACAATATTTGATAAAAAATATAGATTTTTTTTATTTTATGATCTTATAGATCTAAATAAAAAAAATTCTGCTATATCCATTGAAGTTCATGAAAATTATTTATTAGAAAATAATTATCTCATTGATAAAACTGTTTTTGACTTAGATAATAAAGAATATGAAGTACTAGAAAACAAAGAATTAAAGTTAAAAGTAAGAATCTTTTTCAAAGATAGACCATTTACTCTAAATAGTCATGTTCCATTTTATGGAAAAATATATAAAAATAAAATCTTTGAAAATTTCGTTGTTTAAAATTATAGTTTTTGAAATATTATTAATAAAGGTAATAATATTTAATATGAAGACTGTTTCATTGCATGACTTAATAGTTAATTTGCAAGAAAAAGAAATTGCCTTAGGACCTGATCCAAAAGCAACAGTTAGCATGTATTCTGAACTGGGACTTATTCCACCGCCAAGGATTAAAGCTCAGTCCTCAAATGATTTACCCCCAGAAATTTCTTACCCGATAGATACAATAAATAAAATTATTGAGATCAAAGATCTTAAGCGAAAAGGTTTAAGGTTGGAAGAGATAAGAGACTCATATGCTTTAGATTATGTTAAAGATGCTATACAAGATATAATGACCAGCCATGATGATAATAAAATTAAAGAAATGGCTATTTTATTATTCGAGCAAGATGATAAATTGTCTGGCGTACTTGAAGCACCTATTTTAAAAGTTATAGAGACAAAAAATTCTAAAGAACTAAATAATTTATTATCGCTTTTTGCTAGTCAAAGCTTATTTGCAATGAATGATGCAAATGAACTTTTAGAAAAATATAATGTTAACCAGGCAAAAAAATCTTTGTTTAAATCCATCTTTTATCTATCAGTCATTTGTCTTAGATTAGCTAGAAACAATAAAGATAAAGCTTTAGAGGACTTAGCATTTGAAATATACAATAAGATGGTACTAGGTCCTATTGAAAGAGCTAGTAAAAAAGTTCAAGAAGAATTTAAATTATCATTTGAAAAACACATAAGGTCTAAGAAGGTTGGTTCATAAGCTTATATTCAAAGCTGTCAATTAGGGCTTTCCAACTTGCTTGAACAATATCCGCAGAAACTCCGATTGTTGACCACGAGTCTTTCATATCACTGGTTTCAATTATGACTCTAACCAATGATTCTGTTCCTTTACTACCTGAGACGACTCTAACTCTGTAATCCTTTAATGTTAGATTCTTAAGGTTAGGATATTTTTCTATCAAGATTTCTCTCAGTGCATTATCAAGTGCATTAACAGGACCTGACCCTTTGGCGCTATTTTCTATGGTCTCATTCTTAATTTTTATTTTAACTCTTGCTGATGATTCCGAAGATGGAATTATTTGTCTAGTATTTATCTCGGTTTCAAGTAACTCAATTTTAGATTTATATCTGCCTGATATTTTTTTTACTAATAATTCAAATGATGCATCAACATTCTCAAATTCATAACCTTCGTTTTCAAGTGACTTTAATTGTTTTAATATCATGGATAGCTTATCATCAGCTATATCTTCAATTCCAAGTTCTTTAAGTTTATATATGATATTACTTTTTCCTGATAAATCAGAAACTAAAACTCGTCTTTTATTTCCAACTGTATTTGGCTCAATATGCTCATAAGTGGCTGAATCTCTCATGACTGCACTTACATGAATACCACCTTTATGAGCAAAAGCACTTTTACCAACGAATGGTAATTTATTATTTATTGGCAAATTCGCAAGTTCGTTAATAAAATTCGAAACATCAGAAAGTTTTCTGAGATTCTCCTCTGGTATACAATTTATATTCATTTTTAAATTTAAATTCGCAATGATGGAGCACAAATTAGCATTACCACATCTCTCTCCATAGCCGTTAATAGTTCCTTGAACTTGTGTTGCTCCACTTAGTACAGCTTGGATTGCATTTGCTACTCCAAAGTCTGAATCATTATGAGTGTGTATTCCAATTATTGTTTTTTTAAATTTTTTAACAACATCTGTAACTATTTCAGAAATCTCCCAAGGTGTAGTACCTCCGTTAGTGTCACATAATATAAGACCATCAATACCACTATCATATGCCGCTTTTAAAGTTGATAAAGCATATTTGGAATTTGATTTATAACCATCAAAAAAATGCTCAGCGTCAAAAAAAACCTCATTTGTTCTTGTTTTAAGATATTCTACCGAATCGGATATTATTTCAAGATTTTCATCATTAGATATTTTTAATGCTTTTTCTACATGAAAATCCCATGTTTTTCCAACTATTGTAATTACAGGAGTTTCTGATTTTAATAAGGATTGTAAATTTATATCTTCATCACATGTATTACCAGCTCTTCTGGTGCTTCCAAATGATGTTATTTGAGAGTTAATTAATTTTTCTTTTTTTATTTTTTCAAAAAATTCTTCGTCTCTATTATTTGACCCAGGCCATCCGCCTTCAATATATTTAACACCCAATTCATCAATTTCATGTGCAACTCTTATTTTATCTTCAACCGAAAATGATATACCTTCACCCTGAGTCCCATCTCTTAAAGTTACATCATAAGCATCAACTTTTTTTTTCATCAACCTAAATTGAACTCCCTATGCAACCCCTTTATCGCTTTCTTACAAGCAGATTTATTAATAACACATGATATTTTAATTTCAGAAGTACTTATCATAGTTATGTTTATTTTAGCCTTTGCTAGTGCAGTAAACATTCTTGTTGCTACTCCTGTATATATTTTCATTCCTGCACCCACAATAGATATTAAAGCAATTTTTTCATCTTTTATTAAATCTGAATAAGTTAACTTAGATTTATTTTCTTTTAGGATTTTAACTGTTTTGTTAACGTCCTCTTTCGGTACTGTAAAAGTTAGATCAGTTTCACCTTGGGTACTAATATTTTGGACTATCATATCAACTACAATTCCAGCTTCCCCGATAGGTTTAAATATTTTGCTGGCTATTCCAGGAGTATCTTTAATGCCTATTATTGAAATTTTTGCTTGTTTAAGATCATGTGTAATACCAGATACAATTTTTTTTTCTTTTGTTGGAATTTCTTTTTCATTCATAACTATTGTTCCTTTCTTTTCTAAATTAAATGTTGATCTTACATTTAATTTTATGTCTAATTTATTCGCTAGTTCGACAGCTTTAGATTGTAAAACTTTTGACCCTAAGCTGGACATTTCTAACATTTCTTGATAAGAAATATAATTAATTTTTTTTGCCCTCTTGTAAAGACTTGGATCAGTAGTATATATTCCATCTACATCATCTTTTAATAATTCACATTTTTCAGCATTTATGGCTCCTGCTATTGCCACAGCTGATAAATCTGAACCACCTCTACCCAAAGTGGTTACATCTCTATTGTTATTAATTCCCTGAAACCCAGGAATAATAACTACATAGTCTTTTTTAAGAAATTTTTTAATCTCTTTGGTATCAACGGATTGGATAGTTGCTTTCATATGTGTATTTGTAGTTAATATATTTATTTTTTCGGGTCCTAATGTTATAGCATTTATATTTATTTCCATCAGAGCCATAGCCAAAAGACTTGATGAAACTCTTTCACCTGTTGAAATAATATTATCATATTCCTTTCCATTAGGAATTTTAGAAATAGAATTAATTAAATTTAATAATTTATCCGTCTCTCCCGCCATTGCTGAGACAACAATAACTAAATTTAATTTATCTTTTTTTAAACTCTTAATGTTACTAGCAATTTTTTTTATTTTGCTAATATTTGCAACACTAGTACCACCATATTTCTGTACAATTATTTTCATTTTATTTTATATCTATTTCTCTTGCATTAATATTATCTTCTATAAATTTAAAATAAATACACAATATTTTTTTTTGATATTTTTTTAATAGATTTAAATAATTATCAGGCCATTCTATAAATATTAAATTGGGATTATTTTCTAAAATATCAAATAAGCCAATTGTATCAAGTTCTTCTTCATTTTTAACCCTGTATAGATCTAAATGATTTATTACAACATTTTTAAATTCATATGTATTTAAAATTAAAAAGCTTGGACTGGAGACAACATCTTTAATCCCCAGAAAGTTACAGTATTTTCTAACAAAAGTTGTTTTACCAGCTCCCAAATCACCAAAAAGTAAAATAATATTTCTTTTATTTCTAATTCTATCTATTTCATTTATAAGTTTTGAAAGTTCCTGGAGTTTAATTATTTTATTCATTTATGAAAAAATCAGGTCTTTGACTATCTCCTTTTTTAATAACCTCAAATGTTTTTGAAAGATTACTAATGATATCCCTTGCTAGTATTCCTCTTTTTATATTTTTTTGTGATATTGCATCTCCTGTTCTTCCATGTAAGTAAGTTCCAAGTATTGCGGCATTTTCTATTTTATAGCCTTGAGCAGATAGGCTTCCAATAATACCAGCAAGTGAGTCACCCATTCCCCCCGTAGCCATACCATTATTTCCCGAACTATTAATATAGACATTTCCATTTGGTAAAGCTATAACGGTTCTAAAGCCTTTCAAAACTGTAATCAAATTATTTTTCTTAGAAAAATTCCTTGATATAATTTCTCTATTATTTTGTATTTCTGAAATTTTTGAATTTAAAAGACTACTCATTTCACCTGGATGAGGAGTAATAATTATTTCTCTTTTATATTTTTTTAAAGTTTTGATATCCTCACCAAAGCTATTAAGACCGTCAGCATCTAAAATTATTTTCGAATTAAATTCTAATAAAATATTTTTAATTAAATTTTTAAATCTAACTTGAGAAGACATTCCAGGGCCAATAATAATTGATGATGGAGATTTAGAAATTTTATTTTTAAGAATATTTATAAAATTTTTATCATCAAAAGTTGAATTGTCTTTATAGTTTGGAATTTCAATTATAATTGCTTCAGGTAGATTTTTTTTTACTACGTCAGAAATTGATTTTGGCACACATATTGTAACCAATCCACAACCCGCTTTGTAGGCAGATAATCCGGCTATTGTTACAGCACCTGGCATATTCTTTGATCCTCCAATTATTAAAACATGTCCATGTGAACCCTTATTTGAAGAGTTATCTCTTTTTAGTATTAAATTTTTAAAAAAAATATCATTTAAATAAAAGTTTTTTGTATCTTTCATTAATGATTCGGGAGTTCCCAAATTTACGATATAAATTTTTCTTGAATTCTTAAAACCAGGATGATTAACCAACCCAACTTTTAAAATATCATAGGTTATCGTAACATCAGAGATTATAGAGATTCCTAACTCATGACCGCTTGTAGCACACTGTCCTGAGGGTATATCAAGAGAACACACTTTTGTTTTAGATTTATTTATTAAATTAATTAAATTATAAGTTTTTGTATTTTTTAGGATTTTTCTGTTAAGACCAATACCGAAAATTCCATCAATTATTAAATCAAATTCATTTAATTTTTTATTATCTATTTTTTGTAATACTTTAATTTTTAATTTTTTTATAATTTCTTGGTTTTTGATATATTCAAATGACTTTTTTTTATTTGATTTTATGAAGAATAATTCCACAGAAATATTTCTAAGGTGTAAATATTTAGCAATTACTAATCCATCACCACCATTATTTCCAAAACCAATTATTAATAAAACTTTTTTAGGATTGAGTTTTTCCATTATAATTTCAAAAGATTTATAACCGGCTACCTCCATTCTAGTTATAGGTAACATTTTGAAATCTTTAGATGCTTTGTAATCAATTTTTTGTGCCTCATTTTTATCTGCGATATTCATACTAAAATCATAAACCACTAAAAAGTCCATTCCAATAGGTAAAATTTAAAGAATTCTCTTAAAAAATAATTAAAAGTTAAATAGTTTAATTATTAGTAAATTTTTTGCATTATAGTAATATTGGTTATATATAATTGTTATGTTAGATAAAAATAAATCTTTTATAGACTCACTAAGTTTTTCAGCTTTAGGCTTATCTAAATTTATTAAAACTAAGATAAGTAATTCTCCTAAATTAATAAATTTAGAAGTAACAAAGTTGTGCAACGCTAGATGTGATTTTTGTGATTACTGGCAAACTAGAAACGAAGAAAGACTTGATAACTATACAGATTTAATTAAGAAAATTGACCCTTTAGTTGTGATGGTTACTGGTGGAGAGCCAATGTTAAGAAAGGATATAGTTGATATTATTAAGCAAATTAAGTCAGCATCTTTTTTTACTTATACAGGAATCATTACCAAAGGTGATTTATTAAATATGGATAAAGCATCCAAGCTTTATAAAGCTGGTATCGATCAAATTGCAATATCTTTAGATTTTTTAGGTGATAGACATTCTGAAAATAGGGGAGTGAAAGGACTATGGGATCATATTTCAAAATTAATCCCCGAGATATCAAAAAAGTTAAAAAGAACAATTTCTATAAATACAATTATCATGGATGATAATCTTGATGAGATTACAAATATGGCAAGACAAGCTAAAGAATGGGGCGCAAATATTTCTTTTAGTTCTTACTCTGTTATGAAGGCAAACAATGATAGTCATTTCGTTAAAGATGAAGTTAAAAAGGTTGAAAATGTTATTAATGAACTTATAAGCTTAAAAAAGCAATGGAAAGATACTATTGTTTCTAGTGATTATTACTTGAGTCAAATTCCAGAATTTTTTAAAAAAGGCTATGGTCCTGAATGTAATGCTGGTAGTTCTTTCATAACTGTTACACCTGATGGTTTTGTAAAAAGATGTTCAGAGATGCCTGCGGTTTGTCATTATACTGATTTTAAACCTGGATATTTTACCAAAACAGATTGTGCTACTTGCTGGTTTGGATGCAGGGGCGAAACCCAAGCTCCAATTTTAGCAAAGGGTAAAGAACTTATCGGTCTTTAGTTTTCCATAAAGTTTGTTCTTTTTCGTCAATAAGAATAAATCCTTTTTGTTCGGCTTCATTCCTTAATTCATCTGCAAGTTCCCAATTTTTATTTTTTCGTGCTTCATTTCTTTTAGAAATTAAATTATTAATAAAGGATGAATCAATATTGCTAGTTTCACTATCATGTTCAAATATAGATGTCCAATTAGTGATACCCATTACTTGCTCAAAAATTTTTACCTGATCAATATTACTAGGATTTATTTTTCCATCATTTATATATTTAAAAAAAATACCTATTGCTTTCGCTGTATTAAAATCATCATGCATTGCTTCCATCCAAAGATTATTAAAATCTGTTAAATCAATAGACTTCGGTTTTGATAACATAATTTTATTTTTTGCTTTTTTTAAACTCTTTTCTATTTCAATTAACTTTTCCTCTGATAAATCAACAGGAGTTCTGTAATGATGGGAAAGAAAAAAAATTCTTATCAAAATTGGGTGCCATCTTGTTAAAGCATCTTTTATATTTATCATGTTTCCTAGTGATTTCGACATTTTTTCTTTATTAATATTTATCAGTCCATTGTGAATCCAATAATTTGCAAAATTACCAGAATTAATACATTCAGACTGTGCTATTTCGTTTTCATGATGAGGAAAAATTAAATCTCTACCGCCACCATGGATATCAAAATTTTTACCTAAATGTTTGCAGCTCATAACTGAGCATTCAATATGCCACCCTGGTCTACCATTGCCCCATGGACTTTCCCATGAAGGTTCATTATTTTTAACTTTTTTCCATAATGCAAAATCCAATGGATTTTTTTTATTTGGATTGAATTCTATTCTATTATTTTCAATCATTGAATCTGTACTCTGGTTAGATAACTTTCCATATTCCTTAAATTTATCAATTTGGAAATAAACATCTCCATTAATTTCATATGCAAAATCTTTATCAATAATTTCTTTTATTAAATCAATAATCCCATTTATATTTTGGGATACACAAGGTTCGTGGTCAGGACTTATACATCCAAGATTTTTCATATCTTCTATATATTCTTGTTTGTATTTATTTGCAATATCTTCAGATTTTTGATTAAGTTCATTAGCTTTTTCAATAATTTTATCATCTATATCTGTAAAGTTTTTAACATAATTAACTTTAAAACCAATTTGTCTTAGGAATCTAACAATCACATCAAAAACTATTGCAGACCTTGCATGTCCCATATGTGAACTTGAGTAAACAGTTGGGCCACAAACATAAATTCCTACATTTCCAGGCACTAAAGGTTTAAATATCTCCTTGGAATTAGTAAGAGAATTATAAAGATGAATGTCTTTTTTCATTTAAGATAGTTCTTCCCCACCATCAACTCTTATAATATTTCCAGTTATCCAATTAGCTCCAGGATGAGATAAAGCAACAATACTTCCTGAAACATCTTCAGGCAACGTTAACCTATTACTAGGGTTTGCTCTCAGAGCTCCATCAACAATATCTTGATTACCAGGTATTTTTTCTAATGCAGGAGTAAGTGTTACACCCGCACAAATAGAATTAGCACTTATGCCAACAGGTGCAAGTTCAAAAGCAAGTTGTCTAATATGAGATTCTAAAGCTGATTTGGCTGCAGAAACTGGTCCATATGTAGGCCAAATTTTTCTACTTCCAGCACTAGACATAGCAAATATACTTGCATTGGAACTGAACAGGCTTCTATGATGAATATCTTGTGTCCAATATACTAGTGAATTTGCCATAACATCCAAGGTCATATCCATATTTTTTTGGGTAACATTTTTAGAACTATCTTCAGAAACATAGGGTTTAAGAGATCCAAAAGCAAGTGAATGAAGAAGTATTTTTATTTTTTTATCACTATTCCCAATAATATCTTCTATTTCATTAAGACATTCATTTCTTTTTTCTTCATCTGCTGCATTAATATTGTAAAACTTGGCAATTACATTATTTGACTCAATGTAAGAAATAATCTCTTCAACATTTTTCATTGTTCCTTTTCTATCAAGATGTACACCAATTATGTTTACACCATAATCGGATAATTTTTTTGAAACCTCAGCACCAAAGCCACTAGAAGATCCAAGAATTAATGCCCATTGCCCTTCAAGCCAATTTTCTATATTCATTTTAGTATCCTTTCAATTTTAATAAACAGTTTACGCATTAAGGAGTTAGATTCAAGGTATATTAAATATTGTAATGAAAAACAATATTGAAATTATTACTACTGGTGATGAAATTTTATCGGGCATAACTCAAGATACCAATTTTTCATGGCTATCAAATCTTATTTTTGAGACAGGCTCTAAGGTTAGATATAAACAATGTATTGGTGATAATTTAGAAGATATTTTGAAAGCATTAAATGTTGCAAGTTTAAGATCTAATATAGTAATTTTTACTGGAGGATTAGGCCCAACTGATGACGATTTAACAAGATTAGCCGCTAGTAAATTTTTTGATAAAAAGCTTAAATTAAATAAAAAATCTGAGCAGAAAATCAAGAAAATTTTTTTCAATAGGAAAAGAAAATATTCATTTACTAACAAAAAACAAGCTATGTTTCCAAATGAATCAAAAATTATTGTAAATCCTTTTGGAACAGCTGATGGTTTTATGATGACTAAAGAATCTAGTAAATTTTATTTTCTACCTGGTGTACCAAAAGAGTTAAAAGCTATGATTAGTAAATATGTTTTAAAAGACATTAAAAAAAGTATAAGAGATTCAAAGAAATTCATGAGTTATAAAATGATTAAAGTATATGGATTACCTGAGTCAGAAGTTGCAGAAAAATTAATCGGTATTAATAAAAAAAATACTGACATTGGTTACAGACCAAGTAACTTTGAAATCCATTTAAGAGTTCTCGCAAATGGAACATCAAAGAAAGAGTCTGATAAAAAACTAAATATTGTATGTGATAAAATTAAAAAAAGATTAAATGAATATATTTTTTCATATGATCAAGAAGAAACTTTGTTTCAAGTTGTTTTTGACATTCTATTAAAAAAGCGAATGAAAATATCTTTTGCCGAATCATGTACTGGCGGGATGATTAGCAATGAGCTTACTAACATATCAGGTTCTTCAAAGGTATATGGGTTTGGCTTAAACACTTATAGTAATAGTGCAAAAACAAAAATTTTAAACGTTAGTGATAGTCTATTAAAAAAGTATGGGGCTGTTAGTAGAGAAGTTGTTAGGGTAATGGTTAAAAATTTAATTAAATTATCAAAAAGTGATATTGGTATTGCTGTATCAGGTATTGCAGGCCCCTCGGGCGGATCAAAAAATAAGCCTGTAGGTACTGTATTTGTAGCTTATTATTTGAATAATAAGATAATTACACGTAAATATTTTTTTACTGGAACTAGAAAAAGTATTAAACTCAGAACAACTTTAGAAGTTTATGATTTCATAAGAAAAAACCTACTTTAAAATAATATGGAAAGAAATGTTTAAATACTGTATATTACAAAAAAAGGAGAAAATTTTTGCCCGATTCTAAAAAAGATTTACAAGAAAAAGACGATTCAAAAGATAAATTAAAAGCTATCGAATCCACTATAAATTCTATAGAAAAACAGTTCGGAAAAGGTTCAATTATGAGACTTGATGGTGACTCATTAAAAGATGTTGTTTCAATATCTACAGGATCTATTTGTATTGATAGCGCATTAGGTGTTGGTGGATTTCCAAGAGGAAGAATCATTGAAATCTATGGACCTGAAGCATCAGGGAAGACCACTTTAGCTTTGCACGCAATAGCAGAAACACAAGCAAATGGAGGTGTAACCGCTTTTGTTGATGCTGAGCATGCCTTCGATCCAACTTATGCCAAGGGTATAGGAATTAAAAATGAAGAACTACTAATATCTCAACCTGATTATGGTGAGCAAGCTCTAGAAATTGTAGACCAGTTAATAAGAAGTTCGGCAGTAGATATGGTTGTTGTTGATTCAGTTGCAGCTCTCACACCTAAGTCAGAATTAGACGGGGAGATGGGTGATACTCATGTTGGACTTCAGGCAAGGTTGATGTCCCAAGCTTTAAGAAAGATAACTGCTACTGTATCAAGGTCTAAATGTACTGTTATTTTCATAAATCAATTACGAATGAAAATAGGGGTTCCCTCATATATGAGTCCAGAAACAACAACTGGTGGTAATGCTCTTAAATTTTATTCCTCCGTGAGACTTGATGTCAGAAGAATTGCATCGATTAAAACTCCCGAAAGTGTTGTAGGAAATAGAGTAAGGGTTAAAGTTGTGAAAAACAAAGTAGGGCCTCCTTTTAGAGAAGCTGAGGTTGATATAATATTTGGAAAGGGTATTTCAAAACTTGGTGAACTAATTGATTTAGGAGTTGAATTTGGCTTTGTTGATAAAGCAGGCGCTTGGTTTTCTTATTCAGGGGAAAGGATTGGCCAAGGAAGAGACAATGCTCAAAAATTTCTTTTAGAAAACAATGATTTGAGAAAACAACTTGAAAAACAAATAAAAGAAAAAATCAATTTATAGACATGTCTATTTTATCAATTGATACATCACTCAAGAATACTAGTATTAATATCATTTCAGGTAATGACTCAACAAATAAAATCTTACTTTCTGATAAGCCGAATCATTTTGAAGTTTTGTTGCCATTACTAAATGATGCAATAAAAGAATTAGAAATAAATTTAGAAGATATTAGTCAAATAAGAGTTAATACAGGACCTGGAAATTTAATGTCTCTTAGAATTGGAATAACAGTCGCTAATGTTTTGGCTTCAAATTTACATATTCCAATATATGGTATTTCATCTTTTTATGCATATAATTTTCTAGCTAAAAATGATTTGAAAGATGTAATTGTTGCAATTTATATAAGAAATAATAAATACTCCTTTGCTAGATTTAAGAAAAATACTAATATTATTTCAGAATATGATTTAAGAATATCAAAAGATAATTTTAAAGATGTAAATATTAGAAACAGTGTCCTTATTTCAGATATATTGGCTGATGAGTATCTACTTAACTTAGGTTTTCAAAAACAAAATCTTACAGCCGAAAACTTTAATAATCTTAATATGGATGAAATTAATTTTTTTATACAAAATGCAGTACCCATTAAACCAATTAATGATCATTCATATGTAGTTAATAATTAAAATTAATATATAATTAAAAATTATGAAAAAATTTTTAGGAGCAGAACTTTTCTTTGAAACCCTATATAAACTAGGGATTAAAATTATTTTTGGTCTCCCAGGAGGATATGTTTTAAAAATTTATGATGTAATGCCATCATATTCTAAAAAAATAAAACATATTCTTACCAGGCATGAACAAGCTGCAACTCATATGGCAGATGGATTTTCTAGAGCAAGTGGATTACCTGGAATTATTCTATGTACATCTGGACCAGCAGCAACAAATACAATAACAGGAATTTCTACTGCATATGATGATTCGGTCCCAGTTCTAATCTTTACAGGACAAGTTCCAACACCTTTTTTAGGTAGCGATGCATTTCAAGAAGCTGATCATATAGGGATAACAAGAACTTGTACAAAACATAATACTTTGGTAAGAAAAACTGTTGATTTACCAAAAGCAATTGCAGAGGCTTTTTATATTTCAAATACAGGTAGGACTGGACCAGTTTTAGTTGATATGCCCAAGGATGTATTAATTAGTGAGAGTGAATTTAAGTTTCCTAAATCTATTCAACTTAAAAGCTACAAAGATAAATTTCCATTAATTAAAAAAGATTATATGAGCTTTATAGAGAAATTTAAAAATTCTAAAAAACCTTTATTTTTGTTTGGGAAAGGCGCATGTAGTTCTGATTCAAGCTCTAAAATTAAAAAAATATTAAATAATTTTAAATTACCCGCTGTTACTTCATTACTAGCACTGGGCCTTTTAAATAAAAGTAAATATAACTATGGATTAATTGGAAGTCATGGATCAGATTCCTCTTCAAAACTCTTAAAAGATTGTGATCTATTAATTTCTATTGGCTGTGATTTAAAAAAAATTGTTTCAGAGGATGAATTAAAAAATAAGAGTGTCATTAATATCAATATTGATAAGGTAGATCTAAATAATAAAAGAAAATCAAATTTAAATATTCATTGTGATTCAACAGAATTTTTAAATAAATTATTAAAAGAAAAAAATGTTAATTTTTCCTGGGATTCTTTAGAGCTAGAGGAATTGAAAATGCTTGATATTAAGAATAAAGATAAAGAAATAAAATCAAATCCTAAGGCATACGTTATGCATAATATTTCCAAACTGCTACCTGAAAATACAATTTATTGTAGTGACTTTAGCTATGAAGATGTAAACCTCCAAAAATTTCTAAATATTACGGATTACAAAAATAATATTCTTTCTGGTGGGAATGGAACTCCGGGATATGGTTTTCCAGCTGCAATTGGGGCGACTTTTTCTAGACCACGAAATAAAGTTGTTAGTATATCATCAGGTAAAAATTTCCAATTTAATATGCAAGAGATGATAGTTGCAGTTGAGCAGAAAATTAACCTAACTATAATTGTTTTAAATGATACTCATAAGAGTAAATACAAAGGTCCAAACTATGAATTACTAGCAAAATCCTTTGGAGTTAAATCTATAAGAGTAAAAAATAATAGTAATTTCGAAAAAAATATTAAAAGCTTTTTGATTCGTAAGGGCGTTACATTAATCGAAATTCTTATTTGATTCATATATAATGATTTTATTGTTAATTTAACAGAGGAGATTTACTTTGAGACATGTAATATCAATTTTGGTTGATAATGAACCAGGTGTATTGGCAAGAATAGCTGGTTTGTTTACTGCAAGAGGTTTTAATATTGAAAGTTTGTGTGTAGCAGAAACCGAAAAACCTTCTTATTCAAGACTAACTCTAGTAACATCTGGTGATGATTGGATTATTGATCAAATCATAAAAAGATTTGAAAATATGATAAATGTTATAAAAGTTGATGATTTTAAATATGAGGAAAGTATTCAGAGAGAACTTTTAATTGCTAGGGTTTTTCCAACTTCAAAAACAAGGTCTGAGGTTCTAAGGGTAGCTGACATATTTAGAGCCAAGGTTGTAGATGTTGGAACTAAGTCATATGCCTTGGAAATAACAGGTAGTAAAGATAAACTAGAAGCATTTGTATCCATTTTGAAACCACTTGGTCTTAAAGAAATTAATAGAACAGGATTAATCTCTTTAAAGAGAGAAAAAAATTAAAAAACTAAAATATATATAGAGGTATTTTTTTATGAAAGTTTATTATGATAAAGATTGCAAGATTGAGTTATTAAAAAATTTAAATGTTGGAATTGTAGGATTTGGTAGTCAAGGACACGCACATGCTCTTAATTTGAGAGATTCAGGGATTAATGTTTCGGTTGGTTTAAGAAAAGACGGCCAAAGTTGGAGTAAAGCAGAGTCTGCGGGATTAAAAGTTAGTTCTGTCTCAGATATGGTTAAGGATTCAGACATAATAATGATATTAGCTCCTGATACTAGTCAAAAAGAAATTTTTGATAATGAGATTTTAGAAAATTTAACGCCAGGGAAATATTTAGCATTTGGCCATGGTTTTAATATTCATTACAATCAAATCGTTCCGAATAAAGATATAAATGTTTTTATGGTTGCTCCAAAAGCTCCTGGCCATACAGTTAGAGGAACTTATGAAGAGGGTGCGGGAGTTCCAGCTTTAATTGCCTTACATCAAGATCCATCCCAAAATACAAAAGATATTGCTCTTGCATATGCTGCAGGAATAGGCTCATCTCGTGTTGGAATTATTGAAACTACATTTAAAGATGAAACCGAAACTGATTTGTTTGGTGAACAATCAGTTTTATGTGGTGGATTATCAAGTTTAATACTTGCTGGATTTGAAACTTTAACTGAAGCAGGATATCCACCTGAGATGGCTTATTTCGAATGTTTACATGAAGTAAAATTAATAGTTGATTTAATTTATCAAGGAGGAATATCTAACATGAGATATTCGATTAGCGATACTGCAAAATATGGAGATATAACTCGTGGACCGGTTTTAATTGATGAATCTGTTAAAAATAGAATGAAGAATGTTCTTAAAGACATACAAAATGGCAAATTTGCAAATGAATGGATTGAAGAAAATAAATCTGGAAGAAAAAATTATACTAAGTTATTAAAAGATGGTGAAACTCATCCAATTGAAGATATTGGCGAAACTTTAAGATCTATGATGACTCCACTTTTTAAGAAAAAATTAGTTGATAAAGATAAAAATTAAATATGAAGATTGATTATAAATGGACCGTAGCTAAAGAAGGATATATTCCTATCTTTGTCTCAATTTTTATAACCTGGTTATTGACTGCTTTTTTTGGAGTATCTTTTTTATCAATCATTGTTTTTCTGATTCTTTTATTAATAATATATTTTTTTCGTGATCCTGATAGGATAATGCCTCATGATGAAGGATTGTTGTGTCCCGCTGATGGTAAAATTATTACTGTTGATATTTCAAAAGAACAAGAATTTTTTAATAAAGATATGAAGCGCGTGTGCATTTTTCTTTCTTTATTTGATTGTCATATAAATAGAGCTCCTGATGATTTGGAAATTATGGAAACTAGATACTACCCTGGTGAATTTTTTTTTGCTAACTCAGATAGAGTTATAGAAAATGAGAGACTCTATATAAGATTTAAAACAAAAAAAAATGAAGATATTGTTATGATCCTATATGCAGGTTATGTTGCTAGACGGATTGTACCTTATGTTAAAACAGGTGATAAATTAAAAAAAGGTGATAGAATAGGAATTATTAAATTTGGATCTAGAGTAGATATATATGTACCTACCAACTTCCATACAGAGTTTAGAACAGGAGATAATGTTGTCGCTGTAGAGACAGTTTTATTCAAAAATGAAAAATAAAAAGATAATATCTTTAATACCAAATTTGCTTACTTCTCTAGCACTGTTAATGGGCCTTCTGGCTATATTTAATTTATATCAATTTCCAATTGATAGCCAAAATTTATTTTCAAATTCAAAAAGTTTCTGGTGGAGCTGTATTTTTATTTATGCCGCAGCTTTTTTAGATTTTGTAGATGGTAAAATAGCAAGGCTTTTAAATCAAGATTCAGAATTTGGTATGCACTATGATTCTTTTAGTGATTTGATATCATTTGGACTTGCTCCATCATTGTTAGCCTATAATGTTTATTTGTTTCAATTTGAAAAGTTTGGATTAATTTGCTGTATTTTTTATATACTTTGTGTTGCTTTAAGGCTTGCAAGATTTAATACTTTAGATCATGATGAAAAAGAAAATTATTTTATAGGACTTCCAAGCCCAATGGCGGCAGGCCTTATTGTCTCAATAATATTAATTAGTTTTAAATTTAATTTCACTCTAGATGTTACTAGCCCATTACTATTATTAATTATTCCATTATCAGGCTTATTAATGGTAGGGAATGTTATTTTTATAAAGAAATTACCAAATAGAAATATAAGTAGATTTAATTTTTTAATTATAATTTCAATTCTTTCATTAGGAATATTAACAAATATAGAAATTGGTTCTTTTATATTTTTTTATTTTTATTTATTTTTTTCATTTTTTAAGTACTTTGTATTTAAATTAAAGAAGAAATCAAAAGAGATTAAGAATTCATAGATAAAAATGGATAATTTAAAACAATACAACTTAAAAAATGGCTTAAAGGTTATTTTAAAAGATATCCCAGAATCCACAGTTTCATCTGTATATGTATGGGTTAATACAGGTAGTTCTTACGAAAATGATTCCGAAAGAGGATTGGCCCATGTTCATGAGCATATGATTTTCAAGGGTACAAGTAAGTTGGGCGTAGGAGAAATTTCAAAGAAAATTGAGTTTCTTGGGGGAGAGGTTAATGCATTTACTTCTTTTGATGAAACAGCATATTATGCAACAGTTTCAAATGATTTTGTTCCAGAAATTTTAGATATTTTTTCTCAATGTATGTATGATGCCTCGTTTGATTCCGATGAATTAAGTAAAGAATTGGAAGTTATATTAGAAGAAATTAAACGTGGTAATGATTCTCCATCAAATAGATTATGGGACATGGTTTTTAAGTCTGTTTTTTCAGACAATGATTATGGATTACCAATTATTGGAACTCCCGAATCAGTATCAAATTTTAAAAAATCTGATGTGGTTGATTTTTATAAAAAATGGTATGTTGCATCAAATATGTCTTTGATTATTGTTGGAAACTTGCGAGATAATATTGAGAAACATATTGAAAATTATTTTTCTAACTTACGATCTGATGACATACCATCTATGAATAAGAATTTTTTCTCTACTCAAGAAAAAACTAATATAAATTTTGAAAAGATGGATATAAATGAAACTTATTTCAATATTTCATTAACTTCACCTGATGCTTCAAATTTATCTTATGCCGCTTTTGATATTTTTTCATCTATATTAGGTTCCGGTGAAAGTTCCATTCTTTATAGGAAAATTAAAGAAGAACTTGGTTTGGTTACATCAATATCATGTGGAAATTATACTTTGAGACATAATGGACTCTTTTATATTACTGGTACGACCAATAGAGATGATATTTTTAATACAATATATAAAATAATAGAAATTCTATGTGATAATATTTCTGGAAATTTTGATGATGTTCAATTAGAAAGAGTCAAAACTGATATATTAATTAACGATATTTATAATCAAGAAACAGTTCAAAGTCAGGCAAGAACAATCGGCTCATATATCTCAAATAATAAAAATTTGGATTATTTAGAAAAGTATAAAAAAAAGATTGCTGACCTAAACAAAAATGAAATAATTTCAATTGTAAGCGAGCAATTTAAACCAGAAAATTTAAATTTTAATTTCTTATCGCCTCTAAAATCAGATTTAAAAAAGCCCGATAATTTTCAAGAAAAAATAAGTACTTTTTTTAAATTTAAAGAAAATATTAATAATTCAGATATTAAATTTAAATCTCAAAAATATACTATAAAAAAAATTGATTCGTCACTCATCCAAGAATTTAATTTAGATTCAGGAATAAAATTAATATCATTACAAAATGAAAAAACACCTCTAATTGCTTTAAGAGCTATCTCTCTTGGTGGATCTAGTCATGAGACCCCAGAGAATAATGGTGCTTTTGGATTAATCAGTGAGATGTTTATACGTGGAAGTGATAAGTTTTCAAAAGATGATATTGCTCTAAAGACAGAAATTTTAGGTTCAGAAATTTCTGGTTTCTCAGGAAGAAATTCTTTTGGATTAAAAATGATTGGACCATCTGATTATTTAAAGAAACTTGTTCCCATTTTTGGAGATGTTCTATTAAATCCAAAATTTTTAGATAAAGAATTTGAAATTTCTAAATCTGATACTAAATCATATTTATCAAAATTATCGAAAAATTCTGCTTCGGTAGCAAGTGATAAATTTCATGAATTATTATTCCCCAATCATCCATATGGATTGAATCAGTTTGGTTCACTCAGCTCAATTGACTCATTAAATGTAAGTGATGTTAGTAATATATATAATGAATATCTTCACAAAGATAATCTTGCATTATTTGCAGTTGGGAATTTTGATACTTCTGAATTAATAAATGAATTAAACAAAGTCATTTCAGTTAATGAAAGCAATATAGTTTTTCCTGATTTAGATAATCTTCAAAAAATTGAAAATAACATTACTCAAGACTTTAATATTGGAGATAAGCAACAATCTCATATCATGATTGGTACTTATGCTCCAAATATAAAATCAGAAGATAGATTTGCATTTCATATTATAAATTCTGTTTTATCAGGTATGGGTGGCAGATTATTCATTGAATTAAGAGATAAAAAAAGCTTAGCTTATACTGTTACATCTTTTTATACTCCTTTAATAGAATATGGCTATTTTGGTGCATATATTGGATGTTCACCTTCTAAAAGAGACGAGAGTATAAAGGAAATCAATAATCAAATAGAGTTATTAATTGAAAATGGTATTTCTGATAATGAAATTGTTAGAGCTAAAAATTCATTAATCGGTAAAAATGATATTTCACTTCAAAGAAATTCATCTATAAGTTCTAGAATATCAATCCCATATATTTATGGTCTTGATCCTAACGAGCCTTTTTTATTTGCTGAAAATATCAATAATGTTGATAAATCGCAAATAAATAATGCAATAAAAAAATATCTACAAGATGCTAAGTTTGTTTCGGTAAGTGTTAATCCAAATTGATTTTGGACTACTTAATCAGTATATTAATACCTTGATTTTAGGGAGCGTGGCGGAATTGGTAGACGCACTAGATTTAGGATCTAGCGCCTTCGGGTGTGGGGGTTCGAGTCCCCCCGCTCCCATATTGGAGATTTAAATGAGTTTTAATATTGAAGAAATAAGTAATACTGAAAAGCTGGCTAAAGTTGTTATTGAAAAAAGCCTAGTAAAGGCTAATCACGATTCTGTGGTTAAGTTGTTTCAAAAAGATGCAGACATAAAAGGTTTTAGAAAAGGAAAGGTTCCATTAAATGTAGTTGAGTCATTATATTCAAAACAAATTAACGAAGAACTAAAGTCAAGATTAATTAACATAAGTGTTCGTGATTTATCAACAGAAAAGAAATTTAATATTGTCAGGACATCAAATCTTGAGGTTCAAGAGTTGAATAAAGAATCAGACTTTGAATTTAAAATAAATATTGAAATAATTCCCGAATTCAAATTAAAAGAATATAAAAAAATAAAAGTTAAAAAGGAAGTTTTTAAACTAGACAAAAAGGATTTTAATTCTGCTAAGGAAAATGTTCTAAATAATTTTGCCAAAACTGAAGAAGTTTCTAAACGTAAAAAAGTGAAAAAAGGTGATTATGTTGAAATAAGTTTTTCCGGGTTTCTGAATGATAAAGAAATAGAAAAATTAAAAAGAGATAATGCAATTGTTCAAATAGGAAATGATTCTTTAATTCCAGACATTGAAAAAGAGATACTAAAATTAGAAAAAGGAGAAGAATCTAATTTTAATGTTGAATATCCAAAAGATTTTCCAATTGAAGAAGCAGCTTCAAAAATAATCAATTGTAAGTTAAAAATTATTAAAATATTAAAAAAAGTTGTTCCAAAAATTGATAATGATTTTCTTCAAAAAATTGGAATTGCTTCTGAGGAAGATCTTGATAAAAGAATCAATGATGATTTGAATGCGTCATTAGAACAGAAATCAATTTCATCTTTAAGAAAAAATTTGTTTGATAAACTTATTGATGATAATGACTTTGATTTTCCTCAATCCTTTGTCGGAGATGAAAAAATTCGTCTAGAACAAGATTATAAAAATAAAATGAACCAACAAGGAATTAAGGTTGAGGATTTGGATGAAAAAACTCAATCTGTTATTGCTGATTCAGCATTTAGAAATGTTAAAATCGCTCTAATATTTGCAGAAATTTCAAAACTTGAAAAGATATTTGTTGAAAATAATGAAGTTGAAGACTATTTAAAAGCATTCGCTGTTTCTCAAAACACACCACCAGAAAAAGTAATTAAATACTATAAAGAGAATAATCTATTAGAGGATGTCAGAGTAAAATTAACAGATGAAAAAGTAATAAATTTTTTGATTGAAAATGCTGATGTTAAAGAAGTAAAAGCAGATTCGAAAGAAAAAAAGGAAAAAAAGGAAAAAAAAGAAAAAAAATAGAAAATTAATTAAATTTCTTAATTGACTATAATTATTACTTAATTAAAATCAAATTAATGAACGAATCTTTTTATGTCCCTATGGTTGTAGAACAAAGTTCTCGTGGTGAGAGAGCTTTTGATATATATTCAAGGTTGCTCAATGAAAGAATAATATTTATTGGTGGACCGATAGATGATAATCTTGCAAATATTGTAGTAGCTCAAATACTATTTTTAGAATCAACAGATAAAAAGAAAGATATAAACATTTATATAAATTCTCCTGGGGGAAGTGTTACCGCGGGTTTAGCAATTTATGATGCAATGCAATATGTTACTTCTCATGTTTCCACCATGTGTTTTGGTTTAGCAGCAAGTATGGCTGCTGTAATTTTAGCTAGTGGTGAAGATGGAAAAAGATATTCACTACCAAATTCAACAATAATGTTACATTCAGTCGGCACTCAATTGGGTGGTCAATATCACGATCTTGAAAAAGAAATGGAGGAGACAAAAAGAAAGCAAAATATTATTTCTCAGATACTATCTAAGCATCTTAAAAAAGATTTTGAATTAATTTCAAATGATATTCAAAGAAATTTTTACCAAACTGCTGAAGAAGCTTTGAATTATGGATTAGTTGATTCCATAATTTCAAAAAAAGGAGATATCAATGGCAAATGATTCATCTAAAGAAAATTTACATTGCTCTTTTTGTGGAAAAAATCAAAAAGAAGTTAAAAAGTTAATTGCTGGACCAACTGTTTATATATGTAATGAATGTGTTGATTTATGCAATGAAATTATTGACGATGAAGATATTAAAGTAAATGAATCCGAAAATGATGAACAAATTTCTAAACCATCTGAAATATGTGAGCATTTGGATTCATATGTTATTGGTCAGGAGGAAGCAAAAAAATATTTGTCAGTTGCAGTCTATAATCATTATAAGCGAATCAATTTTAACTCCTTGCCAAAAAAGAAGAATGATCCTTTATCAGATATTGAAATTCAAAAGAGTAATATAATGCTTATTGGGCCTACTGGTTCTGGAAAAACTCTTCTAGCTCAAAGTCTTGCTAAATATTTAAATGTTCCTTTTACTATTGTTGATGCAACTTGTTATACCGAGGCAGGTTATGTGGGTGAAGATGTAGAAAATATGTTGGTTAGTCTTTTACAAGCAGCAGATTTTGATGTCAAAAGTGCCGAGAAAGGAATTATATATTTAGATGAAGTTGATAAATTAGCCAGAAAAAGTGGAGATAGTCCTTCAATTACTAGGGATGTCTCAGGAGAAGGTGTACAACAAGCTTTATTAAAAATAATTGAGGGTGCAACAGTAAATGTTCCACCAAAAGGTGGAAGGAAGCATCCTCAACAAGAATTTATACCCATAGATACATCAAACATTTTATTTATATTGGGTGGCTCTTTCAGTGGACTAGAAAAGATAATAAGTGAAAGAGTAGGAAAAAATTCAATCGGTTTTGTTTCTCAAAACGATGAAACTGAAGAAAAAGTTGAATCAAATAATGTTAGATCTGAAGATTTGGTTAAATTTGGTTTTATTCCTGAGTTTATAGGAAGAATTCCAGTAGTAACATCTTTAAATCAATTAGATGAAAATGCTCTGATTAGGATTCTTACAGAACCAAAAAATGCATTAATAAAGCAATATCAGAAGTTAGTGAGTTTAAACGATGATGTCCAATTAGAGTTTACAAATGAAGCTCTAATATCCGTGGCAAAAGAAGCTTTAAAAAGAGGTACGGGTGCAAGAGGCTTGAGATCTATCATTGAAAATTCAATTCTAGATATAATTTATGACATCCCCACTCAACCTGGTCTAAGTAAATGTGTAGTTACTGATGAAGTAATTAATGACAATAAGAAACCTTTAATGTCTTTCGAAAATAGCAAAAAAACTGGAAGTAACTGACCAAAATATACAGTTTTTTCGCTTTTTTTGTTATTTTTATCTATTTTTCTTGCATAAAACGTATTAATGGTTAACTTCAATATATAGAGTAAATATATAGCTCTGGAGGTCTTTTATGAGTAACCCTGTTTATACTATTCCCCTTTTACCACTTAGAGATGTTGTTATTTTTCCTCATATGGTGGCTCCCCTTTTTGTTGGGAGAGAAAAATCTATTCGTGCACTTGAAGAGGCAATGAAAAATGATAAGAAAATTCTACTTTCCGCACAAAAGGATGCAAAAACAAATGATCCTGGCCCTGAAGATATTTATTCAATCGGCACTATTGGGACTATCGTACAAATGTTAAGGTTGCCCGATGGAACTGTTAAAGTCTTGGTTGAAGGTAAAAATAGAGCGAACTTAAAATCATTTAATGATGAAAATAAGTTCTTTTCTGTTGAGGTAGAAGATTTAGAAGAAAAAACAGAAACAAATTCTGAAACTAATGCAATCATGAGAACACTTGTGGAGGCTTTTGAAGATTATATTAAATTAAATAAACGAGTACCAACTGAAACATTAGCTACTATATCAGCTATCGATGATGCGAGTAAATTGTCTGATACTATAGCTTCACATCTGACTTTCAAATTATCTGATAAACAAGAAATACTTGAGAATCTTGATTCATCTAATAGATTGGAGGCTATTTATGAAAAAATCCAATCAGAGCTAGAAATTTTACAAGTTGAGAAAAAGATTAGAAATAGAGTAAAAAAACAGATGGAGAAAGCTCAAAAAGAATATTATTTGACCGAACAAATGAAAGCAATTCAAAAAGAATTGGGCGATAAAGATGACTTCAAAAGTGAGATATTAGAATTTGAAGAGCAATTAAAGAAAAAAGAAATGCCTGATGATATTAGGACAAGAATAGAAAAAGAAATTAAAAAACTAAAGGGTATGTCTTCAATGTCCGCCGAAGCAACGGTGGTTAGAAATTACATAGACTGGTTAGTGAATCTCCCTTGGAATTCTGATTTAACTGAGGATGAAATTTCTATTGATAATGCTCAAAAAGTTTTAGATAATGATCATTTTGGTTTGGAAAAGCCAAAAGAGAGGATTACTGAGTATTTGGCAGTTAGAGCTTTAACTACTAAGCAAAGAGGACCTATTCTATGTCTAGTTGGACCTCCTGGTGTTGGTAAAACATCTTTGGCGAAGTCAGTTGCTAATGCTATGGGCAGAAAATTTGTAAGGATTTCACTTGGTGGTGTTAGAGATGAGGCGGAAATAAGAGGCCACAGAAGAACTTATATTGGCGCACTCCCTGGAAAAATTATTCAGGGTATGAAGAAAGCAGGTACAAAAAACCCAGTTTTTCTTTTAGATGAGATTGATAAAATTGGTGCTGATTTCAGAGGTGATCCTGCTTCTGCATTACTTGAAGCATTAGATCCTGAGCAAAATTCTACTTTTAATGATCATTATTTAGAAGTGGACTATGATTTATCTCAAGTATTGTTTATTACTACTGCTAATGTTTTACATACCATTCCCTGGGCACTTCAAGACAGAATGGAAATTATAAAATTATCTGGTTATACAGAATTAGAAAAGAAAAAAATTGCTGAAAAATACTTAATACCTAAGCAGCTTGAAAACAATGGTTTAACAGATAATAATGCATCTTTAACAGAGAAGGCTCTTGATTTCTTAATTCAAAGATATACAAGAGAGGCTGGTGTAAGAACTTTAGAAAGAGAAATTGGTAGTGTTTGCCGAAAGACAGCCAAAGAAGTTGTAAAGAATGGTAAAGATTTTTCATTAAAAGTAACTCCAAAAATAGTTCAAAAGTATTTGGGTATTCCAAAATTTAAACATGGAGAAATTGAAGATAAAAGTCAAATTGGTATGTCAACCGGTCTAGCTTGGACTGAAGTAGGCGGTGAACTTTTAAATGTTGAAGTTTCAGTAGTCCCTGGAAAAGGCTCTTTTACTGTTACTGGTAAATTAGGTGAAGTAATGCAAGAATCAACGAAAGCTGCAATGAGCTATGTCAGATCACGTGCAAAAAGACTTGGTTTAGATAGAAATTTTTATCAAAAAATAGACATTCATGTTCATGTTCCTGAAGGAGCTCAACCAAAAGATGGACCTTCTGCCGGTATAGCAATTTCAACTGCTATTATTTCTGCATTGGTTCAGAAAGAAGTTAAAAAAGATGTTGCAATGACTGGAGAAATAACTTTACGAGGAAGAGTTTTACCGATTGGTGGCTTGAAAGAAAAAATCTTGGCTGCTCATCGTGGTGGTGTAAAGGTAGTCCTTATACCAGATGAAAATGAGAAAGATTTGGTAGACATTCCTAAAGAAGTTAAAAAAGATATCAGCATTCATAGCGTTAAACACATGGATGAAGTAATATCTCATGCAATTATTTCTAAGGATCCTATTCTTAAAGATTTAGTTTTACCTGATATGCCAGTGGATGTTGGGATTGAAGATAATGCAAAACCTTTAAACCTGTCTTGACTTTTAACTCTCCCGAGATAGTATAGAAATCTTATCGGGCGCTTAGCTCAGCGGGAGAGCGCTTCCCTTACAAGGAAGATGTCACAGGTTCAAATCCTGTAGCGCCCATTTAAAATAATGGGGTCGTAGTTCAGCTGGTTAGAATGCCGGCCTGTCACGCCGGAGGTCGCGGGTTCGAATCCCGTCGGCCCCGTTAAGGAAGTTGAATATTAAGTTGGAAAATCCTAATCTTAAAATTCCTGGAATTAGTCAAAATTCATATAGAGATCAAATATCAATATTAAAAGATGAAAAAAAAATTGATAAGCTTGCATTACATAAGCCTTGCAAGATAAATGATGGAATCATACCAATTGATTATTTTAATGATTTGGAATCCTACTCTATAGGAGATCAAGAATCATCATGTTCTTTTATTCCAGCATCTGGATCTGCAACCAGAATGTTTAATATTGAATCACATGAAGAATATTTTATAAAAAATATTAAAAAGCTTCCTTTTTTTAATATTATAAAAGAAGATTATATGCAAAAGAAAAAAGGTATTATTGATTCATTAAAACAAAAAGATTTTAAGAAATTCAATACAATTTATTCTCAAATTTTGCAAAAATTTATTAATTTACCTAAAGCTATCTTACCTCTACATAAAATCAACGATTTTCATATTTCGCCAATTGAAGAGATTGTTTTTTTAAATTCATTATTATCCAAGAATAGAAAAATCTATTTAACTATCCCTAATGGTTATCAGGATAAGATATATAAAAATTTAAATGAATCAGAATTTTTAAAAATAAATAAAATTAATTTTGAAGATAATTTAGATTTTTCTTTCCAAAGTATTAAGACTAATAGTATCTGTCTTCTTAATAACAATGAATTACTCAAGAGTTCCGATGGTAATATTTATACTCATCCCTCAGGACATGGCGCATTATTAGAAAATATCAATAATATAAAAGAAAAGTTTTTTTATATTCATAATATTGATAATATTTGTCCTAATAATTTTTCTAGAAGAATTTTAAATATTAAGAAAATGAACAAGATTATTTCTTTTATTAAATTAAATTTTGATAAAATTCTTAATAATTGTCTCAAAAATGATTCGAAGAGTATCGAATCTGATAACTTTTATAATACTTTTATAAAGAATTTTTTACCAAATATATATAAACAAAACTTGGACAGTAATGATATACAATCACTTGCTATAAAATTAAATAGACCATTAAGAGTATGTGGTTTTATACAAGATAAAAATTCTAAAGGCGGTAAGCCATTCTGGGTTAAAGATAAAAATGATATTAGTTTACAAATTGTAGAAGAATCACAAATTGATTTAAATGATTCGAGTCATAAAAAACTTTGGAATCAATCTATTTTTTTTAACCCTGTTGAAATGGTTTGTTGTAATAGAGATTTTAATGATAATAAATTTAATCTTTTAAATTTTAGCAATCAGAGACAACATATGATTGTAAATAAAAAAATTTTTGGTCAAGAGGTTAGATTTATTGAAAAACCAGGCCTTTGGAATGGTTCAATGTACAATTGGAACTCAGTTTTTATTGAAATTGAGCCCGAATCATTTACACCTGTAAAAAATATTTGTGATTTGTTTTTAGATATTCATCAGCCATAATTTATAATTATTTTTATTTGGAGAGGTGGGTGAGTGGCTTAAACCAGCGGATTGCTAATCCGCCGTACGGAGTAAATTCGTACCGGGGGTTCGAATCCCCCTCTCTCCGAAGTAGTTGTTTTAGGTTAATTATTTATGGCAAAATAATTTAGTAAATAATTCTTTAATTTGGAATTTAAAAGTTAATGCGCCTGTAGCTCAGTTGGATTAGAGTGCCAGATTACGGCTCTGGAGGTCGAGGGTTCGAGTCCTTCCAGGCGCGTTTATTTTTTTTTGATATTTTTTAATATTAAATCAACATTTTTTATAGATCTCTTAATCCATTCAAATCTTAATGCTTTTTTTTCATCATTTGAAAGATAAATTCTTTTTTTGTTATTTCTAAGCTTAAAAATAATATTACTTAAAATTATTGCACAAGATACAGAAATATTATAACTCTCAGTGAAACCATACATTGGTATTGAAATTATTTCATCACAATTTCTTATTAAATTATCACTAAGTCCTTTTTCTTCATTTCCAAATGCAATAATTATCTTTTTATCAAACTTAATTTTTGATATATCAATAGTTGAATCTTCAAAATTTGGTACTGTCCCGATTATCTTATAACCACTTTTTTTAATACCGTCTATATAATGTTTATAATCTTCATTATCAGCTTTGGTCTTAATAGTTAACCACTTTTCAGCACCCAAAGAAACATTCTTTCCTGATTTCTTAATTTTATCTGATTTTAAGGAATAAATATCTTGAATGCCTAAATTATCACAAGTTCTCATAACCGCACTTATGTTATGGGATTGATATATATTTTCTAATAAAACTGACACAAACCTCGTTCTTTTTGATAATACAAGGTCAATGTTTTGTTTTCTATTTTTTGATATTAATTTCTCTAAAATATCTTGATATTTTTGATTCATTTTTTATTTTCCAATTATAAATCCTAGGATATCATATTAGATAGTAAATTATGTCAAAAAAAGATATTTTGGTTACTGGAGATAGACCTACAGGTAGTTTGCACTTAGGACACTATGTTGGTACCTTAGAGAATAGATTAAAATTACAAAATGATTATGAGTGTTTTTTCCTCATTGCAGATTTACATATGCTCACAACTCATAATGAAAGAGTTAGTGAGCTTAGAGAAAATATTGAATCTTTAGTTATTGATTGGCTGTCTATTGGACTAGATCCAAATAAATCATGTTTTTATCTTCAATCACTTGTTCCAGAGATAAATGAATTAACTTTACTTCTCTCAATGATTTGCTCAGTTCCGAGAGTTCAAAGAATTCCAACACTTAAAGAAAAAACTGCACAGATGGGTGATAATGAAAATTATTCAGTAGGTTTATTGTCATATCCTATATTGATGTCTGCTGATATTCTTATTTTTAATGCAAATAAAGTTCCAGTAGGTGAGGATCAACTTAGTCATGTTGAGCTTGCTCGTGAATTGTCAAGAAGATTTAATTCTTTATATGGTGAAACAATTGTTGAGCCTGAACCCTTAGTAAGTGAGTTTTCAAGGTTAGTAGGAATCGATGGAAAAAGTAAAATGAGTAAATCATTAAACAATTGTATATATCTATCGGATAATGAAGACCATGTGATAAAAAAAGTAATGAAGATGTTTACCGATCCAAATAGAACGAGTCCAGATGTACCAGGAAAGATTGAAGGTAATCCAGTATTTATTTATCATGATATATTTAATAAAGATACCGATGAGCTTAATGACTTTAAAGATAGATATCGCAAGGGAAAGATAGGTGATGTAGAAGTAAAGAAATCATTAGCAAAGAATATAAATAGCTTTCTAGAGCCAATAAGAGAAAAAAGAGCTCAAATTTTTAAGAACAGAGGAGAATTATTTGATATAATAATAGAAGGTTCAAAAAGAGCTAGAAAAATAGCTAAAGAAAATATAGAAAAAATAAAAGATTCTATGAAGATAACTTTTAAGGAGATTTAAATGTCACAAAATTCATATTCAGATCCGTTACCTATTGGTGTTATTCCAGATTTAGATTTTACTCCCAAACAAATGAGAGCTTGGGTGATAAGGAAAGAGAGACATGGAGAACCAACAAAATCTTTTCAAGAAGAGATTATGCCTGTTCCTGAATGTGGCCCTAATGATGTTTTAGTTCTAGTTGTAGCTACTGGAATTAATTTTAATGGAGTTTGGGCTGGGTTAGGTGAACCTATTTCAGTATTAGATGTCCATAAAGGAGATTTTCATATCGCTGGTAGTGATTGCTCTGGCATAGTTTGGGATGTAGGATCTAATGTTAAAAGTTGGAAGAAAGGAGATGAAGTCATAATACACTGTGGAGTTGAGAGTGAGGAACCTCATTCTAATATGACACAGAGTAATGCTGATTTTATAAGTTATGATCCTATGGTTAGTAAAGGGGCTCAAATATGGGGTTATGAGACTCCTAATGGATGTTTTGCTCAATTTACAAGAGTACAAGCTCAACAGATTTTAAAAAAGCCTAAACATCTATCTTGGGAAGATGCAGCTTCTTACGCTTTATGCTACTTTACTGCTTATAGAATGCTTGTAACAAAAGCAAATATTCAGCCTGGGGAAGTTGTTCTAGTCTGGGGTGCTGCCGGTGGCCTGGGAGTTTTTGCTTTACAAATTTGTAAAATGATGGGTGCAAAAGCAATTGCAGTGGTTTCATCAAATGATAAATTTAAAATGTGTGAAGATTTAGGTGCAGTTGGAGTTATAAATAGAAAAGATTTTCCTAATTTACCATACAAGAAAAATGAAACCGAAGAAGAGTCACAGCTCAGATTTAAAGAAATGAAAAATTTTGGAAAAAAGATTTGGGAAATTTTAGGTGAAAGAAGGAGTCCAAACGTTGTATTTGAACATCCTGGTGAAACAACTTTTCCTGCAAGTGTTTTTGTATGTGAAAGATTTGGTAGGGTAGTTATATGTGCAGGTACTACTGGATATGATTGCATGTTTGATGTTAGATATTTATGGATGCTTCAAAAAGATGTTATAGGCTCACATTTTGCAAATGCATTAGAGTGTGTAAGAGCAAATGAGTTGGTCCATCAAGGTTTAATTAACCCCGTTGTTTCTGAGATTTTTAATTATGATGAGATTCCTAAAGCACATCAACTTATGTATGAAAATAAACACTCAGGAAAAATGGTTTGTATGGTTCAGGGAACTAAACCTTAAGATTTTTTTTTATATATGTTGGATTAGTTTTACTTTCTTTTACTAATTTCATATTAGTTTTTCCAGTTAAAACTAGAAGAGAGTCAATGCCAGAATCGTTGGAGCCCTGAATATCTGTATTCAAGTTGTCACCTATAGTTAATATTTTATTTTTTTTATTTTTTAATTTATTAATTGCCAACTTAAAAATTTCTTTTGAAGGTTTTCCAAGATTTATTACTCTTGTATCGTGTGTTTTGAGTATTGCTGCAATTATTGAACCAGTTGCAGGTACATTTCCCATTTTTGTTGGATAAGAGTTGTCAATACTTGTTGCATAAAGCTTTGCCCCGTTCTGAACACATAACGATGAATACATTAAATCATCATAAGAGAAATCTTTGTTTCCCGAAACAAGAAGATTTTTTGCTTGTTTATAATTCTTATTATTTATTATATTTAAACCTTCTTTTATCAAGAATTTTCTTAATTCTTTACTGCAAAAAGCCAAAGTTTTTTTATTCTTACTCCTTATAGTTTCTATAAAATTATTTATTGGCGTTATAACTTGATTTGATGAACATTTAATTCCTTCTCTATTTAAAATCTTAGTATACTGTGAAGGAGACAGAGTAGAATCGTTTGTTAAAAAAACATAATTTTTATTCTTTTTAATTAGTGTATTTATAAAAGTTTTTGAATAGGACAGTGGTTTTTTATCAAGATAGATAACACCATCAAGATCGATTATATAACCATCATATTTTTCAATTAATTCAATCATCCCCAAATTTCTTTTGCTAATTTTTGATCCCTGACTCTAGATGATTCTTTTTTCATTATTTTTATAATTTTTTCTTCGGGTTCTTCCGCTATTACTATTTCCAGAAAATCTAAGACTTGTAATGAAGCTTTTTTAAAACCTTCATAATAATCAGTAGACTCTCCAGACGCTTTTGCAGTTTTATTATCTAAAAATAACGCAATAGCTGCAAAATCTCTATTTATATCATCATCAATTTTAATTTCCCATCCTTCATAATCACCTATTAAGTAAACTTTGCTCCATTCGTCTAATATTTGATCAAAATCTAAATTACTCATGTTATATCAAGTTCTCCTGCTACAATAATATTTTCTTTACAAGAATTAACAATAATCTTAACTGCTTCTTCAAAATTATCATTATTTTCCAATGTTGAAGCTTTCAAAAGCATTGGCAAATTGACTCCCGAAATTATTTCAATTTCATTTTTTTTAAAATACGGGAGGCTTATATTGGATGGTGTACCACCAAACATATCAGTAAAAATTATATTATATTTAGATTCAATTAAACAATTTGCTATTTTATTGGAGTAAGTTTCAAAATCCCTAGAATTTTCATCAATACTAATAGTAAATATTTTTCTATTCATTTTATTATCTAAAATAAATTCTACAGATGCTTTTAACTCTTCACATAAATTTCCATGTGTAATTATAAGTATGTTAAACATTTATAAATTCTAAAACTTAAATTGTATATTACAATCTTCCTTCAAAATTTAGTTTTTTTACTGCAATTTCAATTAACGTTGATATATTTCTACCTGGGCTAACAGGAATTTCAATTGATGGGATTTTTATACCTGATATTTCTTCTTCTTTTGTATCATATCCTAACCGGTCATATTTATTTTCTTTATTAAAATCAACTAAATTAACTATCAATTTTATCTCTGATTCGTCCAGAGCTGATAAGTAACCAAATATATTTTTAACATTTAATATTCCAATTCCTCTAATTTCAATCAGATTTTTTATATTCTCAGGCGCATATCCAAGCAACTTATTTTCTATTTTTTTTAATAGAACTAAATCATCAGCTACTAACTGTGCACCTTTATTTAAAAGTTCCACAGCACATTCACTTTTACCAATACCACTTTTTCCTTTTATAAGAACTCCAAATCCACTGATACTTATTAGAACCCCATGAATGTTGTTATTTTCTTTATTCATTATCTTTTATAATATTAAATACTTCAAAATTATCAGATGTATTAATAATCCTCTCTATAACCTCTTTACTTGAAAATAAATTTGCAATATTTCTAAGTATTAATAAATGTTTTTTTATGTCGGAATCAGGATGTAGTAAAAGTATTATAATTTTAGTATCTTTTCCATCAATAGATCCAAACTGAATTCCTTGTTTATTAATTGCTAAGCAACAATATGTTTTATTTAATCCAGATATTTTAGCATGAGGTATTGCGATATGATTATCTAAAGCAGTACTACAAAGATTTTCTCTTTTAATTATGGATTCATGCACTAAATTAAAATCCAAATCACTATCAGATAAACATAAATTTTGAACAATTTCTTTAATACATAAATCTTTTTTATTAGATTTTATCTTAGTAAAAATTAATCCTGGAGTCAAAATTTCAGATAAATTCATCTTTTTTTTCTTCTATTTGAGGATGTAGGTATTTTAAGTATATTTCTATATTTTGCAATAGTTCTTCTAGCAATATTTATTCCTTTTCTTTTTAAAATATCTAAAATATCTTGATCCGATAACGGTGTTCTTTTATCTTCGTTTTGAATAAGCTCTTTTATAATAGATCTTATTGATACAGATGAAAAATTTTTATTTGAATCAACTTTATTACTGAAAAACTCTTTTAGATTTATAAATCCATTCTTTGTAAGTATATACTTGTTACTTGTTATTCTGCTAACCGTTGATTCATGTATACCTAGTTCAGTGGCAATATCAGCCAGTCTTAAAGGTTTTAAATACTTTTCACCTTTAAGAATATAATCTTTTTGAGTATTACATATAAGTTTTATAGCTTTTTCGCACATTTGATTTCTCTCTTTTATTGTGTTTAAAATTGTTTGAGCTTCATTTATTCTGGAATCTAAAAAATTTAAGACTTCATTAGATAAACTTTCTTTATTTTTCATAAGGGATGAATAGTATTGTGAAATTTTAATTTCTCTATAATTTTTATTTGATTGATATATCAATTTCTTATTTTCAAAAAAAACAAAAGCTTCATAATCTGTATTATATTCAACTTCACTATTATTATTTATTGTTAGACCTGGTCTTGGATCAAGACCAGATAGCTCTTTTATAAAATTATTAATAAAAAACTCAGTACATTTATATTTTTTTATTAAGAATTTATTTTCTTTTTTATTTAATAAATTGAAATCATTAAAAATTATATTTTTTTTTATTTCGATTTCTTTACTGTTGTTTAATTCTAATTGAATGATTAAGCTTTCTTTAATATCTTTTACAAATATTCCAGAAGGTTCAAACTTTTCTCGACAGAATATTATTAATTCATCAATTTCAATTCTAGTTAAATTTTTATCTAGTTTATTTTTAAATAGTTCAATTATTTCATCATATTCTAAGTCTAAAAAACCATTTTCATCAAGTAATAAAATTAAATAATAAATAAGTTCTTTCTTTATCTTTTTAATGTTTAATGTAATTAATTGCTGGCTGAGATAATTTTTAAGATCTAGTTTTTTTTCTTCATGTTTTGAAGAATCAAAGTATTCCATCACTTCATTTCTTTTAGATCTATTAAATGATTTTTCTTCAATACATGGGTTATTTTCAAGTTGCTCACCAATATATTCATCTAATTGAGTTTTACTAAATGATATTAATTTTATAAATAACTTTGATTGAGGGCTTAAATTGATTTTAGTTTTTACATTCCCTTTCTGTTTTGTAATAATTCTTTTCATTAATAAATAGTTTAAAATGTTTATATGTCATTTGGCAAATTGATAATAGTTTTAGGATTCATTGTAATCATTATTGGTCTACTCATAGAATTTACATCTTTTTTTGCAATCTTAAAAAAGAATCCACTAGATTTTCAATTTACTATAGGTAATACAAAAATATTTTTTCCATTAGGTTCGTGTATTTTACTAAGTATCTTAATAGCAATTATCATGAGGTTATTTTAGATAATTTTTTTCAAAAATATCAATTTTTTTCTTATGCTCTAATGTTAATGCAATATCATCAAGACCTTCAAGAAGACATTTTTTCCTGAAAGCATCAACATCAAACTTGAATTCATTATTAAGATTATCCTTAATAGTTTGATCATTAAGATTTATATCCATTTCATAATTAGAATCATCATTGATAAATTTAAAAAATTTAGAAAGAAGGTCGTTATCAACAACGATTGGTAATATTCCATTTTTAAAAGAATTATTATAAAAAATATCTGCAAATGATGTAGAGATGATAACTTTAAACCCATAATCTCTTAGAGCCCATGGGGCGTGTTCTCTGGAACTTCCACATCCAAAATTATCTTGAGCTAAAAGTATACTAGAGTTTTTATATTCTGGCATATTTAAAACAAAATCTGGATTTTCCGAACCATCATCATGGAACCTCCAATCAAAAAAAAGAAATTGGCCAAAACCTGTTCTTTCAATTCTTTTCAAAAATTGCTTTGGTATAATTTGATCTGTATCTACATTCGCTGAGTTTAATGGTGTTGGTTTACTTCGGAAATTAATAAATTTCTCCATTTTAATAATCACCTAAATCAATATCATATTCTCTTACATCAACAAATCTTCCATTAATTGCCGCCGCCGCCGCCATAATAGGACTGACAAGGTGAGTTCTTCCGCCTTTTCCTTGGCGACCTTCAAAATTTCTATTTGAGGTACTCGCACATCTTTCACCTGGAGAAAGTTTGTCAGGATTCATTGCTAGACACATACTACAACCTGATTCTCTCCATTCACACCCAGCATCTTTAAAAATTTTATCTAGACCAAGTTTTTCAGCTTGATATTTTACTAACTGAGATCCAGGAACAATAATTGCATTAACAGAACTTGCGACTTTTTTTCCTTTAAAGACTTTACTAGCCGCAATTAAATCTTCTATTCTTGAATTTGTACAGGAGCCAATAAATACAGTATCAAGTTTTATATCTTTAATATCTGTATCTGCTTTTAGGCCCATATATTCTAGTGCATCTTCAAGAGATTTCTTTTTAACGGGATCTTCCTCAGTATTTGGATTTGGAACTCTAGTATCAACTCCAGACACCATGCCAGGGCTAGTTCCCCAACTAACTTGAGGTGACATTTTACTAGCGTCTAAACTTAAAGTTTTATCAAACGTAGCTCCTTCATCACTAGCAAACTCCAACCATTCTTTTTTCATTTCTTTTAGATTATTCATATTTGGCTTATCTTTTAGATATTCACAAGTAATTTCATCGGGACTTATCATACCGGCTCTTGCACCACCTTCTATTGACATATTACATATTGTCATTCTTTGTTCCATTGATAAAGTGGATATAGCCTCTCCTCTGTACTCTATAACGTAGCCTGTAGCACCAGCAGTTCCAATATTTCCTATAATACTTAAAATAATATCTTTTGCAGTGACACCTTTTTGTCTTGAACCAGAAACATTAACTTCAAAAGTTTTAGGTTTATTCTGCCAAAGACATTGTGTGGCCAAAACATGTTCTACTTCACTAGTACCAATACCAAAAGCAAGTGACCCAAAAGCCCCGTGTGTTGATGTATGACTATCCCCACAAACGATGGTCATTCCTGGCTTTGTAAGACCTTGCTCGGGCCCTATAACATGAACAATTCCTTGATAAGGACTATTTAAATCAAATAATTTGATACCAAATTCTTCACAATTCTTAATTAAGGTTTCAATCTGTTGGGCTGATATCGGATCATCTATATTATTTCTATTTAGCGTTGGAACATTATGATCCATTGTTGCAAAAGTTAAATTTGGTCTTCTAACCTCTCTTTTCGTTTCTCTAAGACCTTCAAAAGCTTGTGGAGAAGTAACTTCATGAATTAGGTGTAAATCAATATATAATAAAGATGGTTTACCATCTTCTTCATGGACTAAATGTTTATCCCATATTTTATCAAATAAAGTTTTTTTCATAACTCGACAAGATATTATAATACCAATTAAGATAGAGATTTAAAAGTCATAAGACCGGCAAATTTTCCCTTATTTTGTAGCTCTTCTTCGATTCTTAAAAGTTGATTATATTTAGCCGTTCTATCAGTTCTTGAACAAGAACCAGTTTTTATCTGCCCAGAACCCATCGCTACCGATAAATCAGAAATAAATGAATCTTCTGTTTCACCAGATCTGTGTGAGATAATATATGAAAAATTATTATCTTTTGCTAATTTTATTGTATCAATAGTTTCCGATATTGAACCGATTTGATTAATTTTTACCAAGATACTGTTTGCAGATTTGGATTCAATGCCTTTTTGTAATCTTTCTTTGTTAGTAACAAAAAGATCATCACCAACGAGTTGTACACTATCACCAATTTCTTGAGTCAATTCGCTCCATGAGCTCCAATCATCTTCATCCAAAGGATCCTCTATTGATATTATTGGAAATTTTCTAGTTAAATTCTTGTATATAGATATTAATTCGTTCGTATCAACTAGTTCATTGTTATATTGATATTTGTTATTTTCAAATAATTCTGATGCTGCAACATCTAACGCCAAATATATATCTTTACCTGGTTCATATCCTGCTAATTTAATTGAATCTAAAATTAGTTCTAGTGCTTCTTCATTTGATTTTAAATCAGGTGCAAAACCACCTTCATCTCCAACGGCTGTACTATATGATTTTTTGTTGAGTAATTCCTTTAGTGATATAAAAGTTTCAACACCAGCTTTAAGAGAGTCGGAAAATGTTTTAAATCCTGCTGGTACAATCATGAATTCTTGAATATCTAACCCATTATTTGCATGGGCTCCACCATTGATAATATTCATTAGTGGACTTGGTAAGATATAATTTTTTGATTCATTTAAATATTCATATATTTTACTTTTTGATTTATAAGCCAAGCATTTAGTAAAACCAAGAGAACAGGCTAAAATACTATTCGCACCCAGAAAAGATTTATTTTTACTATTGTCAAGATTATTTAATAAATTATCAAAATCATGAATTGAATTAAAATTTTTATTTAAAATTTCTTTATTTATAGTCTCATTTATGTTTTGAACTGCTTTTCTAACTTCTTTACCATTATAAGCTTCTCCACCATCTCTTAATTCTACAGCTTCATATTTACCAGTTGAGGCTCCAGATGGTACTGAACTTCGTGAGAAGAAATTGTCATCAATTGACATATCAACTTCAACAGTTGGAGTTCCGCGTGAATCTAAGATTTGTCTTGCTTTTAAAAATGTTATTTTAGACATATAATTAAATATTGATATTATATTAAAGAATTCTTTTTTCAAATTCTTTCTTTTTTGAATCTAAGGATTATTTTTTATGTTGCTATGAATAGAAAATTTGCAAATGCTATAAGATTTTTATCTGTTGATGCGGTTGAAAAGGCTAAATCTGGTCATCCAGGCATGCCTATGGGTATGGCTGATATAGCTACTGTATTATTTACCGAGTTTATTAAGATTAACCCTAAAGACCCTGATTGGTTTGATAGAGACAGATTCGTATTATCAAATGGTCATGGATCAATGTTAATTTATTCTTTGCTCTACCTTTTGGGTTATAAAGAGCCAACAATAACTGATATAAAAAATTTTAGAAAAGTTAATTCAAAAACACCTGGTCATCCAGAGTTTCATCATACTAAAGGAATTGAAACTACAACTGGACCTTTAGGCCAAGGTCTTGGAAATGCAGTAGGTATGGCTCTTGCTGAAAAAATATTATCTCAAAGATTTACATCTACACTAGTAAATCATTTTACATATGTGTTTGCAGGTGATGGATGTCTTATGGAAGGTATTAGTCATGAAGTTTTAAGTTTTGCTGGTCATCATAAGTTAAATAAGTTAATCGTCTTTTATGATGACAATAAAATATCAATTGACGGACCAACCGATTTATCTTTCACAGATGATACATCTAAAAGAATCAAAAGCTATAATTGGAATTATATAAAAATTAATGGGCATGATTACCATGAAATTAGGGATGCAATTAGAAAAGCAAAAAAATCGAAAAAGCCCACTATGATTGGGTGTAGAACTACTATTGGTTTTGGGTCTCCAAATAAACAAGGAAGTCATGAATCTCATGGGGCAGCATTGGGTAAAGATGAGATTAATTTAACAAGAGAAAATTTAAATTGGAATTATAAACCTTTTTTCATACCAAAAGATATAAAAGATTTCTGGAACAAGGCAGGGTTAAAATCATTAAATAAATATAAAGATTGGAAAAACAAAATAAAGAAAAATAAAAACTATAAAGAATTTAGAGACTTTATTAATTTTAATATGAACTCTGAAATTGAAAAAAAAATTATTTCCAATTTCGCATTAAATACTAAAGATATTAGTAAGATTTCAACCAGGAAGGCAAGTCAGTTATGTTTGGATAGTATAAATTCAATAATTAATAACACTTTGGGTGGGTCAGCTGACTTGACACCATCTAATAATACTAAATCAAAAAATCTAAAATCATTAAAAAATAAATATTCTACTGAAAGATATATACATTATGGTGTACGTGAGCATGGTATGGCTTCAATCATGAATGGTCTTGCGCTTCATTCAAAATTTATTCCATATGGAGGCACCTTCTTAGTTTTTTCAGATTATTGTAGACCTTCTATAAGACTTTCTGCATTAATGAATAACAAAGTTATTTATGTAATGACACATGATTCTATTGCTTTAGGTGAAGACGGACCAACTCATCAACCTATTGAGCAATTAATGTCATTGAGGTTGATTCCTAATCTGAAAGTTTATAGACCTTGTGATCTTAACGAAACGATGGATTCTTGGATAAATGCATTAAATTATAACGGTCCAAGCGTTATAGCGCTATCAAGACAAGATTTACCTGTCTTAAATCAAAATTTAAATAAAAGACAAGTTTTCTATAAAAAATATTTAGCAAATATAATTTATGGAGATTTAAATAAAAGAGATATTACTTTAGTTGCAACAGGCAGTGAAGTTGAACTAGCTTTAAAATCCGCAGAGATTTTAAAAACAAAAAAAATTAGAGCGGTAGTGATATCTATCCCTTGTATTGAAGATTTTATTAAAAATAAGAAATCTGATATTGATATGATATTGGGAAAGAAGAATAGGATATTTATTGAGGCAGGAGTTTCAACTGGATGGAAATCGCTTTTATCCTTCGATGACAATACAATTTCAATAGATTCTTTCGGGGCAAGTGGTCCAAAAGATGATGTATTAGAAAATTTTGACTTTACTGTTAAAAATGTCGTAAAAAAATCTTTAAAATTATTTAAATAATTCACTATTGACATAATTGTTACCATCATTTACTTTTTAGGCTTATGCCAGGAATACATGTAGGAACTAATGAAAATTTAGAAAATGCTCTCAGGCGTTTTAAAAGACAAATTGAAAAGGGTGGGATTCTTTCAGATTTTAAAAAGAAAGAATTTTTTGAAAAACCAAGTGAAATTAAAAAGAAAAAACTTTTTGCAGCAAAAAAAAGACAAAATAAAAAAAATAGAAAATTTCGTTAATTTATGTCCTCAGACTATGAATACCTAACACTTGAAGAGATCTTAAGAAAAACTTCATTATTAAAATATATTGAACAGAATTGGCAGCCTGCAAAGAAGCTAGGTTCAGAATACAAATCTTTATGTCCATTTCATGATGATAAAAATCCTTCTATGTCTATTAATGATGATAAAGGTGTTTATTTTTGTTATTCATGTAAAGCAGGCGGAAATTTGATAACTTTCATAAAAGAATATAAAAATTTCAGTTCCGAAGAGGCACTGGATGAGATTTCAAATTTTTTTAATTTAAGAATAAAAAAAATTAAATTCCAGAATGATAATAATACAGATAAAAAAAATATGCTATTGAAATTAAATTCTTCAGTAGCTGAACTTTTTCATAAGTTTTTATTAAAGAAATCAGAATCAAGAATAGCATTAGATTATCTTCAGAGTAGGGGTTTTAATTTAAAAGATATTGAAGAAAATCAAATTGGTTTTGCTCCAAATTCATGGGATTTTTTAACTTCTTTTGTAAAAAATAATAAAGAAAAACTAATATGTCTTGAAGAGCTAGGACTTATAAAACAAAAAGAGGATTCAAAGAAATATTTTGATTTTTTTCGAAATAGAATAATTTTTCCAATTAAAAATAGACAAGGTTCAATACTAGCATTTGCCGGTAGAACAATTGATAACTCTAATCCTAAATATTTAAACTCTAAAGAGTCAGTAATTTTTTCTAAAAGAAAGGCTCTTTATGGAATAGATAAGTTTAATAATTTTAAAGGAAAGAAGCCTAAGTTTATTTTTATAGTTGAAGGCTATACAGATGTTCTGATGATGAATAAAGTTGGAATATATAATGTAGTTGCATCAATGGGAACTTCTTTAACATTTGAGCATACTAATGAAATAAAAAAATTCGCTGATAAGGTTATTTTAAACTTTGATTCAGATGATGCTGGATTGGAGGCTTCATTTAAAAGTATCGAACCATTATTTGATAATAAGCTTGATGTCTATACGCTCAATTTACCTTTAAAACAAGATCCATGTGAATTTATAAAAGAAAGCGGAAAGGATGAGTTTTTAAAATTAGTTAAAAATTCATCTTCAATAATAGATTATTTTATTGATTATTCAAAAGAACAATATCTTAATAAAGAAAAAAGTATAAATAGTATTATTGAAGACTTTTCTGACAAAATTTCTAATGTTGGTGATGTTTTTAATAAAGACTTAATGATAAATAAATTTATATCTGCTTTCGGTATATCTAAAAATGAACTTCAAAATAAAATGATCACAAAAAATGAAAAAGATATTAATAATGAAGATAAAAATAATAAATCCTTAGATGCACTGGAAATGGCGTTAAAGATATTACTCGAAAATAAACAATTAAGAGATAATGATATAATCAATGAACTAAAAGGTTTATCTAAAAACTTAGAATTAGAATTATTAGATTTGATTAGTAATAACAATTCCTTTGAACCTTCAGATATTATAAATATAGCTAATAATGAGGTTTCAAGTTATATCACTGAAATTATCTTCTCTAATACACAAATTGATTCAAACGAGAAGAAAAAAATTAAATTATTAAACGATTGTCTTATAAAGTGTAAGCTTGATGATTACAAAGAAAAAAGAAGAAGAATTAATATGAAGTTAAATCAGAAAGAAAATATAAATGAATCAACTGAAATGGAATTATTAAAAGAATTAAAGAAAATTATTGAAGAAGAGAAAAAACTAAAATCTTAAGTTAAAATTATATTATGAGATTATCAACTGATAATACAGAAATAAACAAGATAGTTTCCTATCTGCCAAATTTTGTTAAGTCGGTTTTACCAAATATTAAATTTGAGTTTAAATTTAAGAAAAAAATAAACTTTGAAATAGCTGAAAAAAAACAGGAATCCCACGTAGATCCAATAAAAAGTTATCTTAACACAATTGCCTATCACTCTTTATTAAATAGAAATGACGAATTAGGGGTTGCTAAAAAACTATACGAATCCAAAAAGGAGATTGCTGGATTTGTTTCAGCAAATTATTCGATTGCAAAATTATTTTATATGCAATTAATTTCAAGCCCTGAGTCAGAAAATATTTCTGATGAAATTGATCTTAGCGAGTTTAAAAACTCATCCTTAGGTAAGACAAGAAGAATTATAAATTTAAAGGATGCACTTTCAGAACTATTTGATAAAAAAACTCTTACAAAACAAATATCAATTAAAATAAAAAAAATTATGATGCAGGTTGAATTTCAGTCAGATTTTTTAAAATCAGTCGCAATGTATGCAAAACAAAGCGAAATTAATCAAATTGAATTAGATCAATTTAAGAAATCTAAAATAAATTATTTAAATAGCAAAAAAAAGTTGGTGGAATCAAATTTACGTTTAGTAGTTAGTATCGCTAGAAAATATATAAATAAAGGACTACCTTTCTTGGATTTGATTCAAGAAGGAAATATTGGCTTGATTAGAGCTGTAGAAAAGTTTGAATATCAAAGAGGTTATAAATTTTCTACATATGCAACTTGGTGGATTAGGCAAGCGATAACTAGGTCCTTAGCAGATCAAGCACGAATAATAAGAATTCCTGTACATATGACAGAACAAATTACGAGAATCAATTCTGTCACAAGGACACTTGTGCAAAAACTTGGTCGTGAACCCTCAAATTCTGAAATTGCATTAGAGTCTAATTTCAGTGAAGATAAAGTAGATAAAATACAAAGGGTGACAAAAGATCCAATAGCATTAGACGCACCTATTAATGATGATGAACCAGGACAAACAATATTGGATTCTATAAGTGATAAAAATCCCAATCAGCAGGATTATATTGAAACAAATGAGTTAAAAGATTTAATTAATAATTCACTTTTAAAAGTTTTAAATGATAGAGAAAAAGATGTCATAAAAAAGAGATTTGGAATTGACGAAGATCAGGCATTTACTTTAGAAGAGATAGGAAAAGAATTTAATGTTACTAGAGAAAGAATTAGACAAATTGAGTTAAAAGCTCTTAAAAAATTAAAAAAAGTAAGAAAATCTCCTGTTTTAAATTACTTAGACTGATTTTATTGACAAGAATTTTATTTTGTATAAGATTAAACTTTCTAGGCAGCCATACTGGAGGGGGTACACCCGGTTCCATTCCGAACCCGGAAGTTAAGTCCTCAGAGGCCGATGATACTTGGACCAGTTGGTTCTGGGAAAGTAGGTAGCTGCCTAGTTATTTTTTAAATGGCTAAAAACTTTAAGATAGCGATATTTTCATCTGGGAGTGGTTCAAACTTTGAAGCCATTATAAAAGCTGATTTGCCATCTGTGGAAACTGCTTTTTTATTTTCTAATGTTCCTGATGCTTATGTTGTTGAAAGAGCAAAAAAATTAAATATTCCACAAATTATTCTGTCACATAAAAATTTTAAGACAAGAAAGGAATATGAGGTTGAGATTATTAATTTAATTGATGAATATAAATTAGATTTAATTGTTTTAGCAGGATTTAAAAGAATTTTATCTCCTTTTTTTACATCAAAGTTTCAAAATAAAATTATAAATCTTCATCCTTCAATTTTACCTGCATTTACTGGCTTACACGCACATAAACAGGCATTAGAATATGGTGCAAAATATACAGGTTGTACTGTTCATTTTGTTGATGATGGTATTGATACAGGTCCTATAATTTTACAGGGTATTGTTGAAATCAATAAAAATGACACTGAAGAAAGTCTTTTATCAAAAATTAATCTAAAAGAACATGAAATACTACCTAGAGCTATTAAGCTTCTTTCTGAAGATAAATTTGAAATCAGCGGAAGACAAGTTCACATAAAAGATTAAATATCTTTTCCTATTGAATTTGCAATAATCCTAGCTTTTTCAACCATACTGTTAAATTTTTTAGGTTTTAAAGATTGTCCTCCATCACTTAATGCAATTTCAGGATTGTTGTGCACCTCGACAGCAAGACCATCAGCACCAGCAGCCACTGCAGCATATGCAATTGGTGAAACATATTGCCAATAGCCAGTTCCATGTGCAGGATCAGCAATTACTGGTAAATGTGTTTTTTCTTTTAAAACAGGGATGGCGTTAATATCAAAAGTATTTCTTGTTGCTGTTTCAAATGTTCTAATACCTCTTTCACATAATGCTACCGACATATTTCCTTCTGCAAGTAAATATTCGGCACATAATAAAAATTCATTTAAAGATGTAGACATACCTCTTTTAAGAAGAACTGGTTTTTTCGATTTTCCTGCTTCTTTTAATAAAGCATAATTTTGACAGTTTCTTGCACCAATCTGAAGCATATCGGCATATTTACAAATAAGATCTAAATCTTTAACGTCAAGTACTTCAGTAACTATAGGTAAACCAACTTCATTACCAGCATTTTTTAAAATTTTTAAGCCTTCTTCCCCAAGACCTTGGAAAGTATAGGGTGAAGTTCGGGGCTTGAACGCACCACCTCTTAAAATTGACGCACCACCCAATTTAACAGCTTTTGCAATTTCATTTATTTGATCTTCATTCTCAACTGAGCAAGGACCAGCTATAAGAGTTAGCTTGTCTCCACCTACCGATGTATTACCTACTTTGAATATTGTATCTTCATTTTTAAATTCTCTACTACCTAGTTTGTTTGGTTGCATAATTGGAACTACTGCTTCAACTCCAGGAAGTTGACCAAGTAAGTTCATATGTTGTTGTTTTTCTTTCTGATTACCAACAGCACCAATTATTGTTCTGGCTTCACCTTTAACTTTTTCGGCTTTATAACCAAATTCTTGAATCGACTTCTCAATCTTAGTAATTTCTTCATCAGAAATATTAGGTTTTAAAACAACTATCATATTTTTCCTCCAAATCTTATCTATAGTATTTTATGAAAAAAAATATATATATCAAATAAATTGAAATTAAATTGAATTAAATTAATCTCTATTAATGATAACTTCATTTATAAAATGGTTAATAATAGGCTCTTTAACAATAATATTGGCAATTATTGCAATATTAATTTCTTTTTTTTCTCCAATGTTAGCTACATTAACAGTTGTTAAATTTTGGGGAAAATCTATTTTGTTTATTTCTGGTGTAAAACTCAAAGTTGATGGAATTGAAAATATAGAAAATAAGCCAACAATTGTAATGTATAATCATAAAAGTTTTTTTGATATTTTTGCTTTTGCATCTTTTATGAAATTTGATTGGCGAGCAATGATGAAAAAAGAATTATTAAAAATTCCTTTTTTTGGTCAAGCAGTACAAGTCATGGGTCATTACTTTGTTGCCCGTGATGGATCATTTTCAGATAGAAGAGAAGTTGTAAAAATATTGAAGAGAATAAAGTCTGGTAAAACAATATTTATAGCACCAGAAGGAACTAGAAATACTAATCCAGGATTATTAGAATTTAAAGATGGTGGTTTTTTTATAGCAAGTAAAACACAGGTAAACATTGTTCCCATGATAATTAAAGGAGCTGATTCTATAGTCAAAAAAAATTCTTTTAAAATTAATAAAGGTGAAATTAAAATTAAAATTTTGAAAGAAATTGATATTACATCTTATGATAAAGATAAAAAGGGTATATCTGAATTAAAAAAAGATATTAAAAAAATATTTGAATCTGAAATTAGCTCTTAATTATTTTTATAGAATGTATTTCTTTATTAATACTACTATAGTAATTTTGGAATTTTGTAATCGGTAAGTTTTGATTTACATTCTCTTTATACTCTTTAAATTTAGAATTGCTGATTTGATTCTTTATAAAGTCTAAATATTCTTTCGAATCAGTATTTATATTAATTTCACCTTTTTTTTTAATTATTGAAAAGAGGGTATCTAAAAATTCCTTAGTTAATATCCTATTTTTAGAGTGTCTGTCTTTAGGCCATGGATCAGGGTTATTGATATAAATTTCGTTAATATTTTTTGAAAAAAAAATTTTATTTGTTAAAAATGAAACATTAAAATTCATAAATTTTACATTTCTAACATTATCTTTGTTTAATTTTTTTAATCCTTTAAGTATTCTTCCATACTTTATATCTATACCGAGATAAAATTTATTTGGATTTCTTTTACCTAATTCAATTATGAATTCTCCCTCACCACATCCTATATCTAGTGATAAGTTTTCCTTATTATTGAGAAGGAAAATATTATTTGGTTCAGAAGGATCAACGTAGCCTTCTTCAAAGTTTCTTATTTTATATTTCATTTAAATATTCTTTTAAAGTTTGTTCTATTTTTTTATCAGTTATTTCTACAGTAAATTTTTTATTTCTTTTCTTTATGTTTCCAATTTTATCAGGAAGTGAGAAAGTAATTTTTGATTTTTTATTTTTTTTATCTAATTTGATAAATTCCAAAATTTTTGGTATGTCAGATTTCTTATATATTGTTTTCCTTAAATGATATTTATCTAATATTTTTAATATTCTTTTATAATCCCCACTCGAGAACTCTAAATATTTTTTTGCTATTAATGACTCGATTGCCATACCTGTTCCGATACAGTCACCATGCGATTTTTTATATGAGTATAACTTCTCAAGACCATGACCAATAGTATGTCCAAAATTTAAAATACTTCTTAAATCTGATTCTTTAAAATCTTTTTGGATAACCTCTACTTTTATTTTGATGCATTTTTTCAATATTTTATTAATTTCAAACTCATTATTATCAAGAAAATTATCATTTATTTTTTCTAGTTTTTTGAAAAGGTTATAATCTTTAATAATTCCATATTTTATTATTTCAGCCATTCCTTGTCTAATTTCTTTATTTGGTAGAGTTTTGAGAAAATCTGAATTTACAATAATTTCTTTTGGATTATAAAATGTTCCAATTAGATTCTTTCCTTTATTATTATTAATTCCAGTTTTTCCACCTATAGAGCTGTCTACTATCGCTACCAACGATGTAGGGATGTGAACTAAATCTACACCTCGGAGATAAGTTGATGCTAAATATCCCGTCAAATCACCTATAACACCTCCACCAAAGGCGATTATTAATGAATCCCTATTAAATTTTAATTCCAGTAATTTATTTTCCAGTTTTTCTTTGACTCTATTTGATTTAGATTTTTCTCCAGGGGAAATTTTCAATATATTAATGTCTTTATTCATTATTTCTTTATGAAATATCTTGTGAACGTTACTATCTGTAATTAAAGCAATATTATGATATTTTTTTGTGGAAGCTCTAAAAAAGTCTTTTAATGATTTATTGAAATTTATTGAATAAATTTCATTCCTATGTTTATTTCTTACAATCATTTAATAATTAATTAATGAAAAAATATTTTTACAATTAATATTTTTTCTACCCTCTAAATTTAATAACTCGATAACAAATAAGGTTGTTTCAACTTTAGAATCAAAATTATTAACTAATTTTTCTAAAGCTGATATAGTTCCTCCTGTTGCAAGTAAATCATCAATAATTGCGACTTTAGAATTAGGTTTTAAAGAATCAATATGCATTTGAAAGCAATCAGAACCATATTCAAGTTCATATTCCACCTCAAAAGTCTTGTATGGGAGCTTCCCTTTTTTTCTAGCTATTACTAAATTTTTATCCAAATTAAAGCAAACTGCAGAGGCAAAAATAAAACCTCTAGATTCTGGTGCTATAATGGAATCAATATGCTCAGGGATGTTGGCAGATAATTGATTTACAACATATTTAAAAGCTGATGAGTCTTTAAGAATTGGGGTTATATCTCTGTAAGTAATCCCATCTTTAGGAAAATCAGGAACACTTCTAACTAATTTTTTTAAATCCATTTATAGTATAAATATATAATCAAAATTAGTATTAAGCTAATCATTAAAATTTTAAATTTATTTGAATTTGTTATTTTATAAAACTTATCACCAAATTTAAAAGCTAAAATTCCGAAAAGATAAAATCTTAAACCCCTACCTATAATTGAACCAAGTAAGAAAGGAATAAAATTCACCTTCATCACACCTGCTGTAATACAAAAGATTTTGTACGGTAGTGGCGTAAAAGCTGATGTCAACATTATTAAAAAAGTCTCATCGTTAATTGATATTTTTAATTTCTCTATCGAATCTAAATTTTTAACAATAAAATCAATATTTTTTTTTAATGCATAATTAATAAGTATTTCACCAAAATAATAAGCTAATGACCCACCTAATACTGAAAAGAAAGTACATATAAGAATATTTTTTATAACATTTTTATATTTATTTTTTATACATAACAAAGCCAAAAAAGGATCAGGAGGTATTATGAATACAATAGATTCAGTAAAAGATATCAATGACATTATAAAAATGCCTTTCTTTCCTTTTGCCAATTGATTTAATTTATCTTTTATCATCGATGTTAATATTAAATTTTTTAAACTTATTATCTGTATAATTTGTTGTTAGTGGAGTTATTGTTACATAACCATTTTTTAAAGCATTTATATCACTTCCATTTTTTGACTTATAACTTAAATCATTACCGCCAATCCAATGATACTCATATCCTCTTGGATCTTTTTTGGTTAATATTCTATGACCATATGCTCTTTGTCCTTGTTTTGTAAATTTAATACCTTTTATATCTTCTTCGATTAAATTAGGAAAATTAATATTTAAGAAAAAATTTTTAACTTTAGTCTTTATTATTTTATCTAATATTTTGCTAAATAGATTTGCACAATTATCAAACTTTGGATTTTTTTTATTACCAATTGATACAGCAATGGCATTAATACCATGTAAATAGCCTTCTCTCGCGGCACCCACTGTTCCTGAATAGTTTATATCATCTCCAACATTTGCACCATCATTAATACCCGATATTACTAAATGAAATTTTTCGTGGATTTTATCACTATTAATTGCAAAATTTACACAATCTGCAGGGAGACCCGAGACCGAATAAATATCCTTCTTAATCTTTTTACATCTCAAAGGTCTATTTAAGCTAATAGAATGACTTGTAGTGCTTTGATTATTTTCAGGTGCTACTATAATAACTCTACCAAATCTTAATAAATATTTTTTTAGGATATTGATTCCATCAGCTCTATAACCATCATCATTTGTTAACAATATATTCATAAATTAAATCGGGGTGATTGGACTTGAACCAACGACCCCTGGTCCCCCAGACCAGTGCGCTACCAGCTGCGCCACACCCCGTTATTTATGGAGCATCAATAATTTTTTGAATTTTATTTTTAATAATTTGTAATTTTTTGATAATATTTTTTTCCCTATCAATTTTTTCAGATAATTTCTTATCAAAATTATTATAATTTGTATTTATTTTAATTTCATTATGAAATTTATTTAAACTTATTATAATTTCTATAGCATCATGATGATATAATTTATGAGTATAACCTGAAGTAGTTCTAAGTTGTTTTTTTAATGACTCAAATTTATTAGTCCAATATCTTATTTTAGATGAACTAACGCCTGTTATTTTTTCTAATTCTCCAATCTTATAGTAATATTTAATTTTTTCATCTGAGACTGACAACATTAAATGAAAATAAGATATTAAATTTTATCTGTCAATTGATTTTATTTTAAAACTATTTCTATGGAGAAATGATCTTTGAAATTTTCTTATGTTTTCAATATGTTCTTTTGTACCATATCCAACATTGTTATATAAATTGTAAAAAGGAAAAATTCTATCATATTTTCTGATAATAAAATCTCTAATAAATTTTGCTATTATTGATGCTGCTCCAATAATTTTACATTTATCATCACCTTTGATAATTTTAAATTGTTCACAATCTAAATTTGGTATTTTTTTGTCTCCATCAACAAATATAAAATCTACAGGATTATCTAAATCAACAATTGATTTTCTCATAGCTTCAAAGGTTGCAAATGAAATATTAGTTTTATCGATGAATCTGTTTGAAGAAAATCCCAATCCAAATTTACATTTAGTTAATAAGAATTTTCCAACAAATTCATTTCTTTTTTTTTCTGATAATTTTTTAGAATCTTTAATTAAGCTCATATTTAATGATAGAAATTCTTGATTTAATAATACGCAACAAGCTATAACAGGGCCAAATAAAGAACCTTTTCCTACTTCATCAATCCCAATAATATTTTTATATTTTTTAAGTGCATTGGATTCATAAGTAGAAATTATATTTTCTGAATTTTCTTTAATCTTTTTAATTCCTCGTTAATTTTCTTGTAATATTTTGGATCTAACTTAGTCAACGGTAACCTTAATTCGTTTTTTATTAGATTATTTTTTGCTAGTGCATATTTTATGGGTATCGGATTTGTTTCAACAAATAATAGTTTATTAATCTTTTTTAAATAAGAATTTATTTGATTTGATTTCTTTATATTGTTACTCATGTAGAAATTATACATTTGAGAGCAATAGTGTGGATATAGATTTGATGTTACTGAAATAAATCCACTACCTCCATTCTTTAAAATATCTAGATTAAGGTTATCCTCTCCAGATAATATTAAAAATTTCTCAGTACATTTTTTTTTAATTTCAATAATTTTTTTTAAATCTCCGCTAGCTTCTTTAATTCCTATTATGTTTTTATTCTTTTTTTCAAGTTCTTGAATTGTTTTAGAATCTAAACTAATTACTGATCTACCTGGAATGTTATATAAAATTATTGGCAATTTAGTATTGGATGCTATTGAATTAAAATGATTATATAATCCTCTTTGTGTGGGTTTATTATAATATGGAACAACTTGTAAACTTGCATCAGCACCAAGAGATTCAGCTTTTTTTGTTAATTCAATTGCTTCTTGTGTTGAATTTGATCCTGTGCCTGCTATAACTGGAATTCTTCTTTTTACCTCTTTAACTGTAATTTCAATAACTTTTATATGCTCTTTATGGCTCAAGGTAGGTGATTCCCCAGTTGTTCCACATGGTACAAGTCCGTGAACACCATTATCAATTTGTCTCTTTATTAACTTTTTTAAATTCTTTTCATCAACTTTACCAAGTGAATTAAATGGTGTAACCAATGCTGTTATACAACCACGAATATTAACCATGCATATATTCTACAACACATATTACATTACTAAAAGTTCTGCAATTTGAACCGCGTTTAAGGCGGCACCTTTCCTAATTTGGTCACCAACAATCCAAGCAGATATGGCATTTTTTTTTGTGAAATCCTTCCTTATTCTACCTATTATGCAGTTGTCTTTATTGGTTGAATCTAATGGTGTCGGATATTGATTTTTCTTTATATTGTCACTGATATCAATACCTGGAAATTTTTTAATTTCATTTTTAATTTTATTGATATTAAAACTTTTTTTAAATTCTATATTTAAACTTATACTATGTGATCGCATAACAGGAACTCTAACAGTTGTTGCGGAGAATGATATATCTTTATTGTCTAATATTTTTCGTGATTCATTATGAAGTTTCATCTCTTCTTCTGTAAAACCATTATCAAGAAAATTACCAATTTTTGGTATAACATTGAAGGTAATATTTTTATCAAAAACATTTTTTCTTATTTTATCTTCATTTTTATAGAATCTAGTATTATGAATTAATTCATCAATTCCAGAATTCCCTGCACCTGAAACTGATTGAAAGCTGGTAGCGACGACTCTAACAATTTTATTGGAGTTGTCGATTGGTTTTATACCCATTAAGCTTATAATTGTAGTACAGTTTGGGTTAGCAATAATTTTTCTTTTAGTTTTTTTTATTGCACCAGAATTAATCTCTGGAACAATTAAAGGAATATCTTTATTAAGTCTAAAAGCTGAACTATTATCTATGACGTAAGAACCAAGCTTTTCACAAATTGGTGCATAGATTTTACTTAATTTGGAACCTGCGGCAAAAAAAACAATATCAAGGTTTTCTAAATTTTTCTTACTAATTAAGTTTAATTTATATCTATTTTTCTTAAAGGTAATTCTCTTTCCTAAGGATTTTTTAGAGGCAAAAAGTTTTAACTCAGAAATAGGAAATTTTCTATTATCTAATATTTTTAATATTTCCTTACCAACAGCTCCTGTAGCACCTACAATCCCAATTCTCATTTTAATTATCAATGCTCCTAATATTTTTCATCTCAGCTTTATCTACTTTAGTATTGTGCCAGCCATCTATAATTTTTTTTATATTTTCTCTATCAACTGACATTATTCCCATTGTAAGTATATTCGAATCATTCCATTTTTTTGCACATATTGCAATTTCCTCTGTATTACATAGACTAGCTCTAATGCCTTGGAATCTGTTTGCAACAATTGTTACACCTGTCCCTGTATAGCAAAATATTATTCCCTTATCTATTTCCTTTGATTGAATATCAATTGATATATTTTTAGCAATTTCTACCCATGAAATTTTTTCATTATTTATTGTTCCATATAGCTTTATAATAAATCCCATATTTTCTAAAATAGTCTTAGTTTTTTTAACAATTTCGTCATCACTATCAGCACCAAGTCCAATTTTAAGCTTTTTTAAATTCATTTTACTTTCTATATATTTAAATATTTACCCGTGACTGAATTTGTATTTTTTGAAATCTCTTCAGGGGTTCCACACGCAATAACATTTCCTCCTTTATCACCACCACCCGGGCCAATATCAATTACATAATCTGCTATCTTTATTATATCTATATTATGTTCAATAATTAAAACAGTATTTCCCCTATCTACAATCATATTGAAAGTTTTTATTAATTTCCTTAAGTCATCAACATGTAATCCAACAGATGGCTCATCTAATATAAATAAAACGTTTTTTTTGTTTTTAGATGTTAGATATTTAGCAATTTTAATTCTTTGGGACTCCCCACCTGATAACGTACTAGATGGTTGTCCAAGTTTTAGATATCCTAATCCTACATCAACTAAAATATTTAATAATTCAATGATCTTTTTATTTTTTTTAAAAAAAATTGTTGCTTCATCAATTGTTAAATCCAATATCTCAATTATATTTTTATTTAAAAATTTTATATTTAATATTTCATCTTTAAATCTCTTACCGTTACAAACTTCACATTCTATTTCGACATCCGAAAGAAACTGCATTTCAATTGTTTCTTTACCTTCTCCTTTACAGTGTTCACATCTTCCACCAGCAGTATTAAATGAAAAATTTCCAGGAGTAAAATTCAATTCCCTCGCTTCTTCTGTTTCAGACATTATTTTTCTTATCTCATCATATATTTTCAAATAACTAGCCGGATTTGATCTTGTACTTTTTCCTATTGGTTCTTGTGTAATCATTACAATTTCATCAATATTTTTTAATCCTTTGATTTGATCAATATTTCCCGCATTTTCAAAACTTTGACCAAATTCTTTAATTGCATTTCCATAAAAACAGTCATAGATAAGTGAGCTTTTTCCTGACCCTGAGACGCCAGTTATTGCTGATATTAGATTCAATGGAATTCTTATATCAACATTCTTAATATTATTTTTTGATGCGCCTTTAATGATAATGAATTCATTTGCTTTTCGCCTTTTATTTGGAATCTCTATTTTTTCTTTACCAAATAAATATTTTCCAGTTATGGAATTATGATTTTTCTTTAGGCCTTTTGGATTACCATAATATACTACATCACCACCGAGTTGCCCTGCTTTAGGACCCATCTCAACAATCCAATCAGCTTTTTTAATAATATCTAAATCATGTTCAATTAAAATTACTGTGTTGTCTAAATATTGAAGATCTTTGATTGTTTTAAATAATTTTTCCACATCCATTTGATGAAGTCCTATAGATGGTTCATCTAATACATAAAGTGTATCTGTTAGTTCTGATCCCAATTGTTGAGCAAGGTTTACCCTTTGAGCTTCTCCACCAGATAGAGTTCTAGAGAGTCTCGACATAGTTAAATAATCTAATCCAACTTCTCTCAAATATTTTAATCTTGACTTTATTTGCTTCATTGGTTCATCTATTATTTTTAAATCTTTTTCTTTAACTTTAAGACTAGTAAACATCTTTAAAAGATCATCAACATTTAATTCTCCAATATCTTTTAATGTTTTATTTTTTAATTTTACGTTTGAAGCAAGAACGCCAACCTTGGAACCATTACACTTTATACATTCATTGGGCGATCTGTATTTTGATAATAAAACTCTGACATGCATTTTATATGCTTTTGCTTCTAATCTTTTAAAAATTCCTCTAAGCCCTTTGTATTCATCATCGCCATTTAATAAAAGATTTATAGTTTTTTTTGATAATTTTTTAAATGGTATTTCTGTATCAATTTTTAATCTATTACAAAATTCCATGAATCTTTTCTTTGGAAAAGAGAGAGATGGCCTATTAAGAATTGAAATACATCCTTGATGAATAGATAAGTTTTTGTCTTGCACAAGTAAATCAATATCTGGTAGAAGAACATTGCCAAAGCCTTTGCACTCCTTACAGGCACCATCTGGGCTATTAAAAGAAAATTTATTTGGTGATAGAGATTTATATTCTTTTAAACAATTTGGGCAACTGAATTCTTTTTTATAGTCCTTTGACTCATTTGTTTCACTATTGTCAAAAATTGTTACCGTTTTAAAAGTTTGAAAAGCTAACTCTAGAGATTCAATTATTCTAGATTTATTTTTTAAATTTGATTGAATATTATCAAATAAAGGAAAGTTTATTTTTTCCTCAGATGAAATATTTAATAATTCCGGTTTGCCATTCAATATATGCTCGACAACACCAATTTTTTTTAATTCTTTAGTGGAAATATTTTGAATATTTTTTCCACATATATAAATTTTTTCATCTTTATATTCTTTAATTAAATTATCACATATCTGACTATTGGATAAATTCTCACATTTATCTCCACATTCAGGGCAATGTATCTCTCCAATTTTACTAAAAATAATTCTTATAAAATCATAAATTTCAGTCATCGTCCCCACGGTGGATCTTGAATTTTTAATGTTATTTCTGCTTTCAATACAAATAGATGGAGGAAGTCCCTCTAAACTATATACATCAGGTTTTTCAATTTTTTCTAAGAATTGTCTTGCATAGGTTGACATTGACTCAAGATATCTTCTGCGACTCTCAGAGTGAATTGTATCCAAAGCAAGAGAAGATTTTCCAGACCCAGATAAGCCAGTTATTACAGATAACGAATACCAAGGGATTTCTAAATCAATATTGTTTAAATTATTGGCATTTGCACCTTTTATACTAATCTTTTTATTCACATTATTATTTTAACCATTTTTTTGATACCTTGAATTTTTTTAACAATCGAGTAATTTATTTTTATCTAATGAATTCCTATAAAGAACAAGATCCGGAAATTTACTCAATAATTTATGATGAAGTTTTGCGTCAAGAAAATGAACTTCAAATGATCGCATCTGAAAATTATGCAAGTAAAGCAGTAATGGATGCAGTTGGATCTGTTTTAACTAATAAATATGCTGAGGGCTATCCGCAGAAAAGGTATTATGGTGGATGTGAATTTGTTGATAAAGCTGAAGAACTTGCAATTTCCAGAGCCAAAAAGCTCTTTGGAGCTGAGGCAGTTAATGTTCAACCTCATTCCGGTGCGCAAGCAAATATGGCGGTTTTTTTAGGCTTTCTTCAGCCTGGAGATACTGTTTTAGGCATGAGCCTAGACCATGGAGGCCATTTATCTCATGGTTCAAAGGTAAATTTTTCTGGAAGAATCTATAATTCAATTTTTTATGGGGTAAAAGAGAGTGATTTTTTGATTGATTATGATCAAGTAGAGGATTTAGCAATTAAAAATAAACCTAAGCTTATTATTGCCGGTTGGAGCTCTTACCCTAGAGATTTAGACTATGCAAGGTTTAGAGAAATAGCTGATAAATCTGGTTCCTTATTATTGGCAGATATAGCTCATCCCTCAGGTTTAATTGCTGCGGGTTTATATTCTGATCCCGTTCCATATTGTGATTTTGTTACTTCCACAACTCATAAAACATTACGAGGCCCTAGAGGTGGAATTATCATGATGAAAGAGGAACATGCAAAAATAATTAATAGTAGAGTCTTCCCCGGAACTCAGGGCGGACCACTAATGAACACGATAGCGGCTAAGGCCATAGCTTTTAACGAAGCACTTGATAATTCTTTTAAACTTTACCAAGAGCAAGTTTTAGTAAATTCTAAATTGCTTGCCAGTCTATTGATAGATAGTGGTTTTGAATGCATAACTGGCGGAACCGATACTCATTTAGTTCTACTTGATCTTAGAAATTCAGGAGTTACCGGGAAAGATGCTGAAAAAGCTTTATCTGATGCAGGAATTACTACTAATAAAAATGCTATACCTTTCGATCCTCAACCTCCTGCAGTTGCGTCCGGGGTAAGAATTGGTACACCTGGAATTACAACCAGAGGAATGAAAGAAAATGAAGTTAAAATAATTGCAAAATTGATTACTGATGCAATAAAAAATCATAATAATGAAAAAGTATTAGTAGAATGTAGACAAAAAGTTAATGAATTGTGCTCAAAATTTCCAATATATAGTGATTTAATATCATAATCTTATACATTAAAATTGTTCTTTTTTATGATAATATGAATTATGTTTTGTGATTGTGGTTCATCCGATGGTTCTCGCGTAATTGATTCAAGGCAAAGTTCTGATACGAAATCAATAAGAAGAAGACGAGAATGTATTAAATGTGGAAAAAGATTTACAACTTATGAGCGAGTAGAGGAACACGAACTTATAGTTGTAAAAAAAGATGGCTCTACTCAAGAGTATGATAAATCAAAAATAATATCTGGAATTTTAAGAGCTTGTGAAAAAAGACCTGTAAGCATAAAGCAGATTGAAAATATAGTCTTTCTAATTGAGAAAAAACTAATTGAAAGTGGTAAACGCGAAGTAAGCTCTATTGAAATTGGCGATTCTGTTATAAGGAATCTTTATGAAATTGACCAAGTTGCATATATAAGATTTGCTTCTGTTTATAGATCGTTTGATGATTTAAATGAATTTCTTAGTGAACTAAATAATATTTTAAAAAAATAATTATGTTAATAGATACTCATTCACACCTTGCTGATATAAAAAAAATAGATAAACTTTTATCAGATTGCAAAAATAATTTCGTTACTGAAATAATATCAATTTCAACAAATATAGATGATTCTAGAAAAAATGTTGTTATTTCTAATGATTTTCAAAATATTTATTGTTCAGTTGGAATTCATCCCGGTGAGATATTAAATACTGATCTTCAAAGTCTAGATGAGATAGAACAATTGGCACATAATCCATATTGTAAAGCTATTGGAGAAATTGGACTAGATTTTTATTACAAGCCTTATGATAAGAAATTACAATTAAATTTTTTTGAAAAACAAATAGAGATTTCCGAAAAATTAAACCTCCCATTTATAATACATTGTAGAGATGCATACCAAGATGCCATTAAATTTCTTAAAAAAAGAAAGCCACAAGTTCAATTTGTTTTTCATTGTTTTACAGAGAATTATGAAACAGCTAAACAAATCTTAGACTTAGGTGGCTATATATCTTTTACAGGCATAATAACATTTAAAAAATCAGCTAGTTTAAGAGAATTAATAAAGAAAATACCTATTGAATCTTTTATGATAGAGACTGATTCTCCTTACCTTTCTCCTGAACCGAAAAGAGGTAAAATTAACAATTCATCCAACCTAATATATATTGCTGAGTGTATATCAAAAACATTGAATATAGATTTTGAAAAATTAGGACAACAATTAAGATTTAATTCTGTTAAATTTTTTAACATATGAAGAAAATAATAATTACTTTGGGGGACTATAATGGGATTGGGCCAAAATGTGTCGAAGGTGCATTAAATAAATTAAATTCTAAAAGAACAAAATTTTATCTTGTCGGAGATAAAAGTATCTTTAAAAGATTAAAGTTTAAATCTAGTCTTAATGTTGAAATTTTAGAGAGAAACAATAAGGTTATTTTTAATCCTGGAAAAGCTAGTGTTTATTCAGGTCGTGCATCAATTGATTACTTGAACTATGCTTTAGATTTTATGAAAAAAAATGATATACATTCTTTAGTTACAATGCCAATAAGTAAAGAAGCTATATCAAAAGCAGGATCAAAATTTAAAGGTCATACAGATATGTTACAAAAAAAATTTAATGTTGATGAAGTGGTAATGGCATTTTGGTCTAATAAAATTAAAGTTACTTTATCTACTATTCATGTTCCATTAAGTAAAGTTTTAAATAATATAAATACTGAAAAGCTAATTAAACAAATAAAAATTATCAATGAAAATTTTACAAAGATATTAAACCGTAAACCCTCAATTGCTCTTTGTTCAATAAACCCTCATGCTTCAGAAAATGGAACTCTAGGATCAGAGGATTTGGATATTACAATTCCCGCTTATAAAAAATTAAAAAAAAATGGAGTTAATATTTCAGCGCCTTACCCATCAGATACATTATTCAGTAAGAAAAATATTGATAAGTATGATATTTTCCATGCAATATATCACGACCAAGGTTTAATTCCTTTCAAAATGCTATCTTTTGATACAGGTGTTAATTTTACATTAAATTTACCCATAATAAGGACTTCTCCAGATCATGGTACAGCATATGATATAGCCTGGAAAAAAGAACCTAGCTATTTAAGTACCCAAGAAGCTATCAAATTAGCTCAAAAGTTATAAATTTATAGATAAACTTTTCTTGGTTTACCAGCTGATTCTTGTTCACCAACTATGCCATCTCTTTCCATCATTTCTATTATATTTGCAGCTCTGTTGTAACCAATCTTTAATCTTCTTTGTATCATAGAAATTGATGCCTGTTGCGTTTGTTTGATTATTTCCAATGCTTGATCATATAATGGATCTTTCTCAATATTTAATTCATCATTTTCAACATTATCGTTAATAAGTTTTGTAATATCAGAATTATAATCGGGTTTGCCCTGGATTTTTAAATGGCTTGCTATATTTTCACGTTCTTTGTCTGATATGATTGAACCCTGGATTCTTATTAAATTATTTGGAGGTTGCAATAAAAGCATATCCCCTTTTCCTAAAAGCTCCTCAGCACCAGAGGAATCAAGAATAATTCGAGAATCAGTCTTTGAAGATACAGCAAAAGATATTCTTGCAGGAAAATTGGCTTTTATGAGTCCAGCCACTACATCAGCCGATGGTCTTTGACTTGCAACAATTAAGTGAATACCTGCCGCTCGAGCCATTTGAGATAATCTTGTTATTGACTCTTTAATTTCATTAGGAGCTACAAACATTAAATCGGCTAGCTCATCAATTATTATAACTATGTATGGTAGAACATCAGTTTTACTGTCATAATCAGAGCTATTTTTAATTTTATTATTATATGAATCAATGTCTCTAACACCTATATCAGAAAGTAATTTATATCTTGTCTCCATTTCTTTAACAGCCCATTTTAAAGCTGCGGCAGATTTTTTTGGATCGGTAACTACTGGATGAAGTAAATGAGGAATATCTTCATATCCAGATAATTCTAACATTTTTGGGTCGATCATTATGAATCTTAAATCTTGTGGGCTTGCTTTATAAAACATACTGGCAATTATGCTATGGAGAAAAACACTTTTACCTGAGCCTGTAGTTCCTGCAATCATTAAATGTGGAGCTTTTTTAAGATCCATAAACATAGGTGAACCTGAAATATCTTTTCCTAAAGAAATAAAAATTGGGCTAGTATCTTTTTTGAACCTATCTTTAGATAAAAGCTCTTTAAGATAAACGGTTTCTCTATTTTCGTTAGGAACTTCAATTCCCACTACATCTTTTCCTGGAATAGGAGCAACTATCCTAACTCTTGTTGCTTTAAGAGACATTGCTAAATCATTAGATAGTGAAGCAATTTTATTTATTTTTGTTCCAGCTTGAGGTTTATATTCATACATTGTTATAACTGGACCTGGTTTGATTTCTGTTATTTTTCCTTCAATACCAAAATTTAAAAGTTTTTCTTCAATATTTTTTGCTTTTTCAATTGCGACAGTTTTATCATACGGAAGCTTAGGCTTGTTTGGTTCATCAAGTAGTGTAAGAGCTGGTAATTTATAATTTGAATAATAGTCTTTATTTTTTGCTTTTAGTGATACATTATTTTCATTTTCTACTTTCTCAATTATTAATTCTTCTTCTGGAACTTTATCTAAATCCTTATCAATATTTATTTTAATTTTATTATCACTCTTATTTACATCACTAACCTTTATATTAGATTTTCTAAATGAAAGTTTTTTAAATAATTTTTTTACAATGTTTATAACATTAGAATTTATTTGTATGATTGAAAATATAGATAAAAAAATATAAAAGATTGTAGTTCCTATGCTTCCAGATAATTTGATTATTAAAAAATCCGTAATCTTATAAGAAATGAACCCAATAATTTTATAATTATCAAATAATGTTATGTACTCCCTAAATATAAAAATTAATCCTCCTAAAGAAACTGATAATAAGAAAACAAAGAAAGTTTTTTTAATTATATTTTCATCTTTTTTATTTGAAAAATAATTTAATAATTTATATAATCCGTAAAGAGATATAATTAAACCTGATAAGCCAAAATAATAATAAAATCCTGAAGAAATATAAGATCCATAATATCCTATAACTTGTTGTTTATTTTCAATATCAAGCAATTCAATAAAAATTCCAATTGTTATTATTAGAAAAGTTAGTAGTCCAAATATTACTAAAATATATTGAGGTATTATTTTTAAAAAATTATTAAATTTATCTTTTATCTTTGACATCTAGTTTTAGTATGAAAATAGCGAAGACTAAAAAATAAGTCAATATTTAATTTTCTTAATTTTTATTATTGAGTAAAATACTCCTGAATGATATACAATTTATTAAAACCTTTAATTTGGAAAATTGACCCTGAAAAAGCACATGAGTTAGTAATAAAATTATTAAAATTAAACTTTTTAAGTGAATATACTTTAGATGATACAGAGCTACTTAATGTTAAGTTGTGTAATCAAACTTTTCCAACACCTGTAGGCCTAGCAGCAGGATTTGATAAAAACTTTGAGGTTTTTGATAAAATGTTCAATTTGGGCTTTGGATTTGTAGAGGGTGGAACAGTGACACCATTACCTCAATCTGGTAATCCTAAACCAAGAATATTTAGACTTATAGAGGACGAAGCTTTAATTAACAGATTAGGCTTTAATAATGATGGTCTAGAGATAATAAAGAAAAATATAATAAATAAGCTTGATAGATTTAAACCTAACAAACTTGGCGTTAATATTGGTCCAAACAAAGACTCACACAATAGAATTTCTGATTATATTAAATGCTATAAATCTTTGGCTAAATATTCAGATTATATTACGATAAATATTTCATCACCCAATACGCCAAATTTGAGAAATTTCGAAAATAGTGAGATTGATGATTTATTATCTGAAATAAATCTTAATAAAAAAAATGAAAAAAATATCTTTATAAAATTATCACCAGATTTAGATGTAAAAACTTTTGAAAAAACTTTAGATAAAATATTGAGTTACAAAATGAATGGGATTATTTTAACCAATACAACAATCTCTAGAAATAATAATTTAACTTCATCTTTATCAACAGAAGAAGGAGGACTATCAGGAAAGCCACTAACCAGAACTTCGCTTGAAAGAATTTCACTTGCTTATAAATTAGTCGGTTCAGATATCCCAATAATAGGTGTTGGAGGAATATTTAATTCTAATGATGCTATTGATAAAATTAAAGCAGGTGCGAGTGCAATCCAAATCTATACTGGCTTGATCTATAAAGGACCTGGAATCGCAAGGGATATTAATAAAGGAATAAGTGAATATTTAAAAAGAAATGGGATGACCAATGTAATGCAGCTAATTGGAACTAGTCATTAAGCTTTCTGCATTTTCAATCATTATGTTCTTACCATTAACAAATTTATTTTCTAAAATATAGTCAATTGAATTTAATATTGAATTAATACCATTTTTGCTTTTATATTTATTTTTATAAATATTTTTAATTTTCTTATCATTAGGTTTTAAAATTGGTCCTAACTCTATAGAATTTACCCTTACATTATTTTTTAATTCTTTAGTTAAAGATTTTGTAAAAATTTGAATATAACTTTTTGATATTGAATAACTCATAAAACTTTTCCAAGGATTCTTAACAGCAACCGAATCACCAATATTTATTATGTTGCCACCATTATCCTCTTGCATTAATTTCCCTAGTTCAACTGAAAGTAAAATTGGAGAAATCATATTTATATTAAATTGTTTTTTTATTCTTTTTATATTTAAATCATCTTTTTCAAAAATTGAAGCATTATTAATTAAAAGATCAATCTTACCAAACTTTGAGTAGCATTTATTAGAAAATTGAATAATATTTTGTGTATTAGAAAAATCATATTTAATAATTTTAGATTTTATATTTAAATTTTTTAAATGGTTTTTTAAATGCTTAGCTTCATAATCTGAAGAATTATAGTGAATTATAAAAAAATATTTCTTCTTAGCTAAATGTAAAACTATTTCTTTACCAATTCTTTTACAACAACCAGTAACTAGTGCAATTTTATTATCCATAAATACTAGTTTTTATTTCCTCAAATATATCTTTTTTTTCGTTAATTTCCCAAGAAATAAGATTCTTAAATTTAGAATCATATATAGAATAAATTAAATAAATCATATCAGGCCACGCATAAAGCTTATCAGTTTCTGATGCAATTGCAGGATGATTGGGATGTGAATGATAAATTCCAATTATTGCTTGATTATTTGACTTAGCATAATCCTCAGCTTTTATATAATCACGAGGATTCAGTTCATATCTGTCTGAGGCTCTTTCTTTATTTAAATTTTCACAAATGTAGCTAGATTGAATAAAATAATTACTTTCTTTTTTATTTCCAATTAGTACTCCACAAACTTCATGTGGAAATCCTTCCTCACAAATTTTTATTAAATCGTCATTGACTGATTTATTAATTTTTACCACCATACACCACCGCTAAGATATCGATAGCCACCATCTGGAATTACACAAACTACTATAGCTTGTTCTATTTTTTTAATTTCCTCTAAAGCGGCAAGAACTACTGCACCTCCAGAGTGTCCAACAAACATACCCTCATATTTAACTAATTTTTCCATTACATCATAAGACTCTTCAGTATTAGCCCAAAATATTTCATCAAGATTACTTTCTTTATAGATTCCAGGAACAATTGATGAAGGTATATGTTTTAACCCTTCTAGACCATGTAAAGAATTATCTGGTTGAACTCCAATTGTTTTTATATTGGGATTTTTTTCTTTTAAAAATTTAGAAGTCCCCATTGCAGTTCCCGAGGTACCGATACCAGATATGAAATGAGTAATTTTTCCATCAACTTGATCCCATATTTCGGGACCTGTTGTACTATAATGAGCTAAAGGATTTGCCTCATTATTGTATTGATCAGGCATAAAATATTTATCGGGAAATTTAGAAGCCATTTTGCGTGCTTCTATTATAGCGCCATCTGAGCCCTCAAAAGGACTAGAGTAGATAATTTTTGCTCCATACGCTTGAAGAGTTTTTTTTCTTTCTATGTTTATATTTTCAGGAGTGACCAATTCAACTTTAAAACCTAATGCGGAGCCAATCATGGCATAAGCTATTGCAGTATTTCCAGACGATGAATCCATGATTATTTTTTTTGAATTTAATTTTTTTTTATTTATTCCATCTTTTATCATTGAGAGGGCAGCTCTATCTTTAATTGAACCACCTGGATTAAACCATTCAGCCTTAATAAATATTTGCTTGTCAGATGACAAACCATTAAACCCATTTAATTTAATTAATGGTGTATCCCCTATAAGGTCTACTATAGAATTTATATTATTTAATTGCTTAGACAGATTATCCATTAAAATTAAATTTAACACATAAAATTAAATGTTATGAAAATGAATTATTGATTTGAAGAAATTCAATCCCATAGTATTGTTGAAAATTGATTCACAAGCTCTTTCTGGATGAGGCATCATTCCAATTACGTTCCCCTTTTTATTCATAATACCTGCAATGTTCATAATTGATCCATTAGGATTGGATATCTCATCTATCTTTCCATCCTCTCTTGAATATGAAAATATAATTTGATTGTTCTTAACCAAATCCTTTATTGTTTTTTTATCAGCATAATAATTACCCTCAGCATGAGCTATAGGTAGTTTTATTACTTCTCCATTTTTATATTTTGATGTGAATCGAGATTTATTATTAATTTTTAAGTATTCATCTTTACATAAGAATTTCAGACTTTTATTTTTTAATAAAGTACCAGGTAAAAGTTTTAACTCAGTTAATATTTGGAAACCATTACAAATCCCTATTACTGAGCCTCCTTTATTGGCAAAATCTATTATTTTATTAGCAATCTTACTTTGAGACGCTATAGATCCAGTCCTTAAATAATCTCCATAGGAAAATCCTCCAGGAATAATTAAACAATCAATTTTATTTGGAATTGATTCTTGATGCCAAAGATAATCACAATTATGTTTTAAAATTTTTTTTATTACATAAAAACAATCTTTTTCACAGTTTGAACCTGGAAAATTAATAACTGCAAAATTAATTTTTTTCATCTTGAATGATATATTCATATTTTTCTATGACTTCATTAACTAAAAGTTTTTTACATAGTTCTTGTACTTGTGAGTCTACAATTTTTTTATTTGGTGCTGAGATAATAAAATTAATTTTTTTACCCACTCTAAAGTTTGAGGCTTTTATATTCCCAGAATTTTTCAAGGATATTTCAATTGCCTCACCTTGGGGATCTAAAACATTTTTCAATGGCATTATGTCGATAATAATTTTATATCTTGGCATTCTATTTAAAAAATCTTAATAGATTATTTAACTCCTCTAAATTTGTATATTTAATCTCAACTTTTCCTGAATTCGAATTCCCTTTTATTTTAGTTGATAATCCTAATCTATTTTCTAACTCTTTTCCAAGATTTAGTATGTAAATTTGATTTGAATCGTTTTCTTTTTTAACTTCTTCATTGTTATTTGCTTTGTATTTTTTTGAAATTTTTTCAACATCTCTGACACTTAAATTTTTTTCAAGAATAATCCTTGATACTTTCAGCATTTCTTTTTCAAAACCTATTGATAAAAGTGCAATAGCATGACCCCTGCTAAGTTTTCCTTGGATAATTAAATCTTGAATTTCGTTAGGAAGCTCTAGAATTCTTAATGTATTTAATATGCTACTTCTTTTTTTTCCTATTATTTGTGATATTTCTTCATTTGTTAATTTATAAATATCTATTAATTCTTTAATTGCCTTAGCAATTTCAATTGGATTCAAATCTTCTCTTTGTAAATTTTCTACAAGTGCTAATTCAGAAAATTTCTTTTCATCCGCCTGAATTACTCTAACAGGGACTTTAGACAAACCAGCGATTTGCGCTGCCCTCCATCTTCTTTCCCCTGCAACTATTAAATACTTTCCGTCATTGTTATCTTTGATAGTTAAAGGCTGAATGATACCATGTTGTTTTATTGATTCTGATAAGTCAGTCAGTGATTCTTCATCAAAATTTTTTCTTGGTTGTTTATCGTTTGGAATAATATCAGAAATAAATACTTCATTTAAATTCCCAACTTTTGAGTTTTCACTTTCATTGTTTGACCTTATTAAAGAATCTAATCCTTTACCAAGAGATTTTTTCAACGTAACTTCCTCCGTTGTTAGTAATTATTTCTTTTGATAAATTCATGTAAGATTTAGAACCTAGGCAATTTTTATCATAATCAAAAATACATTTTCCAAAACTAGGGCTTTCGGCAAGTTTAACATTTTTTGGAATCATTGTATTTAAAACTTTTTCTTTAAAATAATTTTTAACTTCATTTACAACTGTTTTACAAATATTGTTTCTTGCATCAAACATTGTTAAAAGAAAACCTTCAATTCTAAGATTTTCATTTATTCTTTCTTTTACTAATTCAATTGTTTTATTTAACTGAGCTAATCCTTCCATAGCATAAAATTCGCATTGAATCGGAACTAGTATTGAATTTGCAGCAGATAATGCATTTATTGATAAGAGACTTAATGAAGGAGGACAGTCTATTAAAATATAATCATAAATTTCGATATCACTATTTTGAAACAATATCTCTTTTAATACGTTCTCCCTATTGTTTTTGTCAAAAAGTTCAACATCAGCACCCGACAGATCAGCAGTTGAAGGAAGAATATTAAAGCTTTTGTTGTCTGATAATTGAATCTTTTTAATTATTTCAGATAAAATATTTCTCTCCATAATTAAATCATAAGTGTTTAAAGACAAATCATTTTTATCTATTCCTAGACCACTTGTAGCATTTCCTTGTGGATCTAAATCAATCACTAATATTTTTTTTCCTAAAAAAGCTAATCCAGCTGACAAATTTACTACAGTAGTAGTTTTCCCAACACCACCTTTTTGATTTATTACTGAAATAATTTTAGGCATTTTTACTATTATATAGTCAATTTTAACTATATTAAAAATATATTTTCAAACCTCCTTGACAATTAATGTGATTGATATAAATTAATTAGCTCCACGTTTTCGTGGGTGGTATTTGAAAATTTATTAGAAGATACGTGTGAGTTTTTCGAGCCAATTAAATTATTAAACAAAATCTTTTTTATGAAGAGTTTGATCCTGGCTCAGAGTGAACGTTGGCGGCACGCCTAACACATGCAAGTCGAGCGAAGTAGTTTACTACTTAGCGGCGAACGGGTGAGTAATGCTTGGATAACCTGCCTTTTGGTCTGGGACAACCATAGGAAACTGTGGCTAATACCGGATATGACCCCATTAACTACGGTTTATGAGGTAAAAGATTTATCGCCATTAGATGGGTCCAAGTCGCATCAGGTTGTTGGTAGGGTAATGGCCTACCAAGCCTATGACGCGTAGCAGGTCTTAGCGGATGATCTGCCACATGGGGACTGAGATACGGCCCTGACTCCTACGGGAGGCAGCAGTGAGGAATATTGGGCAATGGACGCAAGTCTGACCCAGCGATGCCGCGTGAAGGATGAAGGCCTTAGGGTTGTAAACTTCTGTCAGCAGGGAAGATAATGACGGTACCTGCAGAGGAAGCCCCGGCTAACTCCGTGCCAGCAGCCGCGGTAATACGGAGGGGGCAAACGTTACTCGGATTTACTGGGCGTAAAGGGTCCGTAGGCGGTTTTTTAAGTTAGATGTGAAAGCTTGAAGCTTAACTTCAAAATTGCATCTAAAACTGGATAACTAGATTATTGGAGAGGTTGATGGAATTACCGGTGTAGCGGTGAAATGCGTAGATATCGGTAGGAACACCAGTGGCGAAAGCGATCAACTGGCCAATCAATGACGCTGAGGGACGAAAGCGTGGGTAGCAAACAGGATTAGATACCCTGGTAGTCCACGCCCTAAACGATGAATACTAGATGTAGGATTTTTTCTGTATCGTAGCTAACGCATTAAGTATTCCGCCTGGGGAGTACGGTCGCAAGGCTGAAACTCAAAGGAATTGGCGGGGACTCGCACAAGCGGTGGAGCATGTGGTTTAATTCGATGCTAAGCGAAGAACCTTACCAGGGCTTGACATGTAAGCATAAGCTTGCGTGAAAGCGTGGAGTGAATTTGAGCTTGCTTAAATTGGTTTACACAGGTGCTGCATGGCTGTCGTCAGCTCGTGCCGTGAGGTGTCCGGTTAAGTCCGGTAACGAGCGCAACCCCTATTATCAGTTGCCATCACTTCGGGTGGGCACTCTGGTGAAACTGCTGGTTTGAAACTAGAGGAAGGAGGGGACGACGTCAAGTCATCATGGCCCTTATGTCCTGGGCTACACACATGCTACAATGGCAGATACAACGGGTTGCGAACTCGCGAGGGGGAGCTAATCTCATCAAAGTCTGTCTCAGTTCGGATTGCAGGCTGCAACTCGCCTGCATGAAGTTGGAATCGCTAGTAATCGCGGATCAGCTATGCCGCGGTGAATACGTTCCCGGGTCTTGCACACACCGCCCGTCACACCACGAAAGTCGGTCTTACCCGAAGCAGCTGGGCTAACCCTTTTGGGAGGCAGGTTTCTAAGGTAAGGTTGGTGATTGGGGTGAAGTCGTAACAAGGTAGCCGTACCGGAAGGTGCGGCTGGATCACCTCCTTAAACTGGAGTTATTCCAGTGCTCGAAGTAGCACGTATCTTCTTCTAAACATTCAACTTACAGCCGGGCCTATAGCTCAGCTGGTTAGAGCGCACCCCTGATAAGGGTGAGGTCGGTGGTTCGAGTCCACCTAGGCCCATAAGATGAAGCTCTGAAACAGGGGGGTGTAGCTCAGTTGGGAGAGCGCCTGCTTTGCAAGCAGGAGGTCGTCGGTTCGATCCCGATCACCTCCAGAACTCTCATCTTTGGCATTTTTAATGCTGTGTTATTTGAAAATTTAAGAGAAGGCAATAGATATAACTTTGAGATTAATTTAATTAATTTCAATACCTTGGTGAAATGGATAAGTAAATATGTACTTTGTAGTTAAGTTACATATGGCGGATAGCGGATGCCTTGGTGATGGACGGCGATGAAGGACGTGGAAAACTGCGATAAGCTTCGGTAAGTTGTTAACAAACGTTATAACCGGAGATTTCCGAATGGGAAAACCTAATTGAGTAAACCTCAATTATCATACAGTGAATTCATAGCTGTATGAGGCAAACGGAGGGAAGTGAAACATCTCAGTACCTCCAGGAGTATAAATCAACTGAGATTCCCAAAGTAGCGGCGAGCGAAATGGGACTAGCCCAAATTGTAGATGTGTAAACTTGTGGGTGTTGCATTTACATGGTTGTAGGGATTATTTTTGAACTACCACAATGGTTCAGCAGAGTTACAAAATAAAATATTAGTTTAAATACCTGGGAAGGTATGTCATAGAGGGTGATAGCCCCGTGAACGAAAATATTTTATCTCTGTTAATAATTTCCTGAGTAGAACGGAACACGTGAAATTTTGTTTGAATCTGGGAGGACCACCTTCCAAGGCTAAATACGTGCCATCATCCGATAGTGAACTAGTACCGTGAGGGAAAGGTGAAAAGAACCCCTGTGAGGGGAGTGAAATAGAATCTGAAACTGTCTGCCAACAAGCGGTAGGAGGGCTATGTCTGAGTTTACTCAGAAATGCCTGACTGCGTACCTTTTGCATAATGGGCCAGGGACTTATCTTCATTAGCAAGATTAAGCCGTAAGGTGTAGTCGTAGCGAAAGCGAGTCTTAATAGGGCGTTAGTTAATGGAGTTAGACCCGAAGCGGGACGATCTAGCCATGGGCAGGGTGAAGCATCAGGAAACTGATGTGGAGGCCCGAACCAGTGAAGGGTGAAAACTTCTTGGATGACCTGTGGTTAGGAGTGAAAGGCTAATCAAGTTCCGTGATAGCTGGTTCTCCCCGAAATATATTTAGGTATAGCCTCATGCGTTCTCCTCTGGGGGTAGAGCACTGATTGGACTAGGGGGTCGAAAGACTTACCAAACCCTATCAAACTCCGAATACCAGAGATAGTAGCATGGGAGTCAGTCTATGGGTGCTAAGGTCCATAGACGAAAGGGAAACAACCCAGATCGCAATCTAAGGTCCCCAAATCTTGACTAAGTGGTTAAGGACGTGAATTTTCACAGACAGCCAGGAGGTAGGCTTAGAAGCAGCCATCCTTTAAAGATAGAGTAACATCTCACTGGTCGATGAGAATTTGCACCGAAAATGAATCGGGGCTAAGTCAAGTACCGAAGATGCGGATTGTATGTTTTACATACAGTGGTAGGGGAGCGTTCTTAATGGAATGAAGCATTACCGTAAGGAGATGTGGACTATTAAGAAGTGAGAATCCTGGCATGAGTAGCGACAAAAGTGGTGAGAATCCACTTCACCGTAAGCGTAAGGGTTCCTGGGCAAGGCTCGTCCTCCCAGGGTTAGTCGGGACCTAAGGCGAGGCCGAAAGGCGTAGTCGATGGAAAACAGGTTAATATTCCTGTACCACCTGTTAGGAGTGATGGGGTGACGGAGAAGGATAGATCATCCGTGTGTTGGATTACACGGTTCAAGCTTGTAGGATTAAGAAATTGGTAAATCCGTTTCTTTGTAAGTCTGAGAAGTGAGTACGAGAGGCCCTAGGCCTCATAAAGTGATTGATTCCATGCTTCCAAGAAAAACCTCTAAATGTTGAATAATAGGTGCTCGTACTGTAAACGGACACACGTACGCGGGTAGAGTATACCAAGGTGTTTGAGATAATTATGGTCAAGGAACTCGGCAAAATAGCTCCGTAACTTCGGAATAAGGAGTACCTGTATTAAGTGAAGGGTCTTGCACCCGGAGCTGAAACAGGTGTCACTGAAATGGTGGAAGCGACTGTTTACCAAAAACACAGGCCTGTGCTAACCCGCAAGGGGATGTATACGGGCTGACGCCTGCCCGGTGCTGGACGGTTAAGGGGATGGGTTATCCTTCGGGAGAAGCTTAGAACCGAAGCCCCAGTAAACGGCGGCCGTAACTATAACGGTCCTAAGGTAGCGAAATTCCTTGTCGTCTAATTAGCGACCCGCATGAATGGCGTAACGACTTCTGCACTGTCTCGACCATAATCTCAGCGAAATTGTAGTGCTGGTGAAGATGCCAGCTTCCCGTTGTGGGACGGAAAGACCCCGTGCACCTTTACTATAACCTAGCACTGGATTTTGATGTTAAATGCGTAGGATAGGTGGGAGACTATGAAAGTTCGATTTTGGTTGGACTGGAGTCGTTGGTGAAATACCACCCTTTTGATGTTAGGATTCTAACTTTAATCCGTTATCCGGATTGAGGACAATGTTAGGCGGGTAGTTTGACTGGGGCGGTTGACTCCTAAAGAGTAACGGAGTCGCTCAAAGGTTCTCTCAGCCTGATTGGAAACCAGGCGTCGAGTGTAATGGCACAAGAGAGCTTGACTGTGAGATTGACAGATCGAGCAGGTACGAAAGTAGGACATAGTGACCCGGTGGCTTCCAAGTGGGAGGGCCATCGATCATCGGATAAAAGGTACGCCGGGGATAACAGATTAATCGCGCCCAAGAGTTCACATCGACGGCGCGGATTGATACCTCGATGTCGGCTCATCGCATCCCGGGGCTGTAGAAGGTCCCAAGGGTTGAGCTGTTCGCTCATTAAAGCGGTACGCGAGCTGGGTTCAGAACGTCGTGAGACAGTTCGGTCCCTATCTACAACGGGCGAAGGAGAATTGAAAGGGGTTGCTCATAGTACGAGAGGACCTGAGTGAACAAACCTCTAGTGTACCAGTTGTGATGCCAATTGCATTGCTGGGTAGCTACGTTTGGAAAGGATAACCGCTGAAAGCATCTTAAGTGGGAAACCTGCCTTGAGATTAATTCTCCCGAACCATTTGGTTCCTTAAGACCACTCGAAGACTACGAGTTTGATAGGCACAGTGTGTAAGTCTTGTAAGAGATTCAGCTAATGTGTACTAATCGGTCGTGAGCCTTAACTGCAGAGTATGTATATACTTATTCATTTTCACATTATTGCCTTCTTTTAAATTTTTAAATTTCTAAAGATCTCTATTTAGTATTTTGTAAAGATTTTTTTAATATTCATTTATCTTTGCAACTAATTTATCATTTGATTTTAAATTCATTCTATTTTTTTTTAAGATTTTCTTTTAATACTCTATGAATATTTTGTCCGAAGAATTTATCAATAGTACTTTGTTTTATTTTATTTTTTTTTAACATATCACCAATTTTTTCAAAGTCTGATGGCTTTCTAATTTCTTTAGGAAAATCTTCAATTGGAGCGCCATCAATATCTGACCCTAAGCTTATATGATCTTCTCCACAAATATTTAATATATTTTTAAAGTGTGGAAAAATATCAGAAATAGAAACATTTTTTTTTGATGATATAAATTTATTATACAAAACTATTCCAATTACACCTCCACGATCTGAAATTTCTTTTAATTGTTTATCTTTTAAATTCCTTTCATGCCTTCTTATTTTCTTACAATTTGAATGAGACGCAATTGGTATTAGCTTTGTTTCTTTTATAGCACTAATAAAGCTTTTTTCTGATAAATGTGATAGATCTAACGATATACCTAAGTCATTCATTTTATTGATTAATTTTATACCATCTTTTTTTAAAGGACCATCTTTTGAAACTCCAAAAGCATACTTATTTTCATCATTCCATGTAAGTCCAATAGTCCTTACTCCTTTTTTGTAAAACATATTTAGATCTTTAATTTCATTTATAGGCTCAGCCCCTTCCATTAAAAAATATAAACCAATTTTTTTTTCAGGAATCTTATCTAAGTATTTTTTATTGGTAAGATGATAAAAATTTTTATATTTTTTAAAAATATTTTCATATAATTTTATTTGTGAAAGTGCCTCATCATAATATGCATCTCTTCTTCTATGAGAAACAAAAATAGTTGAAAAAATAATATTGATATTTGAATTAACTAATGAATCATGTGAAATCATGAGTTTGTCGATATTTTCTTCAAAGAGACGTCGATTGGCTCTTACTGAATAAGCAATATCTTGATGACAATCTACCAAAATAGAATTTCGATTCACGAGAATATTATAACAAAATTAAATTTATAAAAGTGATTTAAGAGTTTCACCCATTTCTGCAGGGCTAGGTGATACCTTTATTCCTACTGATTCTAAAACGGTTTTCTTTTCTTCAGCCGACCCGGAACTACCAGAGACAATTGCTCCAGCATGTCCCATTCTTTTTCCTTTTGGAGCAGTTGCGCCAGCTATAAATGCGGCAACAGGTTTGTTAAAATTATCTTTAATCCAGTAAGCTGCTTCTTGTTCTGCACTTCCACCAATTTCGCCAATCATTATAACCCCGTGAGTTTCAGGATCATTATTGAATAATTCTAGTATGTCTATGAATGTAGAGCCAATAATTGGATCCCCTCCAATTCCAACACAACTGGATTGACCAATACCTAGCTCGGTTAATTGCCATACCGCCTCATAGGTTAAAGTTCCACTTTTAGAGATTATTCCTATATTTCCCTTTTTATGAATATATCCAGGCATTATGCCTACTTTAGCTTCTTCAGGTGTAATAACACCAGGACAGTTGGGACCTATTAGAGTTGAGCTTGAAGCATCTATAACTTTTTTAACACTAACTAAGTCATTTGTTGGGATTCCCTCTGTTATACATATGATAAGCTCGATACCTGCATCAGCGGCTTCTAATATAGCATCAGGAGCAAAAGCAGCAGGTACAAAGATTAGACTAGCATTTGCATTAGTCTTAGCTCTTGCATCTGATACAGAATCAAAAACCTTAAAGCCTTCTACTTCTGTACCTCCTTTACCAGGAGTAACTCCACCTACAACATTTGTCCCATATTCTCTACATTGTGTAGCATGGAAAAGACCTTGGCTACCTGTTATCCCTTGGACAATTAATTTTGTATCTTTATTTACTAAAATACTCATTAGAATTTTCGAGAATAAATATTATCACACAAAAGTTAATATTCAAATTAATTAAAAATTTTTTTTAAAAAATTAATTATACAGATACAATATTGATATCTTTTTGGAGTATTAATTTGAAAATTGGAATAATAGGTGGAAGTGGACTGTACGATATTGATAATCCCTCTGAGGCAGAGGAATTAAATATATTAACACCATGGGGCGAAACCTCTTCGTCAATTTTAAAAACTAATTCGGGTGAGAATGAAGTTTTTTTCTTATCAAGACATGGCAAGGGTCATTTAATTTCTCCTTCAGAAATAAATTATAGAGCTAATATTTATGCGTTAAAATTTCTTGGAGTTGATTGGATTATTTCAGTCTCTGCAGTTGGTAGTTTAAAAGAAGATATAGCGCCTGGAATTATTGTTATTCCTGATCAGTTCATTGATTTTACTAAAAATAGAAAATCAAGCTTTTTTGATGAAGGCATTGTCGCCCACGTTTCGATGGCTAAACCAGTGAGTGAGAAACTTTCAAGTCAGCTAGCCGATTCTTGTAAAGAGCTTGGAATTGATTATAAGTTTGGCGGGACATATGTTTGCATTGAGGGACCACAATTTTCTACTCTTGCAGAAAGTAATTTTTATAGATCCTTAGATGCAGATATTATAGGGATGACAAATATGCCCGAAGCTAAATTAGCTAGAGAGGCAGAAATTTGCTATTCTACACTTGCATTAAGTACCGATTATGATTGTTGGAATGAAGCTCATGAGTCTGTTTCAGTAGATCAAGTTCTTGATACAATGAATAAAAATATTAACAACGCAAAAAAAATAATTAAAAATACAACTGAACTTTTTGATTCAAGAAAAGACGAATATATAGAAAATGCTTTAAAAAGTTCAATAATTTCTTCACTAGACTCTATTAAAGAGGATTCTTTGGAGAAGCTTTCGGCAATAATAAGAAAATATTTACTTTCATAAATATAGGGGGTTTTATATGTCAATAATTGTAGTAGGTTCAACCGCTTTTGATGATATTGAAACACCTAAGGGTAAAAGAAAAAGAATCATTGGCGGCTCATGTATTTATTTTTCTTTGGCGGCATGTTTTAAATCTAAACCTAAAATTGTCTCTGTTGTTGGTAAAGATTTCTCAAAAAAAATATTTGATAAATTAAATAAAAAAAATATTGATACAGAAGGTCTAGTTGTAGCTAATGGAAAAACTTTTTCTTGGGGTGGAAAATATAAGTCAATATCGGAAGACCCTGAAACTAAATTTACAAATCTTAATGTTTTTGAAAATTTTAAACCATCAATTCCTGATTCTTATGTTAGAAATAACAAAATAATTTTTTTGGCAAATATTGATCCTGACTTACAAAATAATGTTTTAGATTCTATGAAAAAGAAAAAGTTTATTGGTTTAGATACTATGAATTTTTGGATTTTGTCAAAAAGAAAATCACTAGATAGAGCTTTAAATAAAATTGATTTATTAACTATAAATGAACTTGAATTGAGTTTAATTTCAAATAAAAAAAGTTTTAAAAAATCTATTCAATATATTTTTAATAATTATCCAATTAAATATTTAATAGTTAAAAAAGGAAGTGCTGGTTCAATTTTAGCAACTAAGAAATCTTTTAAATGGATACCCTGCTTTCCTTTTGCCAATATGACAGATCCAACAGGAGCCGGGGATAGTTTTGCAGGGGGCTTATTTAGCTTTTTAGAAAAATCAAAAAAGATTGATGAAAACTCTATTTGCTTAGGAATGATATATGGTAGTGCAATTGCTTCTTTTACAATTGAAAGTTTTGGAATTAATAAAATTATGAACTTAAAATCTAATGAGTTAAATTTAAGATTCAATGAATTAAAAAAAATTTCAAAAATTTTGTAAATTAATCACTAGTAGATGATGCTTTAACATAAAGCATCTTAAGATTGGATAAAGTTTCATCCATAACTTTCTCTTCATCTTCTGTTAAGTTGCCTTTTGTCTTATCTCTTAATGTATCAAGAATATCAATTAAATCTTTTGCTCTATTTAAATCTATTTCAACTTTACCAGTATTAGGATCTGGACTTAGACCAAGATGAATAGTTGCATTTACAGCATAAGATAATATTATGTTTGAAAAATCTAATATTTTTTCTTTATTTTCCATTTAAATATTCTAATTTAAATATTAAAGATTTTCTAATATTCTTTCAGCTATATCTTGAAAAGCTTTAGACGTGCTGGAGTCAGGGTCTGAAAATACTATTGGTAATCCTAAGTCACCACCTTTTCTTATGCTGGGATCAATTGGAATTTCGCCAAGAAATGGGACCTCAAATTTTTCTGCTATTTTCTTTCCTCCACCTCTGCCAAAAATATCAATAATTTCATCTCCATTTTGAAGGTAGCTCATGTTTTCAATAATACCAAGTACAGGCACATTTAATTTTCTGAACATTTGTATTCCTCTTTTAACATCGATTAATGCTACATCTTGGGGAGTAGTAACAATTATTCCGCCACTAAGTGGAACAGTTTGAATTAAGGATAAGTGTGCATCTCCCGTGCCTGGGGGCAAGTCTATTACTAAGTTATCAACTCCATCCCATTCTACATCCTCAATAAACTGCTTAATTGCTCCATGAACCATAGGACCTCTCCATATAACAGTATCTTCTTCATCAAGTAGAAATCCGATAGACATCATCTTTATATTAAACTTTTCTATTGGAACAATCTTTTCTTCTTTAGTAGCCATTGGTTTAGTATCAATTCCACACATCATGGGAATACTTGGACCCCAAATATCAGCATCCATTAATCCCATATTTTTCAGTTTTCTTGAAAAAGCAATTGCTAGATTGACAGCAACTGTAGATTTTCCGACACCACCTTTACCACTTGCAACTGCAAGATATTTAGAAATATCAGGAAGTTTGACATTTTCTTTGGTTGCTTCTTCAGTTGTTGCTCCATTAGCTTTTTTAAAAACAGAAAATATAAATTCAGGTAAAGAGAGACCTTCTCTAGAAAATGCGTTATTAATTGATTGTGCAATTTTTTCAGCAACTTCAGTATCTTCTTTGGGAAGTTCTATAGAAATTTCGGTTTTACCGTTATCAATATTTATATCTTTTATTATCCCAAAAGAAACAATATCACGAGTAAAGCCTGGAAAGTTGACCTCTTTTAAGATAGATAAGACTTTATCTTTATCCGACATTTTTTTACATTCCTAATTTTTGTTTTGCTTCATCACTCATCATATTAGGATTCCAAGGTGGATCCCATATAATTTCAAGAATTACATTTTTTGCACCTAACGCATATAGAACATTTTCAACTTGTTTTGAAATAGCAGCACCCATAGAGCAACCGGGAGTAGTTAGTGTCATCTTAATGCTTATATTATTATCAGCAGTTTCAACCGAATATATTAGACCTAGATCGACTATACTAACAGGTAATTCAGGATCCATGACATTTTTTAAAGCATCAAAAACTATTTCCTCAGTGAAAACAAAATCATCTTTTGGTTTATCTTTTTTGAAAGATGTCATTTTCACTTCTTGATTATTGTCAGGTGAAGGTTTGTTAATATCTTTTTTAAAAATAATTTTTTTCATTATTTTCTTATTATACATAAAAATATTTTAGATACACTTTTATAGTATATTAGTAATAATAATAATTGGATTATTAAATGGATTTTTTAGTTGTTTCTTATCTCTTATCAGGCTTTGTAATTGGGTTAATATGTTTTCAATCTTTCATTGTTGCTCCAACTGTATTCACATTACTATCCAAAGATAATTCAAAAGTAATTATTAGAGCAATTTTTCCAAAGTTATTTAAAACTTTAATTATTATTGGGATTATAATGCTAATTTTATGTTATTTATCTCAGAAAAATATATTACTTTTTTCTACTCAATTAATATCTTCATCCGCTACGATATTGCTTCCAACTATTTGTTTAATAATGGTCAAATTTACCAATAATGCGGCCGATAAAGAGAATGTTAAGCTTTTTAAGTTATATCATACTTTGAGTGTTATTTTTATTCTTATAGTGTTGATTTTAAACATAATCTGGCCATTCTTATAGTTTTATATAATAATATCTACTAGGTTAATCATGAGAAGGAAAACTAGAAATTTTAATTTAGGTAATATTGGTATCGGATCTGATTCACCAATTTCAGTTCAGTCAATGACTAAAACTGATACTAGAGATATAGATAAAACGGTTAATCAAATAAATGAACTAGAGTTGGCTGGATGTGACATTATAAGATGTGCTGTTCCAAATATTGATGCAGCCATGGCATTAAAGCAAATTATTAAAAAAACCAATATACCAGTAGTTGCTGATATCCATTTTGAGTACACTCTTGCACTAGAAGCTATCAAGTCCGGTATTCATGGACTAAGGATAAATCCTGGGAACATTGGGCAAAGAAAAAGAATAGTGACAGTTGTTAATGCTGCAAAAGATGCGGGAATACCAATCAGAATTGGTGTAAATTCAGGCTCATTAGAAAAAGATATTTTACAAAAACATGGATCCCCAACTCCTGATGCACTCGTTGAAAGTGCCGAAAGACATTTAGGAATTTTAGATGAATTAAATTTTACAAATGTCAAAGTGTCTGTTAAATCCGCTAACGTGAATATTATGAAAGAATCATATAGAAAACTTGCAAAAATTACTGATGTTCCTTTTCATCTTGGTGTGACCGAGGCTGGAACTTTTGAAATAGGATCAATAAAATCTTCTATTGGTATTGGTGGCCTTATTTCTGATGGAGTGGGAGATACCATCAGAGTTTCTTTGACAGATGATCCAGTTAAAGAGGTTAAAATGGGTAGAAATATTTTAAAAGCCTTAGGACATTTTGAAAATGGAATTGAATTAATAACATGTCCTGGGTGTGGTAGGTTGGAAATTGACTTACATTCATTAGTAAATGAGGTTGAAGAAAGAATTGCTAAAATAAAAATTAAGAAGACGTTAAAAGTTTCTATTTTAGGTTGTGTTGTAAATGGGCCTGGGGAGGCCTTAGGTTCAGATATTGGTATTGCAGGGGGAAGAGGAAAGGGGCAGTTGTACAAGAACGGAAAAATTTACAAATCATGTAAAGAAAGTGAAATAGTAGATGTATTAGTTGAGGAAATCGAGAAACTAAATGCATGAGGTCTGTGAATGAAACTCTCTGAATACTTATTAGCTACATTAAAAGAAGCACCAAATGATGCAGAAACAATAAGTCATAAATTGATGGTAAGGGCTGGAATGATCAGGAAGGTTGCATCTGGAATATATAATTTTTTACCAATAGGATTGAGAGTCTTTAGAAAAGTTGAGAATATCATAAGAGATGAAATGAACAAAGCTGGTGCCATTGAAGTTATGATGCCCTACGTTACACCATCTGATTTATGGATAAAAAGTGGAAGGTGGGATATATATGGTAAAGAGCTTTTACGATTTAACGATAGAGCTGGAAGAGAATTTTGTCTTGGCCCAACTCATGAGGAAGTCGTAACTGATTTAGTGGATAAGGAAATAAAATCATATAAAAATTTACCCTTAACTATTTATCAAATTCAACCTAAGTTTAGAGATGAAATAAGACCTAGATTTGGAGTTATGAGAGCTCGTGAATTTGTAATGAAGGATGCATACAGTTTTGATATAAATGAAGAATCTGCGGATAAATCTTATTCAAAAATGTTTGATGCATATAAAAGAATATTTGAAAGATGCGGATTAAAATTTAGAGCTGTAGAGGCAGATTCTGGAAATATTGGAGGAAGTTTTTCACACGAATTTATGGTTTTAGCTGAAACAGGTGAAGACGTCATAATGGTTTGCGATGAATGTGATTATGCTGCTAATATAGAAACCACTCCAGTTGTTTTTAAACAAAAAGATTTAGATTTACAAGAACATGAAAAGAAAAGGGGTGCAGGTAAGAATATGCCTGAAAACAAAATTGAAAAGATCTCTACTCCATCGTGTGTAAGTGCAAAAGATGTCGCAGAATTTGTTGGAGTTAAAATTTCAAAGATTGTAAAGACAATGGTCTTATCTACTAACGAAGGCATTGAGGCTGTCTTATTGAGAGGAGATCATGAACTTAGTTTAACAAAATATAAAAAACATAGAGGTTTAGATTTTGCTGAACTTGCTTCAGATAATGAAATATCAAAATTAAAAACAGTAAAAGGTTTTACTGGCCCAATGAACCTGGAATTAAAAATTTACGCTGATAATGAATTAAAAAATATGACATCCTATGTTACTGGAGGTAATGAAAAAGATTTTCATTTGCTTAATGTAAATCACGGAAGAGATTTTCATATAGAGGGTTTTATGGATTGTAGACAAAGTATGGATGGCGATGAATGCCCTGGATTTCCTGAATATACTTTGAAATCTACAAGAGGGATTGAAGTAGGTCATGTTTTTAAGCTTGGAACAAAGTATAGTGAGTCAATGAGTGCTGTATTTACAGATAAAGATGGCAAAAATCAACATTTTTTCATGGGTTGTTATGGAATTGGAGTAGGACGTGTTGTCGCAGCAGCAGTGGAACAAAACAATGATGAAAATGGAATTACTTTGCCTATAAATATTGCGCCTTTTCATGTCACTGTTATACCGACAGACACAAAGAATATTGAAGTCATGAATAATGCAAATAATATTTATGATTTATTAATTGATAAAAATATTGAAGTTATATTGGATGATAGAAAAGAGAGTGCTGGTATAAAATTTAAAGATGCCGATTTGATTGGCATACCATTGCAAATTATAATTGGTCCCAAATCACTTGAAAAAGGGATCATTGAATTAAGAGATAGATCAAGCTCAGAAAAAGATGAGATTTTGTTAGAAAATATCGAGGATTTGTTGAATTTAATTAATGAAAAAGTTAGATAAATTAATTCTATCAATTGATGAAAATGATATTAAGGATATAGAAGCCTTAGTAAATGATCTGTGCCCTCCTATGAAACTGGTAAAAATTGGGCCGATCTCATTTCTGAACAATCACAAGGTATTATTCGATTATCTTAAATCCAAACATGTATCAATAATGCTAGATCTAAAATTTTACGATATTCCTAATACAATGATGAATTCCATTGACTTTATGTTCTATAATAATATTAAAATATTCACAGTTCATGCATTAGCAGGTGAACATTCACTACTGAAGGTTAAAGAACGTCTGGATAAATTAGAACAAGAAACAAGTATTAAATCTCCTGAAATGTTTTCAGTTTCAATCTTAACTAGTTTTAGTCAGCATGATATAGAGAAATTGAATTTTAAAGGAAGTGTTTCTGATAATGTTTTGAATCTTACAGAAATATCAATTAAAAGTGGTGCGGATGGAATTGTTTGTTCCGGAGAAGAAATCTCACTCCTAAGACAAAATTTTGGTGATGAAGTTAAGTTATTAGTTCCTGGAGTAAGGTTTGACAAAAAGGATGATGATCAAAAAAGAGTGATCTCTCCTAAGGATGCCATTGACTCTGGAGCATCTTACATTGTTTTAGGCAGAACATTAACAAATTCCAAAAATAAAAAACAGAGACTAGATGATATAGTTACTTCATTGTAATATTTTAAGAATCAAAGATAAGGAGAATGAAAAATGCCTATAAATACCAATTTAGTAAATTTTAAAACGCCCGAGGTAAAAAATACTATCCAAAAAGAAGAAGTAGAAAGATATTTAAGAGCTATTAATTCAAAAAATAATTATTACTTAGATAATAATGTTGCACCAAATATTTATTCCGTTGCACAAGAAATTTCAATATTAGAAAGTATTTGGAAGATGCCTGATTTGCATGGTTCTATTGAAGAGATGGAACAAAATGTCCTTATGCTTGTCCATGGGGAACAAACTATGAATTTTAAAAGGTTATTGAAGTTTGGTGAAACTGTTGAAACATATGCAAAGATTCAAAGTATTATTCAAAAAGGTGCTAATTATATTCTTACTTTATTGGCAGAGCATCATGATGAGGATAAGAATAAAATATCAGATTCAACCTGGACTCTTTTTATTCGAGCTGCAGAATCAGATATTAAAAAAGAATCTAATAAGTTAAAAAATAATCAAAAAAAGAAAAATGATAAACCTAAAGCTGAGCCCGAAATTCTAAATTCCACTGGATTTGATATAAATAATGATATAACTAAAGCCTATTCAAAGGCATCAAATGATTTTAATCCTATTCATTTAGATGAGGATACTGCTAAAAAAGCTGGATTATCTGGAATTATTGTTCATGGTCTTTGCACAATGGCTATGACTATGGAGCAAATAATAGATACAAATTTAAACGGGAACCCCTCAGTTCTTGACTCAATTACTTTAAGATTTTCTAGCCCTGTTTATCCTGGAGATTCATTAGAAGTAAAGACTTACAAGTCTGAAAATCCCAATACAATTAATTTTGATGTAAGTAACTCATCAAATATTAAGGTTATTAAAAATGGGATTATAAAAACTAGAAGTTAGCTGAGATTTTAATTTGTAAATTTCTTTTCAATTCTTTTATATTATTATCTAAGAAAATCTTGAATTGATCAATGCCTTCACCATTTGAAGAAGATACACATTGTTGAGGACTAGAATTTTTATAAATAATTTTATTTTGATCTGTTACTAAATCAATTTTATTATATACGGTAATTATCTTATTAAATTCCAGGCCTGTATCTTTTAAAGTTTTTTCAACTGATAAAATTTTCTCTTCAAAATTTATATCACTCAAATCTACAACATGGATTAAAATATCTGACTCTCCAATTTCTTCTAGTGTTGCTCTAAAGGACGAAACTAGATCTTTAGGTAAATCAGATATGAAACCTACTGTATCGCTTAATAGAATTTGAGTTTCAGCAGAAATATAAGTTTTTCTAGTCGTGGGATTTAATGTAGAGAATGCTTTAGTGCTTTCTGTAACATTTGACCTTGTTAATTTATTGAATAATGTTGATTTTCCTGCACATGTGTATCCAATTAGTGTTGCAGATATCATTTGATTTCTCTCTCTTTGAGATCTAGTCAAGCTCCTTCTTTTGCTCAAATTATTAATCTCTCTTTCTAAATCTTTAATTCTTTTCCTAAGATATCTTCTTTTTTGTTCTAATTTTTTTTCTCCAGGACCCTTTGATCTTATACCTCCTGCTATTTGAGAATAGTTTTTTACTGTTCCAATCAATCTTGGTAGTTCATATTTTAACCTTGCTAGTTCAATTTGAATATGTGCTTCTTTAGACTTTGCATTTTTTTCAAATATTTCGAGTATTAAGGATGTCCTATCGCAAATATTTATTGTGGTTGTATTAGAAATTTTTTTTGCTTGGTGAGGTAATAGCTCTTTATTAAATATGATTTTATCTGCATTGTAGAATTTAGCCTCTAATAATATTTCATTTAAAACACCCTTTCCAATTAATGTAGTAGTATCATATTTTTTTCTCACCTGTGTTTTTGACCCTACTACAATTTTGTCCAAAGATGAACATAATTCGTTAAGTTCATCCATTGAATAATCCAAATCATTTTGTGAATTATCTGATACTCCAACCAAATAAACTTTTTCTTTCATTGATTTGTTTTCAACCAATTTTAGATTATTTTTTTTCGAAAATTTCAGATTTGTCCAATATGCAGATTTGTTTAAATCATTTATATCATTATATAATTCAGAGGTCCAAAGATTTTTCTTGTTTCCTGAGTTTTTATAACAAATTTCAAAATTAATATTCACTGAATTTTGAATTAATAAAAAATTATTTAGCTTAGAGTTGATTAATGCAACTTTATCTTTTTTTTCAAAAATATTTTTTTTATTAGATATGAAAATTAATCTTTTTTGCGTTGGATTTGATCTAAGTGTTTCATTATTAAAAAAATTTTCAATTTCGAATGGATTACCAAGAAATATCATGGTTATTTTACCTCTATGATTTACGATAAGGTTAAAGTCTTTATCTATTTCGGTATTACAGTTTGTAAGAATACGAAGAAAGTCTTTGGTGATGATATTTTCTTTAGTAAGTCTTTTTTTAAAAAGATTTGTTAGCAATTTCTTTTCATAGCTTTTTAAATTTTGAATATTTCCATATATTGAAGCTATTGTATTTCTCCCAATAGATCGACTTTGAATCCAAATCTTTGCTCTATAATTCTGTCTGGTTTATCTGAATATTTTATGTTTGAAACTTTATTTATAATATTTTCATCATTCATTTCATATGCATTGCCTTTATAAATTATCCCATTAATTTCGATTTCTAAATCTTTTTTTAATAATAAATTTTTATACCAATTTGAATCTTTATTTCTCCTGGTTAGAAATATATTTTTATTCCAATAAACGACTTTTAATTTCACTGTATTTTTACGATTGTCTTTTTTTGAGAAAGTTGAAACCTTGGTAATAAAAGTACTTGGATTTTGAACACTAATTTCCATAAATATATATTGTATAATATAACATATAGAGGTTTCTGTGACAGAAGATAGTAAATTTTTTAAAGATTTAAAAAAAAATTTAGATAACAGTTTTACTTTTGAAATATTAGATAAAACAAGAATAAAATTATTATTAGACATTAATTCAACAAGCGAATCCCTTTTTATTATAAATAGAGAAAGGTCATTGGTAATTTTTCCTTTAAAAAATATAATCAATATTGTTGGAATTTCCTTAAATAATGAAAATAAAAGAAAAATGAGAAAAATTCTTGAGGTTAAATTATCAAACAAAAAATATTTCGATAATACAGGAAACGAAATTGGTATGTTAGATATAGTTAATGTTTTAGATGTTTGGTTAAAAAAGTACGTAGCTTAAAAGAACAAGCCCTATAATAGAGAAAACAAATAGAAAAATTCCAATTATGTAAGGAACCGCTAGCCACTGTTTCTCTTTGAGTTGAAACTGCTCTAATATTTTTTTTATTTCTTCAATGCTTGGTGGCATAAAAGTATTATATGATATTTGTGATGATATTCAAAGAGATGTTTGAATTGTATTAACTGTAAAGTATATTTTTAATAGTATTTTTTTTGGAGGTTTTTTATGAAAGTTTCGGTAACTACACCTGTATGGGGATGTTCAACTAATAATCTAATTGCTATAGCAAAAATGGCAGAGGATTCAGGAGTATATTCAATATTATCACCCGAGGTTCCACCTTATAGTGGTCTTGCAAATGCAAATTTAATGGCAAATCACACGTCCAATACAAAAGTAGGAACATGGATTTCAAATATTTATCTTAGACATTCTGTTTTATGTGCAGCGGAAGCGATGACCATTCAAGAATTTAGTAATGATAGATTATTGTTAGGATTGGGTGTTTCACATAAACCAGTAAATTCAAGATTAGGAATTGATATGGGTGATCCAATAGAATCAATGAGGACATATGTGAATGATATTAGGTCATATGTAGACGGTAGCTCTGAGCAGATAAGTTTAAAAAGAAAAGTAACACAGTTCCCTATATTCATAGCAGGATTAACAGAAAAAACAGCCGAACTGGCAGGCGAGGTAGCCGATGGCTTAATGCCATATTTAGCAAGCACTGAGCACATTAAAAAATTAATTAGTTCAGTTTCAAAAGGTAGAGAAAATTCTGACTTACAAGGTACACCATTCTGTATGACTGCAGGATTACCTTCGTTTATTTCAGATGATGAAGATAAAGCAATTGAATCTGCAATAAAAGGTTTATCAGGATATGCTAGGCTTCCATATTATCAAAGAGTTCTCGACTTAAGCGGGTATGGCGAAATAGTAAAGAGAATACAAGCTGGTGAAAACCCTGCTGAATGTTTGACAGCTGAACTAGTGAAAGATCTTGCACTAGTAGGTTCTGTTTCAAATTGTAAAAATACATTAAATAAATTTATTGAAGCTGGGGTTGAAATGCCAATTATTACACCTAATGCTGTAGGTAAACAAAGCCCATTGGAAGTAATGCAAAATATTGTAGATGTTATTCAAAGCTAGTTTGTCTTTCTAATAATTTTGCCTGTTTTAGTTTTTTTAATTTTTGAAACTATTATTATTTCTTTTGGTAACTTATAGTCAGCCAATTCCTTTTGAAGAAAATTTTTAATTTTATTTCTTTTTATTGTTTTTTCCTTATCGTTATCAATTACAATATTTAAAGACGTTATTTCTTTTCCATCTTTTTTTTTGACACATAATGCAGATTCTTGCACAAAGTTCAGTTTATTGACTGTATTTTCAATTTCGATTGGTGAAATTCTGTACCCAAAAGCATTAATAATTTCATCTTTCCTAGATATAAACCATAGAAAGTTATCTTTATCTATTTTAAACAAGTCACCAGTATGAAAAAAATTTTTTTTTATTTTTTTATCTGTAGATATCTTGTCTTTCCAATAGCCCAACATCAAACCAGGATCATTTTTATTAATTACTAATTCTCCTATTTCACCTGTTTTAACCCTTCTTGAACTATTATTTATAATTTTTGCGCTATGACCCGGTTGTATTTTTCCCGAAGAACCAGGTTTTATTTTTTTATTTGGATCATTAGAAATAAAATAACTAATTTCACTCATACCTAATCCTTCATATATAAATTTATTAGTTTTCTTTTTCCAAGCTAAAATTAGTTCTTTATCTAAGTGCTCACCAGCACTAATGAATTTATTCACTGGAGTTAATTTTTTTATATTATTTTTGTTTTCATTCAGGTATCTATTAATTTGTCTAAAAACTCCAGGAACAGTCATAAAAATAGATACATTAAATTTTTTTATTATATTTAAATAGTTATTAATATCGTGATTTCCAGAGTAAATAATTACAGTTGATCCAAACCTCAGGCAGTCAAGACATCCAGCACCTAAACTATAAGTCCAATTTAATTTCCCTGGATTAAAAACTATATCATCTTGCTTCAACCTTAACCAAAATCTTGTAGATGGTTCTCTTCCTAAGATTGACCTGTGTGCATGCAATACTCCTTTTGGGTCACCCGTAGAGCCAGATGTAAAACATATATAACACGGATCATTAGCTAGAGTTTTTTCACTATAATCCAGAAAATTTGTTTTAGTTTTAATATTTAATATTTCTTTTCTTAAAGTTTTTATTTTATTTTCTTTAAAAAAATTAATCAAAGTGTCGGAAATAGCTGCCCTGGGTCTAGTTTTCTTTATTATAATTTCTAGTTCATTTTTTTTTAACATTGTGCTGGTTGGTATAGCGATTCCTCCAATTTTAACAATTGATAAAAAACAAATTATAAATTCGATTGAATTTTCCAATCTTAAAACAACCCTGTCACCTTTTTTTATCTTGTTTTCTTTTAAAAAATGAGAATAAAGTTTAATTTTTTTATTTAAGTCAGAATATGTAATTTTTTTTACTTTTAGATTATTATCTACTTCATATAGTGCTGTTTTTCTTTTTATAGAACTATGTTGATCCCATTTTTCAATGCAATCTAAAGTAAGATTAAAATATTTAGGGATTTTAAATTGAAATTTTTTATTTAACATAGTGTAATATTAATATAGAAATCATTTTGAATGAATTAATTTTTTCTTATTAGGTGGTATTCTTAAACTTCAAATGAACGATTACATGACTTTATCAAAGAGAATTGAGTTTTCTGCTTCACACAGATACTGGAATGATGAATGGTCTGAGGAAGAAAATATTAAGAATTTTGGAAAATGTACAAGTAAATTTGGACATGGTCATAATTATGTTCTTGAAACTACAGTTAAAGGTCCCGTTGACCCTGAGACAGGTATGATTATAAATATTTATAATTTGAAACCAATCTTAAAGGGCGTTTTAAAAGAGTTCGATCATAAATTTTTAAATATCGATACTGATTATTTTGAAAAATTAATTCCAACTACAGAAAACTTTGCTAAAATACTGTATGAATGTATTGATGAAAAATTAAAAGATACTAGTTGTAAGCTGTTAAAAGTGAGATTGTACGAAACTAAAGATTTATTTGTGGATTATTGGAAGTAAATGGAAGAAAATTGTACCTTAACAAAGATTTATTCTTTTAGTGCCGCACATAGGCTGCACAATGATAAATTTTCTGAAAAAGAAAATAAAGAAATTTTTGGTAAATGTAATAATCCCAATGGTCATGGACATGATTATTATTTGGAATTAACAGTTAGTGGTAAGGTAGCAGATGACACTGGAATGATAATCAAGTTAGATGTTTTAGATTCCATAGTTATGCAAGTAATTGATTATTTAGATCATAAAAGGTTAGATGTTGAAATTGATCATTTTGTTAATGTTCGTGCATCTGGTGAAAATATTGCGAAATATTTATGGGATAAACTGGTAGATAAAATTCCACAGCCTGCCTATCTTTATCATATTAGATTGTGGGAAACATCTGAAAATTATTTCGATTATAGGGGTGAAAAATGAAAACTATTGAATTAACATGGGAAGATATAATTTCTAGAATTGAGTATATTAAAAAGAAGAATAAAATCACTTCCAAAACAAAAATATTTGGAGTTCCAAAAAACGGCATGATTGTAGCTAGTTTTTTTGGCTGTAAAAATGTCTATAACCCTGAAGATGCTGATATCATAGTTGATGACATAATAGATTCTGGAAAAACTAAAAAGAAATATAGAAAAATGTTTCCAAAAAAGAAATTTATTGTTTTATTTGAAAAAGATAAAAAAGGAACATGGATTAATTTTCCATATGAGAAAAATTCTGAATCAGACTATCAAGATTTGGTTGTTAGGCTCTTGCAAGTAATAGGAGAAGATCCAAACAGAGAAGGTTTGCTTGATACTCCTAGAAGATACCTAGATGCATTTAAAGAGTTTTTATCTCCACCCGAGTTTAATATGACAACTTTTGATGTTGAAAATACTGATGAAATGATTGTCCAATTAGATATTCCCTTTTATTCTTTTTGTGAGCACCATGTTCTTCCTTTTTTTGGTAAAGGCTATATTGCGTATGTGCCGAATAAAAAAATTGTTGGTCTAAGCAAGTTGGCGAGAACTTTAGAAACGTTTTCAAGAAGATTACAAAATCAAGAAAGGATTACTAACCAAGTGGCCCAATACTTACAAGCAAATCTTAAAGCCAAAGGAGTTGCAGTAGTTTTAAAGGCCAGACATATGTGTATGGAAATGCGTGGCGTAAAAACTTCAGACACGCATACAATAACTAGTAAATTATTAGGAAGCTTTAAAAGTGATGAAAGAACAAGGGCTGAATTCTTAAATCTTATTGGTAATCATAGGAATATTGTTTAAATGAAAAACGTAGTAATTAGTGGCGGTACTAGTGGAATAGGTAGACAGCTCGTACATCTTTTTTTAGATGAAGGCCATAATGTTGTTACTTTCTCGAGAAATAAAAAAAAATTAAATAAATTATTTAATGAGGTAAAAAATTTTCCTGGAAAATTATCTTGTATGCAATGCGATGTAAGCAAACCAGAACAAATTAAAAAAATATCTTTAAAGCTGAAGAAAGATCTTAAAACTGTTCATTATTTAATAAATAATTCAGGTACCAATTCACTAGGCACCATTGATAAAATAAAATTAAATGATTGGAAAAAAATAATTGATGTAAATTTGACTGGCCCTTTCTATCTTACACAATGTTTATTTTCTGCTTTAAGAAAAAATTCAGTTGTACTGAATATGGGTTCTATTGCGTCAAAAACGGGCTTTCCTAATTGGTCAGCATATTGTTCTTCTAAATTCGGATTAAAAGGTTTTACTGAATCACTCAGAGAAGAACTTAGGCCAAAAGGTGTAAGGGTTATTCATGCAGAAGTAGGTGCAACCAACACTGCTATTTGGGATGATCTTGGAGATGGATGGAATAAAGATTCGATGATGAATGAAAAAGAAGTCGCCTTAGTAATTTTTGATAATTTAAAATTAAAAAATACCGTAAACATTGACGAATTTACATTAATGCCCCCCGCCGGAATTCTATAAAATTTTATAAATTGTGTATACTAAAATGTCTATTATGGATATTAATGATATAGATAATGAATTGTTGAATATTCTTCAGAGCAATTTTCCTGTTGAGGATTCACCATTTTTTAAAATTGGTAAACAATTAAATATTTCTGAATCTGAGGTCATAGAGAGAATATCTAATCTCAAAAAAATTAAATATATTAGACAGATTAGTTCTATTTTTGATACACGAAGCATGAAATATAAATCTTCTCTAATTGCTATGGCATTTGAGAATAAGAATTTAGATAGTGCTGCAGAAATTATAAACCTCCATCCTGGCATTACGCATAACTACAAAAGAAATCATTTTTATAATTTATGGTTTACTTTAGCAGTTCCACCATCAAGTAAAATTGGACTTGAGAATACTGTAAAAATATTATCTGAATTAACAAATGCTAAATCAACAAGAATCTTACCTACCCTTAAGTTATTTAAAATTGGTGTAAGACTAGACATGACTGGAAAAGATAATATTGGATCAAAAGAAGAAAATAATTTTTATGGAGAAAGTAACATATCTAAAGATTATGATTTTAGTGATAAAGATATTTTAATTATAAAACAGGTCCAAGAGGATTTTCCTCTTATTCCAGAACCCTATAAGCATATTGCCAAAAATGTTGGCATATCCTCTGATGAATTAATTGATACTTTATTAAAGTTAAAATCTAAAGGGATTATGAGAAGAGTGGCGGCAATATTACATCATAGAAAAGCTGGATTTAAAGCTAATGCCATGGGTGTCTGGGATGTTCCTGTGGATAAAATTGAAGAGGTTGCACCCAAAATGGCTGCTTTTAAATCAGTCAGTCACTGCTACAGAAGACCAACTTATCCTGATTGGCCGTATTCCTTATTTACAATGATTCATGGAAGATCTGCTATGGATTGCAATAATCTAATTAAACAACTTTCAGAAGTTAGCGGAATTGATAAATATGATGCATTATATAGTTCTAAAGAATATAAAAAAACTAGGTTAAAATATTTTTGTCCCGAGCAAGAGGATTGGGAATCAAGGCATTTGGAGATGTTATAAATGTTATCAGTATTGACCATAAACCATAATAATTCAGAAATTTCTTTTTTAGAAAGATTTTCTTTTGATAAAGAATCAATAAATGATGCTTTGAGAAAACTAAAGGAAATTCCAGGCGTAGATGAGTGTTTAATATTATCTACTTGTAACAGGGTGGAGCTTTATGTAAGTTCTAAAAATACTGATATTTCTTCACACCTTGTTAAATTTTTATCAGAATTCCACTCTTTAGAAATAGAAAAATCACCTATTATCTATCAATTAATGTCAGGAAGTGATGCAGTGTATCATTTATTTAAAGTTGCATCAGGGATTGATTCAATGATTTTAGGCGAACCTCAGATAATTAATCAGATAAAAGATAGCTATAATAAAGCAAATGAGTTAAACACTGTTGGTCCTAATTTACATAGACTTGTTCAAATGTCATTAAGAGTTTCAAAAAAAGTTAGGAACGAAACTAATATTGGATCTAAGTCAGAGTCTATATCTAATCTTGCGTTAAAGTTTTCAAAAAAAATATTTGAGTCTTTGACTGATAAAAAAGCTCTTATTATTGGTGCTGGTGAAATGTCACAATTATTTGTTGATAGTCTTAAAAATGAAAATATTAAAGAAATATTTATTGCTTCAAGAGATATTAAAAATTCAATAACTTTTTGTGATAAATTTGGCGGTAAGCCTGTTCAATTCGAAAATATTTATGACCTAATAAATGATGTTGATATTTTCTTTACGGCTACTGGTTCAAATGAATTCTTACTTAAACCTAATGATTTTGATGAGATTAAAACTCGTGACAAGCTTTTGATTGATATTGCTCTTCCTAGAGATATAGATCCTAGGATTGGAGATAAAGATTTTTGTTACTTATATGATTTAGATGATTTTAAGAGTTTATCCATTGATAACAATAATAATTATTCGACCAGTATGAAAGAAGCTGTTTCAATTATAAATCAAAATGTTGAATCCTTTGAGTCATGGCAATATACATCTTCTTTAAAAGATCTAATTCTTTCGTTTCAAAACCATATTCAAGAAATTGTTAACAACGAAACCAAATCCAACCCTGGGATTGATAAAAATTTATTAGCGCAAAGAATATCTAATAAAATTTTACATTCTCCATTAGCTAAAATAAAAAGTGAATTGAGATTCGATAAAATTAGCATTAAATTGATTGAAGATTTATTTAATTTAAATTTAAAGAAAGAAAAAATTATCGATAAAATTGATGATGCAAGAAATAAGAATAGGTACCAGAAGTAGTAAGCTCGCTTTATGGCAAGCTAATTACGTTAAATCTTTTCTTGAAGAAAATTTTCCTAATTATTCAGTTGAAATTAAGAAATATAAAACAACAGGTGACCAGAATTTAAAGAAAAATTTAGATATCTTAGGCGGCCGAGGAGCTTTTGTTAAAGAAATACAAAATGCTCTTATTAATAATGAAATTGATTTAGCTGTCCATTCATATAAGGATTTACCCACTGAAAATCCGTCACAATTGGAAATAATATCTGTTTCTCCACGTGAAGATGAAAGAGATGTCTTAATTTCTAAAAATAAAATTTCATTAAATAAACTAAAAAAAAATAGTTTGGTGTGCACAGGCAGTAACCGAAGAACAGAGCAAATTAAAATTCTTAGAAATGACGTATTAATAGAACCAATTAGAGGTAATATTGATACAAGAATTAAAAAAGTAATAGATGGCAATATTGATGCGATTATTATAGCTGCTGCAGGTGTAAGAAGATTAGGACTATCCGAATATATCACAGAATATTTTTCTATATCAGACCTGGTTCCATCTCCTCTTCAAGGTTTTATTGCTATTGAAGCAAGAAAAGGTGGTTCATTTAACGACTTTTTTAAAAATTTTGTATCTTCAAATGATTTATTGATTGCTAGACTGGAAAGGAAAGCATTAGAATTACTTAATGGGTCATGTGACCTTCCTTTCGGATTTAATATTCAGTATAAAAATTCCAAATTTATGTGCTCATATTTTATCAAATATAATAATGAATGTATTTCAGGCGAGAAAGAGTTAGATGAAAAGAGCATAAATGATGATGTTTTAAGTCTTATAAAAAAGATATCTCTTAATTCTTAAAATCAAAGATTTGACAACCCAGTATATTTAAATATTCTAAATGTGCGGGGTGGAGCAGTCTGGTAGCTCGTTGGGCTCATAACCCAAAGGTCGGGGGTTCAAATCCCTCCTCCGCAACCAAACTAAATTTATCAAATAAAAAAGGAAAAAAGGCAAAAAAAAAGATTGAGTTTTAGTGCTAATCTCTTAGCTTTCTTCGTGACCCAATCAATATTGAGTCTAACTCAACCTGTTATTTAAAATAACTAGTGTTTTAAATCTGTCAAATAAAAAAAATTTCTCAAATAAACACTAAAGAATATAAACAGAGTAGTGTAAACCTATAATATTTTCTAAAACCCAAATTTTATATACAATTATCTTGCAGATCAGTATTAATTTTGTTAATTTTAGAATTTATATGAATATGAATAATTTTTTATACAATTTAAAAGAAAGTAGAATTTTTCAATTTATCGTAGTTTTAATCATCATACTTAATGCAATAACTATTGGAGTTAATACTTACAATCTAAGTCAATTTATTAGACAAACAATAGATTATATAGATTACTCAATTACTGTTTTTTTTGTTATTGAAATTTTAATACGATTTATTGGAGAACCTAAAAAGTTAAATTTTTTTAAAAG